>NZ_CP036313.1:0-300000 GCF_004319545.1 Desulfobacter hydrogenophilus | reverse complement strand
GTGGAAGACTGCTTTTCCAAACTTGTTGGAACTTTCCAGTTTGTTCAACATTTTTTCAATCATTTGTCGCAACTCCACATCGTCGATATATCTGAGCAGAAAAAGGGTTTTAATGATCCGCCCAAACTGTTTCAAAGCCCTGTAAAGCGGATGCTGCTTGGAGTAGGAACTCAGTCGTCTGAAAAGCTGCGAAGCGGAAGTCTCTTTCAGCTTGATGGTGGCGATAAATCGTAAAATCTGATCCCACTGTTCAGCAATGATTTTGAGATCAATTGTTCCCTTCGGCAATACATGATAGCCAAGATCCTTCAAAATTGATGGGCTTTCAAAGCTGTACAACTGCTGTTTTTTAAAACTCTTGATCCGGGGGGCAAAGGAAATTCCCAACAGGTGGGTCACCCCAAATATCATCTCGCTGTACCCATGAGTGTCGGTGGAATGGATATCGCTTTGCACCACATCATTGTGCATAAATCCGTCAATCACATATGCAGCCTCTCTTTCCGCCGAATTTATTACAGTGGAATAAAATAGCCGGTGGCACTCATCAATAAAGCTGTATACGCTGACTCCCTTGCCTTTGCCGAAGTACTTGTAGGAATAGCTGGCATTCAAGGAATCAACGCCAATACTGAATTTTTGTCCGTAACTGCTGGTATGGGTGATAGCCTGATTCCGTTTGAATAATTTAGGGAGCTGTAACCGATCCAGTAAGCTCAGAATCTTGTCATTGGCACGAATGATGTTTTCATGATTGAAATACCAACTGGTTGTATTTTCCAATTCAGATGGGTTGATATTGCGGGAAATTTGAGAGGTTTTGGTTATCCCCAAATTGCACCCATAGCCAGTAATACCAGCAAAGAAGACCTTATTATCGGGTTTCTCTCGACCGTGTTTCTGCTGCCAATATTCAAAACAGTCGGTAAACTGAGAAATCTTATTAACCGTAGAAAGCACCTCAAGCAAAGGGATGACACGATTTTTAGGAAAAAAATCAGAAACAATTTCGGAGGTTATATCTTTTTCCAGTTTTGGAGTTTTTATCTTTAATGAACCGTCTTTCTGAATCGTTGCATATTCGTTTTTTCCATTGATAATATTCTGATTGGTTTCTCGGAATTGTTCTTGTAGGGCCTTTTTTAGTTTGTCTTCCAACGCCGCAAAATCTTGAACCCCTTCGAGACCTGCCTTTTCCAACAAATATTGTTTGTTAGCCTCCCAAACATCTTGAGAAATCAAGTAATCATCAAAAGCTCTATATTTGTAGGAAAATTTGAGGTTCAATGCACCAGACCGAATACCGTTCGCAATCTCTGAAAACAGCAAAACTTTATACAGAGAGACTCTGAATTTCCCATCGGAGGAGATCAAAACCTTTTGTTCTTTGACGTCTAAGAAATCCACGGGAGGATCTTTCCCCACGTTCCCGTCTTTTTTCTTGTAATACTCAATGGCTTGCAATAAAGTTTTATTTGAAGTTTGCTCATCGAATTGAATATGCTTGACGATTTCGGAGGCTCTGTTTTGCAGTTTTAGGGATTTACTCTCCAGCAGATCATAAAAATCAATATTTTTGGTAATCTGTTTTGCCTCCGCACCAAGCTGGTTTACTTGATTTTGAATTTCAACGGAGTCCTGCTCAAATTTTTCAGAAAACAACGCCTGTAGACTCTCAACCTTCTCATCAGCGGATAAATTTTTATCATGCAGGATTGTTTGGGCTTGCTCAATGGCGGTTAGATGACTGGTCACTCTCTGGGAAAAGACATGTAGTTTTTGATGCCTTTCCTTTCGCTGATTGTAAAAAATCTCTTTGTGATTTCTATCGGTTGTATTTATGGTGCTTTGGACGGATTGTAGTAAGGCATCAATCAAAACGTCATTCAATCTGTAATATTGGTAGCTCACAAAAGATATCAATAAAAGATATCTTCGGCTTTCTCTCCGACTCATTTGAAAGCCCCTCGATTTAATCACCACTTGAGCATAGTATTGGATCAACTCTGACGACAAATTGAGGGTGCTGATTATCGGTTCAAGTTCTTTGAAGAGACCTTCAAGGTACTGTAAATACTTGATATTGGATTTTATTTTTGAAGGCTTGGTGGATTGATGGCTTTTTTTGAGAAGGGTGACTTTATACCGCTTGATTTTCGAGTCTTGCTTGTCTCCGTCGATGTACTCTTCCCCGAATTCAAGCAAATCATCGAGGAGACATTTTTCTTCCGTGGATAGGTGCTTATCAATATCCTCAATGAGAGTTTTTTCAAAATTTCTAAGGGCATCGGTAATGATTTCGGAAAATGTGTGATAGTTGGGGATTTCCATTTTTTGAGATTTTAGGAAATCCACCAAAGACATAAACATGAGACGGGGTTTCATTTGTCTATAACATAATTTTTGAGCTTCTTTTTGTAAAAATTTTCTGCCAGAATTATCATATTTTCGAAATCCTGTATTGGCAAGAATAAGCTCTTGGTGCCTGAGAAAGCTTCTCGTTGTATAACTATCGAAATCAAGCTCATTGAGCTGACAACCCAAGCATTTGGCTATAAATTCAATATCTTTTTGGTGAAATTTCCGGGCTACAAAAAATTTATTGGATGCTTTGAAATAGCCAAACTGCAAGGCAAAGCCAACCTGATTGGTTGGAGTTTTAAAACTGTTAACCAATTCCTCTGCCCAATTGGGTAAATAGAAAAATCGCTTTCTCTCCTCACCGCTAAATTGTGGAGGAAAATCAAATTCTTTAATATCATTCTGATTTAGAATTTTAAGATGAGTTGCCATATTACCTCCTTAAGATGATTAATAAAACGTCCGTTTGTAATGGTTTATTTTTGTCTGTATAAATATACTTTTACTTTATATAATTTTTATATAAAATAATTCTAAAAATATATTTAATATAACATCAAGGATAATAATATGATTTTTGCATATATTCGAGTCAGCACAGATCAGCAGACTGTGAAAAATCAAAAATATGAAATTTTGAGATTTGCGGACTCAAAAAAAATCCACATCAAGGAATGGATTGAGGAAACCGTCAGTGCTACGAAAAAATATCAAGATCGTAAATTGGGAGAACTTCTACGAAATCTCAAAGAAGACGATATTCTGATTGTCAGTGAATTATCTCGTTTGGGTAGAAATTTGATGGAGGTGATGAGCATCTTGCATGACTGTATGGAGCGTGACATCAAGGTCTATGCAGTCAAAGAAGGATATGAGCTGGGGAATAATATCAATTCCAAGGTGTTGGCATTTGCTTTTGGATTATCTGCTGAAATAGAGAGAACTTTGATTTCTCAGCGAACCAAGGAAGCACTGGCTCGCAAAAAAAGTGAAGGTAAAAAGCTGGGAAGGCCCAAAGGAAGCCTCTCTAAGGAAACAAAGCTTACCGGTAAAGAGGAAGAAATAAAAGAACTGCTCAGGAAGAAAGTTTCCGTCAGTGCGATTGGAAGAATTTTAGGGGTGCACCGGTTGACGGTAGACAACTTCATTAAAAGTAGAAAACTCAAAGATGAGACATGAAGAACTAAGTTTGATTCGCAAAACCACATGACGAATTTCCCCTAAATATTCAATTGCACGCATTCTTCTGCTCATTGAGGGACATGATGCACTCCAAATTGTTTTACCCCAACGTTACAAAATGTTTATGTCAAATTTGCCTGAACTCTTGTTACACTTTTTGAATCTTACCAATTGTTAAATAATGTGCGCAAAATGTCAATTCTTGTTGAAAACCAAAATTTAGGTGGGAAAGGAAAAGTATACCAGCAAAAGGGGTAAGGAATTTTTTAATTTTTTATATGGCGGTGGTATATATTTTGCTGTATTCTCAGATAGACGTTTCCGACAAAGGTAACCCGTGGGTAACCACGGCACACAAAGCTTATGGGTCCGTCACTGGCGGATAGCCGAGTTGCCGAAGAAACAAGTCTTCCCTCCATTATGGATGCTTGTTTCCTGGCAAGTAATCAATGGAGGTCCAAAATGAAAAAAACATTAAAAATTAATTTACACACAATAATGACCATTGCCGTCATAATGGTAATGGTTCTGGCTGGATCTGGTTTTGTCCAGGCAGGCAGCAGTAAAAAATTTATGCCAGGAGAATTACTGATTCAGGTAAAATCGGGCGCTACAAAAGGTGATGTGAATAAACTTCTCAACTCGCATGGTGCTGCCACGGCCGGAGAGATAGAAAAAATAAAAGTACGTCGGATCAAGGTGCCTGAGCATGCTCTTGAACAGGTGAAAAAGGCGCTATCAAAGAATCCGAACATCCAGTTTGTAGAAGAAAATTTTATTGCTGAAGCAGGGTATGTGCCCAATGATGACCAATACCCTTCCCAGTGGCACCTGCCGCAAATTTCAGCTCCCAGCGGATGGGATCTGACTACGGGCTCCCAAAGCGTTCCCATCGCCATCATTGATTCCGGTGTTGATCCCACCCATCCCGATCTTGCGGGTAATCTTATTGCCGGGTATAACTTTCTTGATAACAATACAGATACTCAGGATGTTCTCGGACACGGCACGGCTGTCGCCGGATCTGCCGCAGCCATGACCGATAACACTACCGGCGTTGCCGGCGTGGCATGGAACAGCCCGATCATGCCCCTGGTGGTTTTAGACGCCAATGATTATGCCACGTATTATGACATCGCCCAAGCCATTAATTATGCTGCTGACCAGGGCGTCAGGGTCATAAACATCAGTATTGGTGGGTCAAGCTACTCCTCCACCCTGCAGAATGCAGTGAATTACGCCTGGAACAAGGGTGCGGTTATCCTTGCCTGTGCCCATAACTATTCAACTGACACACCATACTATCCTGCAGCCTGTGCCAATGTGGTAGCGGTATCCGCTACTACTTCATCCGACACTCTGGCAAGTTTTTCAAATTACGGGGACTGGATCGACATAGCCGCGCCAGGCTCATACATTTTGACAACTACCCGCGGTGGTGGGTATGGAAACTGGAACGGGACATCCTTTTCATCCCCCATCACCGCCGGTGTAGTGGCCCTGATTCTTTCAGCCAACCCGTCGTTAACCAATGTCCAGGTTGTGGATATCCTCACCCAGAGTGCTGTCGATCTTGGCACCACAGGGTTTGATAACTATTTCGGTTACGGCAGAATAAACGCCCTTCAGAGCATCCAGACTGCATTGGCTGCTGTTCCTGACGAGGATACCATTGATCCTTCTGTGGCCATCACATCACCCCAGAATGACACAACCGTCAACGGCAGCTTGACTGTAAGCGTTTCAGCGGCGGACGAGGGGGGTGTGGACCGGGTTGAACTATACGTTGACGGTGAACTTTTATCCTCTGATACCACTTCGCCCTACACATTTGCCTGGGACACTTATGGCTATGCAAACGGCGACCATGAACTGATGGCCGTGGCCTATGACAGCGCAGGAAATGACGGCTGGTCCAGTGTTATTGCAGTGACTGTGGCAAATGAGAGCGCTGATGATACAACGGCACCCGTTGTTTCGATTACACCCATTCAAGGCGGTGCGCTGGTCAGTGGCGGCATCACTGTGGATGTCTCTGCCACGGATGAGGGCGGCGTCGCTCTGGTAGAACTCTATCTTGACGGTGAGCTTCTTGATGAAGACATCACGTCTCCCTATGCATTTTTCTGGAACACCACAGCTTATGCCGATGGTACTTACGAATTAGTGGCCGTGGCCTATGATACAGCCGGGAATCGAGGACAGTCCGGCGTAATCAGTGTGAGCGTGGACAACGTAATCTTTCAAGATACTGAGGCGCCTGCTGTCACCATTACTTCACCTGGTGACGGTGCATCCATTGGCAACCGAGTAACAGTTCAGGCATCGGCTTCAGATGACAGCGGCATCAACCGGATGGAACTTTTTATAGACGGAGAACTCAAAGCGGTAAAATATAAAAGCGAATTGAGTTGGAACTGGAATACCCGGAAGCTGTCAAAAGGCGCTTACACGCTTTCAGTGAAAGCATTTGATACAGCGGGCAATGAAGGGGCAGATACCATAACGGTCTATAAATAGCTATTAAGTGGTAGTCCTGATTTTGGGCTGCCGCGCAACGAAAAGAGAAAGGGTTTAAATCGGACAAAGATCCTTTCGAAAAAACAAACGGAATAAAAAAGGCAGGGTGAACTTTTTCACCCTGCCTTTTTCTATGACATGTTCAAATCTGAATTATTTTTTTCGTCTTGAAATTTTTGCAAGCCCCAACAGACCGATGCCGAAAAGTATAAAAGTCGCTGGTTCTGGGACTGGATCACCGCCACCGCCACCGCCGCCCTCGTCCAGCACCCCATACAGCTTCAAGCTGCCTGCAGTACCATTACCAACCCTTTGCATCCGTACGTACGGGCTTACATTTTGTTCATAGGAAAAAAGTGGTGTATCATCGAATTCCATAGTCAGGACTGCTTGAGTAAAATAATGTGGAGTTTGGCCATCTGAATCAAGAATTAATTCAGCCGCAGGATTGTAAAGTGCAGCCGCAACATTGCTAGAAGCACCATCGTTGTTGGGGATAAAATCCAGTGAGGTACCTTCGAGTTTGCCATCTGGATCTATTTCCCATTCACCAGTACTACCATCTTGGTCGTCAATATAGATCTCATCAAAATTCTCATCAAAAGCCTTTAAACTCCAGCTGACCATTGTTGGCAGGGGATCGTTGCCAAGGTCCCACCCAAACGCAACGAGGGCGGGAATATTGTCGTTCGAAGTACTGGTCGAAATGGGTGAGGTATTGTCCAACTTCACGGTTAGGACATTGCCCGATATAGAAACGTCCATCGTAGCCGACCCTATTCCGGATGCAGATACACCGGAGAAGTTATATATAGTCGACGCCCCACTACTCGTCGCGAGGCCAAGAATTAATAGAACAGAGAGAATTACTCTTCTCATTTTATTCTCCTTTTCACATGATTAAGCTATTATTTTCACAGTTCTTTCTGTATCTTTAGAATAACAGCAATTACAATGCCAAACATCAAGGTGAACATATAACTACTTAATTTTATAAAACTTTATTTAAATCAAAAGAAGGTAACATAAATCAGGTTATCAAATATGTAAAAAAAATACACAGTTTAAAGAAAAAAAATACACAAACATTGATAGTCTTTTTATTTTCCCATTGATCATTTTGTCACTGATTATGGCTGGGCTGTTTTAATCTTTTTCAGTTCCCGAATCTTGTCCCGGTATTGTGCAACCTGCTCGAATTCCAGACTTTCTGCCGATTCGTTCATTTTGGTATCAAGGTTTCGGATCACATCTTCCAGGTTCAGCTCATCCGCATCATAGGCTTTGAGTTCCTCATTTATGGCCGCTTCCATTGTATTGGCATTCATGCCGGCCATAGTATAATCAAAGGTATTGATCTTTTTGCTGATGGTGGCGGGTGTAATGCCGTGTGCTTGGTTATACGCCTCCTGCATGAATTCCGGGGACATGATACTGATTTTCACCTATGTTAATGTCACAGAGACAAAACCATTTCATGGTTTTTGAGGGGAATATCATGCCAGCCCCATCCATTCTCAGGGATTTATAAATCTGAAGTCGGATCAGGACCGGTAGGGAATCTACCGGTTTTGATTCATAATAGGGTGTAATTGCACATTTAGGGCAAACCCTATGACGGATTTACCCTAAATGTGCAATTACACCCGATCTGATCCAGCGACAATCAAACTCAAATTATGGTGAAACTTCAGATTTCAAGCCGGGTGCCGGTGGCAAATACGTTGATTGGGCGCGTCATTTTGCGGGCCATGTACGCCGGGGCATCAGGGCCCGTGCAGTGGCCGGTATAATAGGTTGTGCCGTCATAGGATGACAATTCATTGACCAGAATATCCAGGCGGTTGTCAGGTTCTGTGACCCGGGTTATGCGATTATACAGGTGAAATCCGCCGATCACATGGTCAATATGATCCCGGCCTGTGCGGGTAAGAACCGTATCAATCATGTTCCCCATGCCCGAGTGGGCGCATCCGGTGAACAGAACCGAGGTACCGTCTTCCACGATCAGCAGGGCCAGTTCATGGGAAAATTCATCCTCAATAAGTTTCCCGTCTTCCTGCTGCATCAAAAGGTCTGAATTGCCCTGGGGGATAAAGCCCTTTTTTGAAAAATCTGTGATAATGGTTAAATTCTCGGACAAGGCCAGGTCCGCACCAAGAAACCGGCAGCGGCTTTTGTCAATGGCATCGGTGTCAAGGCCGATATACCGGGGTTCATTATTCTTGTAGCGGGCATAGTATCTGCCTTCAATGGCCCCCCGGGTCATGATGATTGCTGCTTTGTCATTGATTTTTTGAAACTGCGGGATGCCGCCGCCATGGTCATAGTGCCCGTGGGACAGCACGGCCATGTCCATTTTTGACAGGTCTACACCCAAATGTTTTGCATTGTCTGCAAATTTGTTGTCCGGTCCCATATCAAAAAGAATGGACCGGGTGCCGGTGCGGATAAAAAAACTTAAGCCGTGGGCCGATGCAAGTTGTGGGTCCGTGGTGTTGTTTTCAAGCAGGCAGGTGATTTCCATGGCGTGTTTCTCCTGTGTTTTTTGGGATATAGGTTAAATTATGGGGCGCATAAAAAATGCAGATTAAATGAATCATTGGGGATCTCTTCGGCACAAACCTTTGAAAAACCCGCTTGTCTGAGCAGATCTATGGCCTGCTGTTTCCCCCACATCATGCCAAGGCCCGAGCCGTTGTCATTAAGCCCGATGGGCATGCAGTGCATCAGGCTTACCGTATATAAAAACGGCCCCATGGGATGATCGGTATTGTCCTTGATATTGGTGGCGGCCTTGATATCGATCATGGAAAAAAGGCCGCCTTCACGCAGCATGTATTTCACCCCTTTTAGCGCATCCAGCGGATGGGACTGGTCGTGGATGGCATCAAAGGCGCATACGTAATCAAAGTATTGGTTAAACTTTGGCAGAGCAGAAATTTTAGCCGCATCCTGGTTGATGAACGCAATATTGGACAACCCAAAAGATTCGGATAAAGCCCGGGCCTGTTCAAGGGCTTTTTCATGGTTGTCCATGCCGATAAATTCAGATTTAGGATAGGCCTGGGCCATGAGACAGGCTGCCACGCCCTGGCCGCAACCCAGATCACAGACCCGGATGCCTTGCTGCAGCCTTTTTTCCAGTCGACCCTGGTCAACATAGGGAATAAATTCCTGGATCAACACCTTGCGGTGCTTGGCATCTGCCAGTTCCGACATGAATGCCTGAAAATCTGGATAAATGGAAAAGGGAACGCCCTGGCCGGTTTTGAATCCCTGTTTTACGGCATCCATGGCACAGGCGGTCAGCAGGGGAATTTCTTGGGTATAAACCCCCATATTGTTGTTTCCGGCCCTTCTGCACAGAAGATCCCCATGGGTTGGCGGCAGGAAAAAGGTGTCCTCATTGTCCGGCTTTTTTGTCATCTCAATAATGCCGCCGGTGACCATGATGCCCAGCCACTCCTTGAGATAACGCATGTCCAGACCCGTCGCGCCGGAAAGTTCTCCAAGGGTCAGGGCGGAACCTTTTTCATCCATGACATCAAATATTTCAAGGGCGTAGCCTATGCCTAAGCCCAGGTTCAGGGAGCCGTAATTTAGAATCTGTACCAGTTTATCGGAAAAATCAGCCATGATTTAATATATTAAAGACTAATTCCCTCCAGGACCCGGTCGCTGATGTGGGTGCAGACCTTGGTCAGGAACTCTTTGTGGGTGACCCCCATCTTGACCTTGCCGTCTAAAGTGCGCACGGACAATACCTTGTCGTCCTTTTCCTTGTCACCGATGGTGATGATTAAAGGAATATAGTTCAACTGGGCTTCCCTGATTTTCTTTTTAAGGGTTTCGTTTCTGTCATCTACGTCGCAACGGATATCATGAACCGCCAGCAGATGCTGGATTTCTTCTGCATAGGGGGCCAGTTCCTGGTTGATGGGCAGGATCACGGCCTGGACCGGGGCCAGCCACAGGGGAAATTTGCCGGCAAAATGCTCCACAAGGATACCAAAGAACCGTTCCATGGAACCGTAGATCACCCGGTGGATCATGATGGGGCGGTGCTTTTCATTGTCCGCGCCCTTGTAAGTCAGGTCAAAGCGTTCCGGCAGCGCCATGTCCAGCTGGATCGTGCCGCATTGCCAGGTTCTGCCTAAAGCGTCCTTGATGTGGATGTCTATCTTGGGACCGTAAAATGCGCCATCCCCTTCATTGATCATAAATTCTCGGCCATAGGCTTCTATGGCATTGCGAAGTCCGTTGGTGGCAGTTTCCCACTGCTCATCCGTGCCGATTGATTTTTCAGGCCTTGTGGACAGCTCCAGGTGAAAGGATAAACCAAAACGCGCATAAACCCGTTCAGCCAGTTTCAGAACGCCTAATACTTCTTCCTGGATCTGGTCCGGGGTCATAAAAATATGGGCATCATCCTGGTGAAAGGCCCGGACCCGGAACAGGCCTGACAACGCGCCTGAAAATTCATGGCGGTGTACCATCCCGATCTCTCCGGCCCGGTGGGGCAGGTCTTTGTAAGAGTGGGATTTTGTTTTGTAAAGGATCATGCCGCCGGGACAGTTCATGGGCTTGATGGCGTATTCTTCGTCATCAATGGTGGAGGTATACATGTTTTCCCGGTAGTTCTCCCAGTGGCCGCTTTGTTCCCAAAGTTTTCTGGTCATCAGCACAGGGGTTTTGGTCTCCACATACCCGTCTTTTTTATGCTCCATGCGCCAGTAATCCAAAAGCGCATTCCACATGTCAATGCCCTTGGCGTGAAAAAAAGGCATGCCCGGTGCTTCGTCATGGAAAGAGAACAGATCCAGGCGGGTGCCAAGTTTTCTGTGGTCCCGTTTTTTGGCTTCCTCGATCATGTTCAGATAGGCGTTGAGTTTCTTTTTGTCAAAAAAGGAGATGCCGTACAAGCGCTGGAGCTGTTCCCGGGACTGGTCCGCCCGCCAGTAGGCACCGGACGTTCTTAATAGTTTAACACCCTTGATCATACCGGTGTTGGGGATATGGGGGCCGCGGCATAGATCAACGAATTTGCCGTTCTGGTACAAAGAGATTTCTTCGCCTTCGGGCAGTTCATTGATCAGCTCCACCTTAAAGGGGTTGTCGGCGAAAATAGCCAGGGCCTGTTCCCGTGTGACCACCCGGCGTTCAAAGCCTGCCTTGGCCTTGATGATCCTTTTCATCTCAGCTTCTATTTTTTCAAGGTCTGCTTCGCTCACCGGTTCCATATCAATATCATAATAAAATCCATCTTCCACCACAGGGCCGATGGTCAGCTTGGCGTCCGGATAGAGGTTGAGTACGGCTTCAGCCATGACATGAGCCGAAGAGTGGCGCAGGATATCCAGCCCCTTGTCGTCTTTGGCTGTGATAAAGCTCACCGCACTGTCCTTTTCAATGACAGCGCCTAAATCAATGGCTTTGCCTTCTATTTCCATGGCCACGCAGTTGCGGGTAAATCCTTCGGAAATGCTTTTTGCCACATCCATGCCTGTGGGAGGTGTGTCAAATTCTTTTACTGCATTATCCGGGAACGTTATTTGAATCATTTTTTTTACTTCCTGTTATATATCATGCCTGACCTTGCCCTATTTTCCAAGGCAGCGTATGATCAAGTGTTTTTGATTAAACATTGTAATAAAAGCCGTTAAATTTAAAAAAAGAATCTTAAAAGAAGTGTTTTAAACAATCAAGGGAAAACTAAGGTGGTTTATCAGTTTGTAACAACGGACAAAGACTTGGCACAAGTATGCCTGAAACTTGAACCCTGTGAGATAATCGGCGTGGATCTGGAGGCCGATTCCATGCACTGTTTTTCAGAAAAGATATGCCTGATCCAGATTGCAGGCCCAGACCAGGCCTGGCTGGTGGATCCTTTTCTGATCAATGATTTCTCACCCTTTTCTCAAATCCTTGCAAATCCAGAAATTATCAAGGTGTTCCATGGGTCAGACTTTGATGTCAGAAGCCTTGACCGGGAGTTGTCCGTTGAAATTGAAAACCTATTTGACACCGAGATCGCCTGCCGTTTTTTAAATATTAAGGCCCGGGGTCTGGGCGCACTTTTGAAATCTTATTTTAATATAGATGTGGATAAAAAGTACCAGAAGGTGGATTGGTCCAAACGGCCTTTGAAAGATGATATGATTGCCTACAGTGTGGGGGATGTGGCGACGCTTGTGGAACTGCATGACCTTTTAAAGGATCGCCTTGAAAAGATCGGGCGTTTGGCCTGGGCCGAAGAGGAGTTTGATTTGCAGGCCAGGGTGAAATACGAAAATAACCATTTAAGGCCCTTGTTTAAAAAGTTCAAGGGGGCCGGTAAGCTTGACAACCGAAGCCTTGCTGTGCTTGAGCATCTGCTGGAAGTCCGGATTTCCCAGGCGGAGAAAAAGGATTTGCCACCCTTTAAAATTATGTCCAACCAGTCCATCATGACCATGGTTCAGCGCAGGCCGACCAGTGTTGAGGCTGTTTTGAAACATCGAGCGCTAAGCCCTAAGCAGGCTGGTATGTACGGGCAATTGTGCGTCAACGCCATTCAAACAGCCCTTGCCTTACCCCACCGGGAATTGCCCTCTTATCCTAGAACCCGGATGCCCCGAAAAAACTCCCAGGTCCTTGGCCGCATTGATGCATTAAAAAAAATGCGTGAGACTGCTTCCCAAACCCTGGCCATGGAGCCTGGATTTTTGATCAATAACAATATGATCGCTGCGGTGGCAGCGGACAAGCCGTCAAGCCCGGACGATCTGTTGCAGATTCCGGGTATACGAAACTGGCAGGTCGAGGCGCTTGGTGGGAAGATTATGGATACACTTTCCCGAGTGCAGTAATTAAGGCTCGCAATCAAAATAAAACCATCCATATGACTTTCCTTTTAAGCCGTCTTCTGCGTTGCGTCACTGAACACATATTTCGAATATGCTCCCAGTAACGCGCCTTGAATACGACTTAAAATCCTAAGTCATATTTGGACGATTTTAATCTGATCCCAAGCCTAACAAGAGAGAGGATAGACAATGCATATAGATTTTTGGAAAATGCATGGTCTCGGCAATGATTTCATTATGCTGGATGACCGGGACAAAACCATTGCCGGGCACATTGATTATTCGGATCTGGCCGTGCACCTGTGTCATCGGAGGTTTGGCATCGGTGCCGATGGCATTATTCTGGCCCGGCATTCTGATACCCATGATATACGGTTTGTTATTATCAATTCAGACGGGTCTCAACCGGAGATGTGCGGCAACGGCATGCGCTGTTTTGCCAAATATCTGTACGAGAACAATATTCTTGTCAAAGATGAAATAAAGGTTCAAACCCTGGCCGGAACTGTGGTGCCCCGCATTGAAAAAAAGCAAGATGCACAGGTGGTCTCCGTATGCGTGGATATGGGGGTGCCACGGCTTATTCCTGAACAGATCCCTTTTGTCTATGATGGAAAGATGGCCCTTGGGGTGCCCATTGAAACAGGGCAGGGCACAATGTCCGTTTCCTGTGTCTCCATGGGGAACCCCCATGCGGTGATCTTTGTGAATGATTTGTCACTGGTGGACATTGAAGTTGTTGGTCCCATGGTGGAAAATCACCCCCGTTTTCCTGAAAAAACCAATGTGGAGTTCATTGAAGTCATCTCTGACAGCCAAATAAAAATGCGGGTGTGGGAACGCGGGGCCGGGGTAACCCTTGCCTGCGGTACCGGGGCCTGTGCTGCCGTTACGGCCGCTCATCTGACGGGATGGGTAGGGCGACAGGTGCGTGTCCATCTGGACGGTGGAGATCTGGATATTTTATGGGATGAATCCTCTGGTCATATTTTTAAGACCGGGCCTGCCCAGACCGTTTTTAAGGGAACTGTTGAAATTTAACTCCGGGTTGACAAACCTTTTTATTCTCTATATAGCATAATTCATCGTTTGGGGTGGCGCACAGCGTCTGAGATTATACCCATTGAACCTGATCCGGATAATACTGGCGAAGGGAAGAGCGGACAAGACAGCAATAAACCTGGAAAAATCCGGATTTAGGTATTTTTATAGCCGTTTGCCCTTCCTTTGAGGGGTAAACGGCTTTTTTTTTAAGGATTTTTGCCTATGAATATTTTTGTCAACGGAAAACAGGAATGCATAGAGTCCTGTACTTTGGCACAGTTGATTGCCTGGAAAAAACTCGATGCAGGGGCGCTGGTTATCGAACTTAACCAGCAAATCATCAAACAGGAATTTTGGCCGACAACTGAACTCCAGGACAAAGATCGCCTGGAGATGCTCAGTTTTGTCGGAGGAGGCTGATTATGAACGACGATTTACTTTTATTAGGTGGGAAAGAATTCAGTAACCGGTTACTGACCGGTACCGGGAAATTTGGCAACCATGGACAAATTCCCAAGATGCTTGCGGCCAGTGGTTCACAGATGATCACGGTCGCCCTGCGCCGTGTCGACGTCTCGGAGCAGTCTGAAAATATTCTCGAATACATCCCCAAAAATGTGACCCTGCTGCCCAATACATCCGGCGCCCGCAACGCAGAACAGGCCGTTCGCGTTGCCCGTATTGCCCGGGAAGCCGGTTGTGGTGATTTTATTAAAATCGAAGTTATCACCGATATGAAATACCTGATGCCGGATAACTGGGAGACCTTGAAAGCGACGGAAATTCTGGCCAAAGAAGGGTTTCAGGTGCTGCCCTATGTTTTGCCCGATCTGCCCCTGGCCAAACGTCTGGAAAACGCAGGAGCCGCAGCGGTGATGCCCCTGGGCTCGCCCATCGGAACCAACCGGGGACTGGAGACCAAACCGCTGATTGCCATGTTAATTGAGAATGCCTGTGTGCCCATCGTTGTGGATGCGGGAATCGGTAAACCTTCCCAGGCTGCGGCGGCAATGGAAATGGGTGCAGATGCGGTGCTGGTGAATACCGCCATTGCCACGGCCCGGGATCCCGAAGCCATGGGACGCGCCTTTGATCTGGCGGTCAAAGCCGGGCGGGCGGCCTACCTGGCGGAAATGGCCGAGGCGTCCACCTTTGCCCGCGCCTCTTCTCCGCTCACCGGATTTCTTGACGAAGAACAGCCATGAGTTGACCTGGTCTATCAACACCTATGTTCAACTCAATGTCATAAGTTTAAGTATGTGTCGTTTGTTTTACCATGAAGGACATGAAGCGCATGAAGAATATATACCGGAAAATTAATCTTCATGTCCTCCATGCGCTTCATGGTTCTAATTGGAATCATCTTAATTTTATGACATAGAGGCTCAACCCACAACAAAACATGAAAGAAATTTAATAGCTTATTGCGACTTTCATAAAATGAGGATCGAATTATGTCATTCTACAAGGTAGTTGAGCAGTACCGTGATTTTAATGTTCCTAAATTTTTTGACCAGGTGAATGATGAGGACATCATCCTCAGTATGGCCAAGGAAAAACCCGATCCTATGGATCTTTTGACTCTGCTGAGCCCTCGGGCTGCCGGACATCTTGAGGCCATGGCCCGAAAAGCCCACCAGTTGACCGTGCAGTATTTTGGCCGCACGATCCAAATGTTTATTCCGCTGTACATCTCCAACTATTGTAACAACGGTTGTGCTTACTGTGGATTTAATCACAAAAATTCCATCCTTCGCCGAAAGCTCAGCCTGGAAGAGATTGAGATTGAGGCCAAGGCCATTGCCAAAACCGGGATGCAGCATGTGCTCTTTCTCACCGGTGAAGCCCAGCACATGACCCCCATGTCGTACCTGGTGGATGCGTCGCGACTGCTCAAGAAACATTTTGCATCCGTGGCGATTGAGGTCTACCCGCTTGAGATTGAGGAGTACCGGCAACTCTATGAGGCAGGTGTCGATTCCATGACCATGTTCCAGGAAACCTATGACGAAGGCGTTTATAAACGGGTTCATCTGGCCGGCAAAAAAATGGATTATCACTGGCGGCTCAACGGGCCTGAACGGGCTGCCAAGGGCGGCATGAGGGTCGTTAATCTTGGGGCTCTGCTTGGTCTTTCCGAGCCGCGGCGGGAAATGTTTTTTACCGGGTTGCATGCCAGCTACCTTGAAAACAAGTATATCAATACCGAGGTTGCCATCTCCCTGCCCCGATTTAACGAGGCGGAAGGCGATTTTCAACCCGACTACCTGGTGAATGACAAAACCTTTGTTCAGTTCATGACCGCGCTGCGTATTTTTCTGCCGCGTTTGGGACTGACCGTCTCCACCCGTGAAAACGCCACCTTTCGCGATCGTATTCTCCCCTTGGGTGCTACGCGTTACTCTGCGGGATCAAGTACCGGTGTTGGTGGCTACACCGAGATACCGGACGGTCAGACGCCGCAATTCGAGATTACCGATGCCCGCAGTGTGGCCCAGGTAGCCGATGCGATTCTCGCCCAGGGTTACCAGCCGATTTACAAAGACTGGGATTGCATCTGATGAAAATCGGTATTGCCGGGGTTGGCGGTATTGGCTCCAACGTGGCCCTTAACCTGGTGCGAAGTGGCGTGATGCAACTTAAACTGGTCGATTTTGATCGGGTAGAGTCCGGTAACCTCAACCGTCAGTTTTATTTTGTCGACCAGATCGGCCTGTTCAAGGTTGATGCACTTAATATCAATTTAAGCCGCATTAACCCCGAGGTGAACCTTGAGGGGCAGGTCCAGCGTATTGACAGGCAAAATTGTGCTGACCTGTTCTTTGATTGCGACTTGATCGTTGAGGGCTTTGATCGCCAAGTGGATAAAAAAATGCTCATTGAAACCTTGGCTGACAAAAAACAGGTGGTTTCAGCCAACGGCATTGCCGGATTCGATCTGGCCGGCATAGGCTCGCGCAGAATCGGCACCTGCTGTATTGTCGGTGATTTTACCACCGATTGTGATCAGGCGCCGCTGTTCAGCCACAAGGTGACCACCGTCGCCAATTACATGAGTGAATTTATTCTCAGTCAACCCGGCGTGCTTCATGACTAAGGGCCGCGGAAACGATGGACAATTGAGGCATTAACCGGTAAGTAAATGCCATGAGAGTTTATTTTAGTGTAATTACGATCATTTTTGCTTTTTTCGTTTCCCCTGTATCTGCCCAGCAGCACGTTTTGTCGCAGGCTCGGGATGCTTACATGGCCGATCTGGTGTCAAAAATAAAAGCCTCCACCGTATCCGTGGGCACCTATTCTTTCAAGGATATCCCCATGATCCAGTTCCGGGGTACCGGTTTTGCCATCGGGGACGGCAGCAGAATCGTCACCAACCACCATGTGGTCCAGGGCATTAAAGAAAAGAAACGCATGTTCCATCTGCGCATATTTCACAAGAATCTGCCGGGGAAAGGGGTCAAGGCCGTTCTGGTCGCTGAAGACCCGTTTCACGACCTGGCCATACTGGAAATGGCAGGCAAATTGGCTCCCTTGCCCATGGCGGCGGAAGGTACCCTTAAAGAAGGTCACCAAGTGGCATTTACCGGATTTCCCATCGGCTTTGTACTCGGTCTTAATGCCACTACCCACACCGGTATTGTTTCGGCCATTGCCCCGGTCATGCTGCCCAGCCCCCACGGCAGTTTGATCAAAGGAGAGATGATCAAATACCTTGAACACCCCTGGGATATTATCCAGCTTGATGCCGTTGCTTTTCCGGGGAACAGCGGAAGTCCGGTCTATCGGATTTCCACCGGACAAGTCGTTGGGGTGATCAATAAAGTTTTTGTCAAAGGGAAAAAAGAATACGTCCTAAAAGAGCCTACAGGAATCACCTATGCCGTCCCTGTCAGTTTTGTCCGAAAGCTTAACCGGTCCATTATCCCGGCAGAAAAGTAAAAACACCCTGGATAAAGGCCATGCATAAAATTCCCAGAACAATGCCGAAACTGATACGGCCCATCACCGGACCTGATAAAGGCCCAGATAACGGATAATAGCACAGCCCGATTCCGGTACCGGCAAGAAAACCGAATAGATGGGCCGATACATCGGTATTCTCACCATGGCTGAACATGGCTGTAAGTGTGGCTGCCGCAGCAAAGGGGGCCAGCCCTTTGAATTTTGGAAATACTGAATGACCTGATTGTGCGCCAATGGTCATGCGCCGGGCCCCAAGAAGTCCTGCCGCCGCCATGACCGCTGTGGAAGCCCCGATGGAGAGCCGTAAATCCTGGCCAAAACTTTCAGATATCAGATTGCCGGCCGTGCCTGCGGCCAAAAGCAGCAAGAGTCCCTGCCCGTAACCGGTCACGCGAAGTAAAGGGCCCGCAAGTACAAGTATTCCGGCCATATTTCCCAGAAGATGATCCGTATCGCTGTGCAGAAATAAGGCGGTCACGGCCCTGAAACTTTGCCCTTGGCTGAGATAGTACGAGGACGAACCAAAGTCCAGGATCGCTTGTTTGTGAAGGCCCCGGGTGGTGATGATATAATGGATGGCTGCTATAAAAAAGGCCAGCGCCAGGGCTGCGGGGGAGAAAAAAATTCTGGTCGACGCATGGGGAGCCGGTTTTTGGAACCCCTTGTTCTCCTTTGCGTATTGTTTCAATTGCTCTTGTGCTTTAAAAACATCGTCATCGGGGACAAGGATGTCGTATGATCCGTCAGGACACGTATCAATGACCGCTTTGACAGACTGGGACGCCAGGACCACCAGGGTAAGATCGGCCTGTTTTCTGCTGTTTTTATTGTGTATACTGCCCGTGAAAATAGATTTCATTTTTTCCTTGCCGGATGTGTTTATTTCCGGCTATGAATATAGCTCATACAATAAAAAGAATAAAGGAGCCTTAAATGAAGATCATTCGTTTTACTACCCAGCAGGGTAAAAAAGTCATGGGGTGCGATTGGGACGGAAAAACGGCCAGCCTGGTGGAACAGTCTGCGGATTACAGTTTCAGCGATACCGGCGAACGGGTGGATGTGGTGAAAGTTCTGCCCCCGGTGGAGCCCTCGGCCATTATCTGCATCGGCCTTAATTACCGGCGTCATGCGGCAGAGACTGGCCAGGAAATTCCAAAATATCCGGCTGTGTTCATGAAATACCCAGGGTCCCTTGCCGGGCACAAGGATGCCATCGTGATCCCGGAATGTGCATCAGATCCGCCCGAGGTGGATTACGAAGCCGAGCTTGGGGTGATCATTAAAAAGGCTGCCAAAAATGTGCCCGAGGAAGAGGCCTTGGATTATGTGCTTGGTTATACCTGCACCAATGACGTCTCTGCCCGGCGGTGGCAGAAACATGCCGGTGGATTCCAGTGGACCCGGGGAAAAAGTTATGACACCTTTTGTCCCTGCGGGCCGGTCATGACCACGACAGACGAAATTACCGATCCCCAGACCCTTGCCATTAAGTGCCGCTTGAACGGTGAACTCATGCAGGACAGCCACACCAGTGACATGGTGTTCAGCGTGGCCAATATGATTGCCTATCTGTCCCAGTCTTCTACTCTTTTGCCCGGCACCCTGATCCTGACAGGTACGCCCGAAGGGGTGGGATTTACCCGTAAACCCCGCGTATTTCTGGCGCCGGGAGATCGGATGGAGGTTGAAATTGAAGGCATTGGCGTGCTTGAAAATCCTGTGGAAAAAGAAGGATAAAAAGCGCTAAAAAACTTCGGAAAAAGGGGTCCCCCCGGGTGTGGCAACCCGGGGGGACAGGAGAGAAGGGAGTGGATGGAGAGATAGATAATTGAGTGGTGGGTATATATTAATTATTTTCTGAAGGGGTCTCTTCTTTGGGATCGTCAACTCCGGCGCCTTTACCAACGCCATGATAACCGTGGCCGTATCCCTTGCCATGGCGGCCAAATTCTTTGCCCATTCCCATGTATTTTAATTCTGGGGATATTTTTCTGGCATCCAGGGCAAAGTCCAAACGTTTAACAGCCAGATCTTTTGCTAAATCCGCTTTTTTTATGACCATGGCTTTCAGTTTTCCCGGATTAGGATCAGATGTTTCCATGTACATGCGGATTTGCTGGTCCAGATTCATTATTCCTGTACGCGTTTCATAGGTGTCATCAACAAATTTTTGATGCAGATCACTAAGCTGTTTTTGCTGTTCATCGGTCAGGTTCATGCACGCTCGTTGGTTTTGTCTTAAGCCCTTTCCCTTGCCCTGCTTTGGGGGGGTTGCAAATGCACTGGCGGAAAAGGTGCATGTGATGATCAGGATGGTTAATACGGCTAATGTTTTTTTCATAATGCCTCCTTGTGGTGCTTGATTTATGTTCTGTAACTTGTGTTTTTATGATCTTAAATGGTTGACCATCGTTGCTGAACTATAAAGCAAATGGTGTGCCATTTATCTTGAAATTTATTGAGACCATCTTATATCAAGTCTTTCGCATCTAAATATCATATCAGGGTATTGTTTAAAAAATTAGATATAGTGTGTACTTTTTACTCGGGTGGGGGTATACAACCGGGTAAAAAATATACGATCTATACATCTGTGCCGCATCTTATATAAAAATAAACATTCGGCGCAAAATTTGTAGCATTTATTTTTTTCCGGGCCATAGGGCGTAAGACCCTGGTGAAAACAGTTTTGAAAAGAGGCCATCAAATTGAAACAATAATGGTATTTATTTTGCAAAAACAGAATATAAACAGCCACGGGCTGACCTGGTTTTCCACCGGGGTTCAGCCCACAACGAAAATAGAAAGTCTGTGTAGGTTACACAGATTTTTTATAAAAAAGGTCAGAGAAGTTAAGTTAGTTCGTTGTTCAATGCGGTCCTAAGGATCGGTCTAACAATGTGGATAGGACAGATTGCATGAATCCAGGACGATAATGGATAAATTTAAATTAAAAATTACCCCCAAAATGCCGGGGCTGGTGCCGCCTCTGGTTATGGTGGGGGTCCTGGTCGTGCTGTTGCCGGTATTTATCCTGATGACCCTGGACCGGGTTAAAAAACAGGATGAGTTTATCCGGGAACGATTTTTAATCACCGGCACCTCTTTAATCCGCACTTTTGAAGCCGGCACCCGGATTGGTATGGGATCTATGCATTGGGGCACCGAAAGGATTCAGTCCATGTTGGAGGAGACCGCAGGACAGCCTGATGTTGCCTATATCATGATCACCGACGCCATGGGGAAAATCATCGCCCATTCCGATGCCGCCATGGTGGGTACCCTTTATGACAGATGGGCAGACCTTGGCCCGTTGCCCAGGGATACCCACCTGATCTCCAGCCGCTCCCTGAACACACTGGATGGGCCGGTCCTGGAAGTGGCCAAGCGCTTTGTTCCGTTTAATCATAGAGTCAGAGGTCGAGGTCTGGGGCCTGTTCACGGCCCTGATCCCGGCTACGACCATGGAAAGATGTCGCCCGGACTGTCTGGTGCTGAAAGATCGGTCAGGCCGGCTTTGGGCACATTTGGGCAGATCGATCATTATATTTTTGCCGGAATGTCCATGACCGGGGTGCAGGCGGCCCAGGCCCAGGGATTTAAGAACATTGTTATCAAAGGGCTTTTGTTTTTTATTTTTTGCTGTTCAGGCATTATTGCCCTGTTTGCCCTCCAGGCTTACAGGGCGGCCCAGTTATCCCTGGAACAGGTTATGGCGTTTTCCGACAATGTGGTCCAGAATATGCCCTCGGGCTTGATCACTTTGGATCCGGAGTTTAACGTGACTTCAGCCAATCGGTCTGCTGAAAAGATTCTGGGTGAAATTCCTGAAAAAGCGTTTCCCCAGATGGCTGCCATGGCTGCTGAAATTTCGAGGTCAGGAGGCGTCGCGTCCGGGGAAGTGGCCTTGAACCAAAAAGAGAAAGGCGATCTTCGGCTGGATATGACCGTTTCGGCTATCCCGGCAGACGAAGATCAGATCCAGGGATTTGTCCTTTTATTCAGGGACCTGACCCAGATCCGGGATTTGAAAAAACAGGTGGAAACCAACCGGCGTTTAGCTGCCATCGGAAAACTTGCCGCAGGCGTGGCCCATGAAATCAGAAATCCGTTAAGTTCCATCAAGGGCTTTGCCACCTATTTTGCCCGGCAGTATGAAAATGAACCCGAGGATGTGGAGATTGCAAAAATCATGGTCCAGGAAGTGGAACGTATGGACCGTTCCATCACCCAGTTGCTGGAATTTGCCAAGCCCATGGCCGTACAGATCAAGCAGACCCGGATCGAACCCCTTATCCGACACTCCCTTAAACTGGTTTCCCATGATCTTGGGAAAAAAAAGATCCGTGTTCAAACGGATATCCGTACCAGAAGAGAAACCATTCATACGGACCCGGAACGGATCTGCCAGGTGCTGCTCAATCTTTATATGAATGCATTAAATGCCATGGACAGCAAAGGGATTCTTGAAATTGGCGTAACAGATGTGACTGATGGCCTTGAAATCCGGGTGGTGGATAACGGTTGCGGCATCCCGGCAAAAGATTCTGAAAAAATATTTGACCCCTATTTTACCACCCGGGCCAAGGGGACAGGTCTTGGATTATCCATTGTCCATAGGATTATTGAAAATCTCAAAGGTGAAATCCGGGTGGAAAGCCGCCCCTCAAAAGGCACTGTGTTTTATATTACCCTGCCTGATGATGAAACAATAGAGAAGATGTAAGGACTTTTTTTGATGAGTGAGAAGATAGTGCTGGTGGTGGATGATGATACTGCCCATGCCACCATGCTTAAAACCCTGATGAAAGGGTGGGGATATACCGTGCAGGTAACCCTGGACGGAGATGAGGGTGTGGATGCGGTGACAAACAACCCCTTTGGGCTGGTGCTTATGGATATGAAAATGGTGAAAATGTCCGGCATGGAAGCTCTGGCTAAAATTCATGACTTTAATCCGGCCCTTCCCGTAATCATCATGACCGCTTATTCTTCGGTGGACACGGCCGTTCAGGCCCTGAAAATCGGGGCCTATGATTACCTGACCAAACCCCTTGACTTTGACAAGCTTAAACTCACCGTGGACCGGGTGTTCGAACGTCTTCATCTGAAGAACGAAAATCAGGACCTGAAAAAACAATTGGAAACCAGCACCTTTCACCACGATATCCTGGGCAAAAGCTCTGCCATGGAGGCACTGCTGGATACCATACATATGGTGGCTCCCACCGATGCCAATGTGCTTGTTACAGGCGAATCCGGCACAGGGAAGGAGCTTGTGGCTGCTGCCCTTCATAACAACAGCATCAGACGGCAGCACCCATATATCCGGATCAACTGTGCCGCCATCACCGAAACCCTTCTGGAATCTGAATTGTTTGGCCATGAGCGGGGTGCATTCACCGGGGCGGATAAAAACCGTAAGGGCAAGTTTCTTTTAGCGGACAAGGGTAGTATCCTGCTGGATGAAATCGGGGAGATGAGCATATCCATGCAGGCAAAGCTGCTGCGGGTCATCCAGGAAAAAGAGATTGCACCCGTGGGTTCGGAAAAGACCCTTGCCGTGGATGTCAGGGTGATTGCCGCCACAAACAGGGATTTGAAAGCCATGTCCACCGAAAAAGCCTTTAGGGAAGACCTTTACTATCGGCTCAATGTGGTACATATTGGTATTCCGCCGTTGCGTCGGCGTCCCGAGGATATCCCGGAACTTGCCATGCATTTTCTGGATGAGTTTGCCAGAAAAAACCGCAGGGATATCAAGGGCTTTTCTCCCAATGCCATGGATACCCTGATCCGGTATGAGTGGCCGGGTAACGTCCGTGAATTGATGAATGCCGTGGAGCGCGGCGTGGTCATGGCCCGCACCGATTACCTTCGCCGGTCTGATCTCTCCTTTATCCTGGATGATGAACCTGAACAGATCCGGGAGGCGGGTTTGAACCTTGAAAATATCTCCCTGTCCAAGGTGGAGGAGCGTGCCATTTTATCCACCCTGGCCGCAGCCGGGGGAAATAAGAGCGAAGCTGCCCGAAGACTTGGCATTACCCGGAAAACATTGCTTAAAAAACTTAAGAGGTATGGGGATGAGGCTGATTAACATTCTGCAACAGCCTGTTGATTGAGTTTCTTAGAACCGTTCAATCAGTTTGTTTATAAAATAGGTACTTTCACGCAGGGCCTGGTGGCCAAAAGGTCCGAACCATTCAGCAATCTGCTTAAATTCTTTGATGAATGCGTCCTTATCACCGGATTCAAGCATATCCAGAAACTGGGTCAAGGATTGGACAAATGTTTTTAAAAGCTGGCGCCGCTCGGGTGTGGCAAAGATGATTTCAGCGTATAGATCCGGATCCTGGGCAAAAAGCCTGCCCACCATCCCCAGTTCCAGACGGTAGATCGGGCTTGAGAATTCAAGGGTGCGTTTAATGGGGATGCCCTGGCGGTAAAGAAAACTGCCGAAACTGAACGTTGCAAAATGCCGAAGGGCCTGGACAATTTCCATGACTTGGTCATGTTCCAGGGCACTTGTTTCAACAACCACTGCACCCCAGGCTACCAGCTGGTCAATGACCCACTGGCAGGCATCATCGTCTTGTCCGGAACATGCCGCAATGATCTGTTTGTCCAGGTTGTCCGTGGTGGGGCCGAAAAGAGGATGCAGGCCCAGCACTGGACCCTTGTGTGCCCGGCACATGGCTTCAAGGGGACTCTTTTTGACCGACGTCAGATCCGTGAGCACTGCATCCGGCCGCATCAGGGGGGCTAAGGCGTCAATGACCTTAACGGTAACGTTGATGGGAACACAGACAACAACAAGGTCTGCGTTTTCACACAAGCCTTCTGCCCTGTCCCAGTCATTTTTATCCAGGATATCCACCTGGTATCCGGTTTCAGTGAAAAATCGGACAAATAGACGGCCCATCTCTCCGGCTCCGCCCACAATAAGTATCCTTGCCTGGGGCCGGATCAAACTGGTTTTGGATACACGGGTCTGGCTTTTTCTGGACTGGTGCATGATTGTTCTATAAAGATTTTCCACCAGATCCGGGTCTACATCCATGTCCGAGGCTTTTCCCCGCAGGCGGGATATCACGTCTTCTTCCCGGGCCGGATGGTAAATGGGCACCTTGTGCACTTTTTTTACCGCCACAATTTTTTCCACCTGTTCCCGGCGTTGGCTTAATAAGGAAATAATCCGGGCATCAATGGTATCAATTTCATCCCGAATGGGTTTGATTTGCTGTGCAAAAGAGACGTTGTCTTTGGTCATAATTTATGGTCTTATGGCAATTTGTATTTATGAAAAATGGGTTAATAGTACTCACAATACCATCAGTCAGTCAGTTCTGGCAATATAAACCCTGCCGGGTGAAAAAATACCTGGATCAGGCATAGGGCCACGGGCACCAAAGAAGGAACCTGAAATGTTTAACGGTATGCTGCCCCGGATGGATAGAAAATCAACCCTTGGATACCTGGCTGTGTTTGGATCAGCTTTTTGTTTTTATATGTCCACCGTGGTGATCAAGTGGTCGGCCATGGCTGGGCTTCATATCCGTACATCCATGTTTACCCTGGCCCGGTTCGGCTTTGGATTTCTTGTTGTCTGCATTATCATTTCCCTGGGTCGTTATAAAATCAGGGTGGTTAAAAAAAGATTTCTGGTGGGCAGGGCGTTGCTCAATACCCTGGCCGTTTTCTGTTTTTTCAAGGGCGTGGCCCAGACCAGCGTGGCCCAGGCCAATATTTTAAACATGACCTTTCCTTTATTTATCGCCTTGTTTTCATGGATTCTTTTTAAGTCCCAAAGAGATTTGGGTACCGTTATGATTGTCCTGGTGGCGTTTGCCGGGGTTTTTATGATTCTAATGCCGGCAGATACACATTTTCCCATAGGGGCTTTGTGGGGGTTGGCTTCGGGGTTCATTGCGGCCTTTGCCATCATTATACTGAACATGGCCCGGCAGGATCACGACACCTTGACCATTTTGTTCTTTATGTTCGGTCTTGGAGGTATTGTTGTATTCTGTCTTTTTTTTCATGAAATGCAACTGCCCAATAGCCACGAGATGGTTTATCTTTTCTGGTGTTCAGCCATCGCCATTGCCGGTCAGTTTTTGTTGACCCAAGGGTTTAAATACGTCTCTGCCATTGAAGGGGGCATCATCGCCTCAACCCGGATTTTTCTGGCGGCAATCCTGGGGCCATTCCTTGTCATGGATCCCGCGCTTTCCTTTGCCGGATGGGTGGGGGCGTTTTTGATATTTGCCGGAAATGTGCTGTTAACCGTAAAAAAAGTGCGCAAATTTACCGGCCGCACCTCTAACCCGTCTTAGGACCGCAGATTAAATAACTTGAACGAAATAGCTTGCCTTTTGGCCCATCTACTTCGTTGCATCAAAGGTCCAATAGACCTGTTATTCAACCTTTAATGCGCCTTGTAGATGAACCAGAATTCGGCGTTATTTCTGCCCAACTTATTTAATCTGCGATCCTTAACAGGCTGCTACAAAGGCGAATGATACTCTCTGGCCCGCTTAACCAGCAGCCCGGCACAGTTTGTTACATTTTTTTTGGTGTATAGGCAAAATTCGTTTTTGTAGGACATTTCGAATAGTTTTTCGACCAGTTCCATATCATTGAGTGGGCTGCCCTTTATCATTTTTATGATTTCAAGTGCCTTGGATTCCGCTTTTTCCAGGGCTAAAGACACGTTGTCGGCCATGATGGGACCCTGGTGGGCCGGACAGATAATTTCAGGGGTCAGCGTTTTGATCTGTTTGATTGTGTCAAGGTAGTCTGCCGCGCCTGTGAAAAACAGGGGCCAGAAATCCCGACCGGGATAATGGAACCCCAGGGCATCGGCGCAGCACAACACCTGGTCCGGCACGGCAAGCCCCATCAATGCCCCCGGGGAGTGGCCTTTTGCCGGCAGCAGATCAAAAAAGAGTCCGCCGCCCAGATTTAGTCGTGCAGGGCCGGCGATTTCTTCAATGCGACCGGCATCCGGTGGGGCATCAAGGCTGGGGCGCCCTGGCGTTAATCCTTCTTCGCCGAGGCGCCGGGATATGAACCGGTCCTCGGCGATCAGTGCCGAGGCGGCCTTGGGATGGGTCATGAATGTTTTGGCCCCGGGCCCGGCAATGATCCGGGCCTGTTTAAATCGGTCAGCCAATCCGGGAAGCCCTGTTACATGATCGGCGTGGGGATGGCTGACCACTATAATGTCCGGGGAAATTTCAAGCATACCCAGCTGCCGGATGACTTGATCCACAATACCTGAAACACCGGCTTCAAACAGCACTGTCTTTTCTTTCCCTGTGATCAGCATAAGATTAAAATAGTAGTTGCCGATCACCTGCACTCCGGGGGTCACCTGTATGGGAAACCGGTCTTCGGGTATGTACCAGGTCTTCATGGTTAACTTTGAATGGCCTTTTCAAAGGGTTCAAGACCAATACGATCGATCATTTTTCCGAGGCGTTCCCCTTTTTTGGCATTTTCTTTGTAATACCCAACAACACGTTTACAGGCCTCCAATGCCTGTTCAGTGTTCAGCCCTTCAGCCACTTTCTGGGCAATCCTGGGATTCATACCCACGTTGCCGCCAATGACAAGGAGCCAGCCATTGGCTTCTCCGATGAGTCCGATGTCCCTGACCCAGGATTCGGCGCAGGACAGTTTGCATCCTGATACCGCTATTTTGAATTTACCCGGCAGTTCCATGGCATGGTATTGTTTGTCCATCTCCATACCCACGCCCAGGGCATCCTGTTTGCCGAGCTTGCAGAATGTGGTGCCCGGACAAGCGCGCACCGAGCGGATACACATGCCCACGGCGGCACCCTTGTCAAGTCCCAGATCTTGCCAGGCCGAATCAATGTCCTCTTCCTTGAGTCCTACAATTGTAATACGAGTGGCCCCGGTCAGCTTGAGTGCTTTGGCGTCGTATTTTTCCGCCACATCAGCAATTTTTCTGAGCATTTCCGGTGTAACAACCCCGCAGGGAATGTGAGGGGCAATGGCATAGGTTTTGTTGTCATTCTGGAGGATGGCTCCCTTTTCACCAAGTTTGAGCATTTAATTTATCCTTAATTAAAGTTAGAAGTGGTGCATTAACAAAAATATTAACTCAAAATAAAACTGCCTGGTGCGTTGTCAAGGCAGTTGGTTTTCCCCTGGTTTAAGTCGGCCCGATTATTGGGTTTTTTATTTGAACACCCCGTTGCCCACAACCTGCTATGGGACAGTGGTGGCCCTGGCTTTTATTACATTGATGGCCTACAGCCTGTGGGACAATGCCATGCGTAAAGGCAACACCATTTTTTTGGTGGCAAGCTCCTACATGACCCCGCTTTTATCCACTATCGTCTCCTGCATCTACCTTTCCGTGGCACCCACTCCCTCTTTGTGGCTGGGGTGCGGTTTGCTTATTTTTGGATCCCTGTTAAGCTGGTTCTCCGTTAAAAGTGGTGAGCAAATAGGCCGCGAGGACTCAAACACCCACCGGCACACGGGGACAGAAAGTACCGCCGTTAACTAACTCGGTTAAACTTATAACCCGTCCAGGGAATTTCTCTGCAGGTTAAAACAGCGGGGATTATCGGCCTTGGCGGTATTGGAAAAATACTGATCAGAAGGCTGAAAATATTTGATATGTGAATACTGGGCATAAAATAGTGTATTCAAATATAATGTGATGCCCACACCTCATATCGGCGGTTCTACGGATGTTTCAATGAACGGCATTGTGACGGGTGCATCAGAAAATATCCACAGACTGGAGACAAATCAGATACCGCTTTATTCAAAATAGTTTGAAATCTTATAACAGCCATGAGTTGACATCGTCTATCAATATCAACTACCCGGGTTCAACATGATTTGTCACCCACGACGCCCAAATTGTGTCTGCAGCGGTCTGTGCTCCGCCTTGTTTTTGTAAAATATAATGATTCACCGCGTCAATACGGGTTTGTCGGTTTCCGGATGTTAACAGGTGGCTACACATGGTTTTAACCGCATGATGCCAATTTCTGCATCGGGTTACGGCACCGGTATTGAAGATGTCTTTTCCCACCCAGGCAAAATCCTGCCAGTGGGGGCCGATGATTGTGGGAATGCCAAACCCTGCGGGCTCCATGAAATTCTGGCCCCCTAAGGGCGCAAGACTTCCGCCGACAAAAACCACGTCGGCATTGCTGTAAGCCTGGTGCAGATCTCCAAATTTGTCCCACAGGATAATGGCCGGACCGGGTAGAACCGATGATATCTGCGAGCCTTTGTATACCTTGAGGCCGTTTTTATTCATTTTTTTTAAAAATGGCGCTATTCGGTGCATATGTCTGGGGAAGAGGGCAATAATCTGGTTCGGCACCCTTTCTAATAAGGTTTTTATCATGTCAATGATCTGCTTTTCTTCCTGGCGGCGGAAGGAGGCAAAAATAGACAGGGGAAGTTCCCGGGGCACAATTGCAGCTAAAGCAGAGCTTTTATCGGCCGTGTTCTGAACCTTCATACGGTCAAATTTGATGTTGTCCATGGTGTCAATGCGGGTGTGGGAAAATATTCGGGAAAATCTTTTGGCGTCTTTGGCAGAGATGGCCAGGATGCGCTCCGGGGCAAAGGATCGCCAGAACGCTTTTGTGAGCCCGTAATTCCGGTAGCTTTTTTGGGATAACCTGCCGTTGATGAGCAATACGGCGGTATGATTTTTTTTTAACGCATAAAGATGGGCCGGCCACAGTTCTGTCTCCAGCAAAACCATGACAGCAGGATTGACCTGTTGCACTGCTTTGTTCATGGTCGTCGGCTTGTCAAAGGGGAATATATCAACGCACAGGCTGATCCGGGACGAAATTTTTTTTGGCGACAGCGCTTGTGTCAGAATTTTCATGCCCTGATCCGTGGTTGTGGTCAACAGCATGGTGACCGACCTGTCCGGGTTAAGGGCCTTTATAATGGATACCGCCAGATACGCCTCTCCGGCCGATGCTGCCTGTATCCAGATATCTGCCGATCGAAGGTGAACCGGATTGATTCGTCTGCCAAAGGTCGGGGTAAGTCTTGGGTGCCGTTTTAAAAAAGGCAGAGCCGCCCCCCACAGCATATTGTAAAATTTGAAAAAATTGGGTATAAAAGCACACTTTGTCATGGGAGGTTATGCTCTCATGTTTTTTGGTACTTGACAATAGAATCTGTAAAGCAATTGCCCCCACCCATGAAATCAAAAAAAAATAGATTGTCTAAAGAACGCAGGCAAAAGATTATCCGGATGGTGTTTGCACACTGGAAAAGACTTGCCTTGGCTGCCTTATGTATGGTGGTGGTGGCAGGTGCCAACGGCACCATGGCCCTGCTGGTTAAACCTGTTCTTGACGATATTTTTATTGCCAAAGACAATACCAAGTTATTGCTCATTCCTGGCATTGCCGTCCTGGTGTTTTTTCTAAAAGGCGCAGGTTCATACGGGTCGGAATACCTGATGAATCATGTGGGACAGCGTATTATCCGCGATTTCAGGGACAACCTTTATGAAAAGATCATGAACCTGCCCATTGCATATATCCACAAAGAAAAGACCGGGGTGCTCATGTCCCGGATCACCAATGATGTTAATATTATCAAAGGCATGGTGTCCACTGCCGTTATCAGTCTATTTCGGGATTCTTTTTCTGTTGTGGCGTTTTTGTTTGTTATTTTTTACCGGGACTGGCAACTTGCATTAGGCGCCTTTATTGTCCTGCCCATTGCCTTTTATCCCATCGTCTTATTTGGCAAAAGAATCCGGAAGTTTTCCACAGGATCCCAAGAAACCATGGCAGATCTTAACGCCTTTCTGCATGAAACCTTTTCCGGGGCAAAGATTGTTAAAATATTCAATCTTCAGTCCTTTGAAACAGCCAGATTCAAGGAAAAAACCAGAGAACTGTTTCGTTTAGAAATGAAAAAGGTGATAACACGGGCATTGTCTTCCCCGGTTATGGAATTTTTAGGCGGGTTAGGCATCGCTTTTGTTATCTGGTTTGGCGGAATGCGGGTGGTCAACGGCACGTCCACACCTGGTGTGTTTTTCTCTTTTTTAACTGCCGTGATGATGCTTTATGATCCGGTGAAGAAATTGTCCTCACTGAACAATACCATCCAGGAGGGCGCGGCGGCAGCATCCAGGGTTTTTGATGTGCTGGAAACCCAAAATGATGTGGTGGACAAACCCGATGCCCGGCCCCTTAAAGCGGCATCCTGTGAGGTGGTTTTTGAAAATGTTTCCTTTGCCTATGGCCCTGAAGAATCTATGGCCTTAAAGAACATAAATCTTAAGGCGGCCCCCGGAGAGACCCTGGCGTTGGTCGGCATGAGCGGCGGCGGAAAAACCAGCCTGGTGAACCTGATTCCAAGACTTTATGACGTGGCAGAGGGCGGTGTCTTTGTTGGCGGACACGATGTGCGAGACCTGACAATTGCTTCCCTGCGGGACCATATTTCCATTGTGACCCAGGAACCCATTTTATTTAACGAGACCGTGCGGGACAATATCCGCTATGGAAAAATGGATGCAGATGATGCCACGGTTGAAGCGGCAGGCAAGGCCGCCTTTGCCCATGATTTTATCTGCGGTTTTCCCAAGGGTTATGATACCGTGATCGGAGAGCTTGGTTCCCGTTTGTCCGGGGGGGAAAAACAGCGGATTTGCATTGCAAGGGCGCTTTTGAAAAATGCGCCGGTGCTGATTCTAGACGAGGCAACCTCGGCCTTAGATTCCCAAGCAGAAAAAGTTGTGCAAAAGGCTTTGGAGAATTTGATGGAGGGCCGTACTTCCTTTGTCATTGCTCACAGACTGTCCACCATAGATTACGCCTCCCGGATCATTGTACTTAAAAACGGAACCATTGTTGAACAAGGTGTCCATGATGACCTGATGGCTGCAAAAGGCTTTTATTATAAACTGCAATCCATGCAGACTTCAAAAAATTAATACTATTCAAGGAGATACTGCTATGGCTGTATCAAAGGAACTGCTTGAAATTCTTGTTTGTCCCAAATGTAAAGGTCCGGTGAAGTTGACCGAGGCTGAAGACGGCCTGATTTGCAACGCCTGTGCCCTTAAATACGAAATTCGGGATGATATTCCCGTTATGCTCATTGACGAGGCAATTCCCGTTAAACAATGAGTACACCTAAAAAACCTGCAGCGGCCAAGCTTGTGATGTCGGTTTTCATGAAAGAGAAGACAGTTCTGGAATCAATCTTCCCACGACTTGAAGCTGTGGGCGGTCCCGTGGACATGATTTCCCCCTGGCTGGATTTTGATTTCACCGATTATTATTACAGGGAAATGGGGGAACCGTTGTTTCGCAGGCTTATTGCATTCAAGCCCCTCATGGAACAGGATGCCCTTGCTTCGATCAAACTTGACACCAACAAGATTGAATCCGATTGCCTGGACCGGAATAACAGAACCATCAACATTGATCCGGGATATCTTCTGTCTTCCCGATTTATTCTGGCCACGGGAAAGGAGTATTCCCACAGGATTTACATCGGACAGAAAATTTATGCCGACCTGACATTAATGTACACCAAAAAAGGCTTTAAAACCCTGGAGTGGACTTACCCGGATTACGCCTCCCCTGCTGTGCTGAAATTTTTAGGACAGGTGAGGCAGAAATATCTTGCGGATCTTAAGACCATAAAAGGATAATTGTATGATAAAAAGCATGACCGCTTTTGCCAAAGTGTCTCACACTTTGGATACCTTGACCGTGAACATGACCGTGCGCGCTTATAATTCCCGATTTCTTGATTTTTCGATTTATTTGCCCGAAACCTGCCAGCCCTTTGAAGAGGAAATTAAAAAAATAATGGGGCAGTTTCATACCCGGGGCAGAATAGAGATCCGGGCGAGCCTGGAGGACCAGTCCCTGGACCAGGACCTGTTTGAGGTGGACGTTATCAAGGCCAAAGCCTATTATAAGGCATTAAAAACGGTCCAGGACACTCTTTCTCTCTCAGGTGATATTGCCCTGGAAACCGTGCTCGGGGCCAAGCAGGTTATCATGGCTGCAAAACCTGAAGTCAACCTGGAGTTTCTCCGTTCCGCTTTGTGTGACACGGCCCATAACGCGGCCCAGGCACTTGATAGCATGCGAAAGCGTGAGGGGGAAAATCTGTACCAGGATTTAACCCGTCGTATTTCAGACATTGAACAGCGTATGGCAGGCGTTGAAGAACAGGCCCAAACCATACCGGAAGTTTACAAGGCCCGGCTTAAGGAACGCCTGGCCGTGTTGACTGCCGAGGACGGGGATTGTCTTGATCCAGTTCGTCTGGCCCAGGAAACAGCGCTTCTTGCAGACAAAAGTGATGTCTCCGAGGAGATTGTGCGGGTGCACAGCCACATTAAAATGTTCCGGGAGGTCATGGATGAAAATGAGTCCCAGGGCAGAAAACTCAATTTTTTGATCCAGGAGTTTAACCGGGAATTTAACACCATTGGTTCCAAAGCCGGTAATGCGACCTTGTCCCATGCCGTGGTCGACCTGAAATCCGAGCTGGAAAAGATTCGGGAGCAGGTGCAGAATATCGAATAACAGCCATGGGTTGATACGGTTTTTCACCGTGGTTCAGCCCACAACGAAAGTTGAATATTTGTATAGTCTTACACAGACTTGCTTTTAAAAACGTATATTCGCTGCCGGGAAGAAATGACCATTAACAAAAGGAAAATTATGGAACAGCCACTTTTGGGCATTGGGTTTGGTAATACTGTGGTGGCAGACCGGGTGGTGGCGATTTTATCTCCAAACTCGTCGCCCATGAAGCGGGTTAAGGATGAAGCCCGGGAGGACCGGCGCCTCATTGATGTGACCCATGGCAGAAAAACCCGGGCCATCATTGTGACCGACTCAAACCACGTGATTCTGTCTGCGATTCAGGCAGAAACTGTTTCCGCGCGCTTTGAGTCCCTGATTCAAAACCCCGGGGAACTTCAGGAGGAATAGGGCATGGCGGCAAAACTTTTTATTGTTTCAGCACCCTCTGGTGCCGGCAAGACAACCCTTGTCAAAGAACTTTTGAAACGGTTTCCAGATCTTGTATATTCCATTTCACACACGACCCGCACTCCCCGACAGGGGGAGGTTCACGGAAAAGACTATTTTTTTACGGATACGGCGCAATTCATGGAAATGGTGGAATCGGGCCAGATGCTGGAATGGGCACAAGTCCACGGCAATTGCTACGGCACCTCCGCCCTTTTTGTTCAAGAACGGCTTGCCGCAGGCCAAAGTGTCCTATTAGATATTGATGTCCAGGGGGGGCGACAAATTATGGATTTCGGGCTGGATTCTGTTTCCATATTCATCATGGCCCCATCTTTGGACGTGCTTGAACAGCGGCTGCGGGGTAGAGGAACCGATGCCGAAGAGGTGATCCGCATGCGTTTGAAGAATGCAAAATACGAAATTGCCCAGAAATCTTTTTATACCCATGTGGTGGTCAATGATGTGCTGGATGAGGCGGTTGCCGAACTTCTTGCCATTGTTGAACAGGAAACGGCGAACTGATGGCCGGTAAACCAGGGTCCAAGGGCCGGAGAGGCAAACCCCAGGTCCCGAGACGGAAAAATGAAAATAGGAATCCCGGGGATAAAGAGATTCTTTACGGGTATCACTCGGTATTTGAAGCCCTGAAAGCCGGACGTCGTAAATTTGAATCCATCATGGTGTATGAGAATAGGTCTGATAAACGTGTACGGGCTGTGGCAGACCTGGCCGGCGAGAAACAGGTGGCTGTCCAAACCGTTGCCGGTGAGGAGCTGGACCGGTTGGCCGGACTTGGCCGTCACCAGGGCATTGCGGCCAGGGTCTCGCCCTTTCCGGTTCAATCAGCCTCGGCTTTGCTCAAACAAATTGAAACCCGGATGGATCCGTTTTTTATTCTGATCCTTGAAAGCATTGAAGATCCCCAGAATACCGGTGCGTTGATCCGCACCGCCCTGTGTGCCGACGTGGATTACATTGTAATGCCAAAAGACCGCTGTGCCCTGCCGTCTGCCGGGGTCTCCCGCAGTTCAGCCGGGGCCATGGAGCATGCCCCCATCTTTTTAGCTACCAACCTTTCGGTTTTGATCCGTGACCTTAAAAAATATGGCGCCTGGGTGGCCGGTCTGGATGCCGGTGCAGATAAAGGCCTTTTTGAGGCAGACCTTACCGGCAACCTGGCCCTTGTGGTGGGAGGCGAACACACCGGTCTGCGGCCCGGGGTAAGAAAAGCCTGTGATTTTATCCTGTCCATTCCCATGGAAACCCAGATTACGTCTCTGAATGCATCCGTGGCCGGTGGTATTGCCATGTTTGAAGCCCGCCGTCAACGCCTGGGTCTCAATTTTTGATGATAAAAAAACTGGCCAAAGTGACCGTGGCCGGTATTGGTGCACTGGTATTTCCGGACAAATGCCTGGGATGCGGAAAATATATTAAAAACCCTACGGATAACCCGTTAAGTGTCTGTTTCTGCCACACGTGCCTGGGGCAGGCGCTACCGGTATTTGATCACCCGTTTTGCCCTGCCTGCGGCCGTTGTTTTGAATCCGGACCTGATCACCTGTGTGGCACCTGCCTTGAAACCCCCATGGCAATTCAGAGTGTCCGGGCGGCATTTATGTATAAAGATGTGATACAAAAGGCCCTGGGGTTGTTCAAATACCAATCAAAGCTCAGTCTGGCCCGTCCCTTTGAACGTCACCTGTTTCAGGCCTTTGCCACCCATTATGACATGGATGGTTTTCATCTGATTCTGCCCATTCCCCTCCATGGATCAAAGGCTAAAAAGCGCGGATTCAACCAGTCCTATTTTCTTGTCCGAAATTTTCCCCGGCTGTACAAGGATGCCTATGACCGGCCGGCACCATGGCGCATTGACATCGGCGGCCTTGCCCGGGTCCGGGCAACGGTCAGCCAGACCGGTTTGGACCATAAGGCACGCAAAAAGAATCTGACCCAGGCCTTTGCCTGCCCTAAACCTGACCGTATCAAAGGTAAAAATATCCTTTTGGTGGATGATGTGTTTACCACAGGGGCCACCTGCGATGCAGCCGCTCAGACCCTTTTGGATGCAGGGGCTGCCGGTGTGTCGGCTTTGGTTCTGGCCCGGGCTTAATTGGTGCTTGAACGGCTCGACATAGGCGTTTTGGTGGGTGTGTCCCACCTTTTCGCTCGCAAAAAATAGACCAATTTTAAAATGCCTATAACTCCCCTGAGTTAGCGGCATAAAGATTGCTTTTTTGAATATAACACATTGAAATTTTAATATAAAATTAATATAATGGCATTAAAAAAACATTCACTTCGGAGGTGAAGACCGATGCCGACCACTATCAATGTAAAACATGGAAATGAAAACCTTGTCAGTCAAAGCGGATTGCTCCCTGTAGGTGCATTGCTTAAGTCCATTAATTTTGCTGAGCGCTTCAAAAATTTACCGGATGTACATTGTGTTGATCCTAATATTTCTCATGGAGAGATCCTTTCGTCCATGTTAGGACTTATTTGTGTTGGTAAGCCAGACTACATCGCTATTGAAATTTTCAGGCAGGATCCATTTTTTTTTACCCAAGCTATGGGAATCAGCAATTGTCCTTCCCAATCAACCTTGCGTGAACGTATTGACCTGATCGGGGAATCTGCCAATGAACTTATCAAGGAAGCTTCAGTTGAAATGATTCGAGGCAAAGCACCCGCCATTTCACCAGTTCAGACGAGTGTCGGCAATTATATTCCCTTAGACCTGGATGTCAGCCCCTTTGACAATTCAAAAACGAAAAAAGAGGGGGTTTCCAGGACATACAAAGGTTGTGATGGATATGCACCGATGTTCGGATATCTGGGAACTGAAGGATATTTAATCAATGTGGAGCTTAGAAAAGGCAGTCAGCATTGTCAAAAAAACACCCCGGCATTCATTCAAGAAATATTGAAATTAACCAGGCAGATCACCCAAGAACCTCTTCTTATGCGTCTTGATTCAGGAAATGACAGTCAGGATAATTTTGAAATAATAAAAAAATACGAAGGTGTTGATGTCTTGGTTAAGCGCAATTTACGTAAAGAATCTTTGGATGGCTGGTTTATCCTGGCTCAGAATACTGAAAACGTTAAATTGATTCGCTGTAAACACAAAAGTGTGTGGGTCGGGCAAACAACTGTTGACCCCAAAGGGCATGCATTGCCACGTCCGATTGTCTTCAAAGTGACTGAACGATATGAAGAAAAAGGAGAACCCCTGCTTTTTCCCAAAATCGAAGTAGAGACCTATTGGATTACCATAACCGGGCTGAGCCCCCAAGAGGTCATTAATTTATACCATGATCATGGAACCAGTGAACAATTTCACTCAGAAATTAAAAGTGATATTGGGTTAGAACGGTTCCCCAGCTGCCATTTTAGCAGCAACAGCCTGATTCTCCATCTCGCTCTTTTGGCGTACAACACCCTTAGAATCATAGGCCAAATTAGTCTTGAGGAACAGGATGAGAACAATCTTCCGGTCAACCGTAGAAAAACAGTCTCACGAAGGAGGTTAAGAACAGTCATGCAGGACTTAATGTATATGGCCGGCCGTTTAATTTATAGTGGCAGGCGGTGGAGCATTTCATTTGGTAAGATTAACCCATTCGCCCAATTGGCTGAGAACGTATTGCACCGATTACGTTGTTCTCCCGGATAAGCGCATTATTGGGTGAAAACTTGGGCTGGAAAAGTTATGCGCAGAGCGCTAATGGTGAACTATTCCTATCTGGCGTGATTTGAGCATGGGAATTGAGTATAGTTCAGTAAAAAAACGGATTAGCTAGGATTGCCAGCCAATAAACCATCAAATATGATCTTAGGTCAGGGTTTGCAGAGGCCAAACCTCAGCAGATTTTTATGTATCAGAGGGCAAAGGCTGATTAGGCAAATTTTATGCCGGGAATTCAGGACTCCTTTAAAAAGGACGTATTTTCATGAAAAGTGGTTGCTCTTCCTATCCTCAAAAGTCAAAAAAACGATCAAATCTTCATAAAATTCGATTGCGGCTTAATTTTGAGTCTGGTTTTTGAAATCAAAAACAATCACCTTATGTAAAAGGTGAGACACACCCAAAAAATTGGCTGATTTTTAAGTTTGTCTTTGGGCTTTCGAAAAGATGCGCTAAATTAATCATACTTAAATGTTATAAGCGTTAGTTGACCGGATATGCAAGACGCCAGGCATGCCACTGTAGTACTCTACCGCAAAATTTTTTTGAGAAAATGTTTATTTTGATATATGTTTATTGAGTTATGATGCCTGACCCCTCCCGGATAAATTTTTTATTGGTCGAAACGATGATCAAGGCCGATTTTGGACTGTAAACCTGAAAACTTTGGACTTTATCACGTCAATTTAACTTTGGTACTTTTTTATAACCGGCATGGCCGGAGCGAGGTATGGCTCCGCCCTCAACGAATTTTGAAATGCCTTCATTGACAATGCTTTGGCGAGCGTTTCATATAACAGCCACGGGCCGATCTGGTTTATCAATACCCAGGCACAGCCCATAACAAAGGTTGAAAGATCTGAGTAACTTACCCAGACTTTCTTATAACAGCCATGGGCTGACTTGGTCTATCAATACCGAGGCTCAACCCACAACAAAGCATGAAAGTAATTCAGTAACCTATTGGAACTTTCATATAAAAAAACTAAAGGCTCTTTAAGTATGCGTCATCTATTAGTAATCTTAAATTTTTTATTAATGTTGTCCGTTTTTTCACCCTTGTTTACCTATGCCGTTGGGGAAGAGTTGCTCAATACAGATGCGGTATTGTCATCGCAATATGGCGAATCGAAAGATGATCAAGATAATAAAAAAACAGTTACAACCGGTGATCTGACTGAAAAAAATACAGTTATTGAAACCAAGCCCGGGCGTGTCAATGATGGTGATATCAAAAAACGTATTACCGGTATTTTTTCAGAAATTGAAGGCCTTGGCAAGGTATCCGTCAGCGTTCGAGAAGGCGTAGTTAGCTTAGAAGGTGAGACACCCAATGAAAAAAAGGCGCTGCAAGCTGTCAATCTTGCTAATCGAGTGAGTGATGTGGTCACAGTAGCGGACAGCATCAACCGTACGCTTGATGTTCAAGATAACGTTACCCCAATGATTGCAGATTTAAAACAGCGGGCCCGTGGGCTGATTAAGGCCTTACCGTTATTATTTGTCGCTATCCTCGCATTTGGTGTAGTCACATGGTTTGGTGTATGGCTGTCAAGGCGTAACAGCTTGTGGCAAAGTATTACTCCTAACCTTTTTGTGGCTGAGTTGCTATCGCAAACCGTTAAGGTCATTTTTATTGTTTTAGGGCTGATATTGGGCTTAAGTCTTATGGGGGCAGAAGCCATAATTGGCACACTCCTGGGCGGTGCAGGAGTGATTGGTCTTGCCGTTGGTTTTGCGGTAAAAGACACGATTGAGAATTACATTTCATCTCTTATGCTCAGCGTGCGACAACCGTTTCGGGCACGAGATTATGTGAATATTGATGGGCAAGAAGGCCTTGTGGTACGCTTAACGAGCCGTGCTACAATTTTGATGACCTTGGATGGCAATCAGTTGCGTATTCCTAATTCAAAAGTATTTAAAGGCACGATTTTAAATTACACAAAAAACCCTGAACGTCGTTTTACCTTTGAGTTAGGTGTCGATGCCAATGATGATCCTATTGCTGCTATCAAGGTTGGGCTCGATGCCATCAATACACTGGAGTTTGTACTAGAAACGCCTAAAGCCACCGCTGTCATTAGCCAAGTGGGTGACTCTAATATCGTGCTTGATTTTCGGGTATGGGTCAATCAAGCCGAGGCCGACTTTTTGATAGCTCGCAGTATTGCTATTCGTGAAGCGAAACATGCCTTAGAAAATCATGGTTTTAGTTTGCCGGAACCCATTTATCGTTTGCGTTTTAATGACGATGTGGAAGAATCTATTAAGCAGCTTAATTTCATTGTAAATACTGGTTTTCAACCCAATCCTAGTGACGGGCAGTCCACAATGGGAGTAACGTCGAACACCACCCCTGCTGCAGTGAATAAAGCAGCAGCTGAACGGGATAAAAGCGTCAATACATATCATGATAAGTTAGAAAAAGTTGAGGCTAAAGCCCGGGCGAAACAAATATTAGATGGTGTGGATGCCGAGGATATGCTTGATGCGCAACCCAACTCGAATCTGATGGAAAAATTAGAGGAGGAAATTAAAGAAAATACGGGTGATAAAGATTTGTTGAGTCAAAATAGCCTGCAGGAATAGAAAAACGAATCCATCCTCAAGCTAAAAGAAGAATTCAATTCAGTACCAATTCATAAAATACACCGAATAAACCGGTGTTTTTCAAATTGATTGTCTTGTTACAGCCAGGTAGGGTGTGCACGTTTTTTGTGCCCACCATTTGCTTATAAATTTGATCCTATCTGACTTATCGTTTAGGCATAAGGTGTTATGCCTGAAATGGTGGGCAACGCTACGCGTTTGCCCACCCTACAACTGGCCGCCAGGGCTCAGGCACTAATCAGTTGAGCTTTTCAACAATCGCCTCCACAGCCTGTTCCGCCGTGGCGCCGAACAGGGTCTCAATGTCCACAAGGTTGAGGTATTTATCATCCCATGCCACATTTGTACTTTCAAGAATCCAGTCCTTAAGCCGGGTATATTTTCCGCCCAGGGCCTTAATCTTTTTCAGCAGGGTAATCTCTTCTGTGGATTTAAAGGCGATGTTTAAAGACAAAAGAAATTCAATGATGTTGGGCGACGTCGGAGAAGATGAGAGCACCGGAATAACAAGAATACTTTTGTTGTCTTTCCGGCCCTTGCCGATATATACGTTCCCCTCCCTGACAATGATGTTTTTGGTTCCCTTGAGACGGTGATCTGTTTCTACTCTGGAGGATTCATTGGCCAGGTTGCCGGTTTTGGATACCACATCAATGCGGGTATCGGGCGTAACCTTTCCCAAAAGGCTTAAGCCGGAGATGCGGTAGAGCAATGCACCTTTAATTTCGGATATGATTTCCTGCAGGTTTTTAAGGACCAGTACATTGGTGTTGGTAATCAAAGGAATCTGGATGTCATGTTCGGTAAGGACATCAAATATAATACCTTCAAAGGTTTCACTGATCCGGCTGGTACCCACGGTAACTGTTTTGGCCTGGTGCTTGATGGCATCCACGGGCCGGGCCATGATATTAATGGCCTGGTTTATGGTTGTAAAAAAGGTGGATAGCATATTGGACGGGGTGCCTTTGACACCAAAGTCCATTTCAAAATCTGATACCGGCAGCCTGCCGGACAGGTATTTGAGCAGCAAGGTGATGTTGGAAATCGTATTCAGGCCGATGGCACTGGGAAATTCTCCCTGGCGCCTTTTTAAGGAAAATTGATTATAGAATTCCGCCACGGTTTCCGTGAATTTGTTTTCTAAGAGTACTTCGTAATCATCATGGCCCATGCGCCTGAATTCTTCAATGATATTTTCTATTTTCAGTCTTGCCTCGTAGAAAAATTTTGATTTATCATTGATGGCAAGGGCTGCATAGTACCCCCAGATATGTCCCACCAGGGTATTGAGCGTCGGGGCAAAATGTTCCTGGATTTCAGGTATTTTGAAAACGGCCTTGGCATATAGATCAAACCGGTCTTCGCCCTGGGTGGTGATCACAATGGGACAGGCTTTGTGGGCATTAAAAATGGCTGTATCCTTGATGATGTCCCCCAGCACGCTTTCCCTGGTCCCGGCGGCACAGACAATGATCAATGGCTCGCTTGACAGGTCAATATGTTTTTTGTCCTCAACAAAATCAGAGGAGATGGTTTTGTAGCACAGTTCCGACAATTTGATTCTGATTTCGTCGGCAGATGTTTTGTTGGCACCGGAACCCACTGTGGCCCAGTAATTTTTGGATATGGCCAGCTTGTCCGCACATGCTTTGATTTCATCACGCATGTCAAGCACGGTTTTCATTTTTGCTGGCAATGCCATCAGCGCATGGATCTGATCGCTGATATAGTTTTCACTTCTGGCATTGAGCAGGGCAGCTATGTGCAGCCCGAGTACAGCCCCGGCCGTGATCTGGGAATAAAAGGCCTTGGTGGAAGCCACAGACATCTCTATGTCCCTGCCGGAACTGGTGTATAATACTCCGTCCACCTTGAAGGTCAGGTCCGAATCCCTGCGATTGACAATGGCAATGCTCCTGGCGCCGTGGGCCCGGATCATGTCCACGGCCCGGTTGGTGTCCGTGGTCGTGCCGGATTGGCTGATGGCCACAACCAGTGTGTCTTCCATGGTTTTGGCATTGCCTCCTTCGCAGCCAATGCTGAATCCGGAAAGCTCAGAGGCTTTCTTGGCACGAACGTCTATGGATTTACCCCCCAGGTAATGGGTGAGAAGATCCGCACATCCCTGGGCTGCAATACCGGCTGTCCCCTGGCCGATAAAATATACTTTTCTTATTTTTCCAGACCGTAAATCTTTTTCCAGATCCGGCGGAATAATCGTCCTGTTCAGGTTGACATTTAGAAGTCCTGAACCCGGATTTCGTTTGAATTTGTTTTCCAGGGTTTTTTCAACGGACAGAGGGGCTTCAGAGATTTCCTTGAGAAAATAGTGGTTATACCCCTGGCGGTCAATGTCCCTGGAGGTGATCTGACTGGTGAGCACATCCTCCGGGGTCAGGTTGATGGGTTGGTAGTCATAGTAAAAGGATCGTATCCCTTCAATACCACCGGCACCCTCCTGGTCCAGGACCACGATCTGCCCCTTTTCTTCGCCGTTGAGTTTGATGTAATGGCGGGTCTCCTCCACCACCCCGTATAATTCCGATGCCGCAATGTAATGGTCCGGAGCAAGCCCCACAAAAATGGCCTGCCCACTGCCTTTCTGGGCCAGAAACAATTTGCCCGGTGCAAGGTCTGTGTGCATGGAAATGGCATGGGAACCCTCAAATTCATTGACTGCCAGACGGAATGCCTCTTCAATGGGCGCGCCCATTTTCAGGTGGTGTTCAATCTGCAATGGGATCAGTTTGGTGTCCGTGGTGATCTGGGGATGTATTTTGTCGTACCGGGCCTCGTATTCGGTTTTCAGTTCCAGGTAGTTGTCAATATCCCCGTTCAGGCAGACATGGATAATCCCGTTTTGGCATATTTTGGTATCTGTGGGTGTATTGTCCAACGGATGGCAGTTGGCCTCGGTGATATCACCTATTGATGCCCATCTTGTATGGGCCGATACCGATGATGCTAAAAGAGGAAATTGGGCAAGTACCTGGAGCAGATGGTCATTTTTAATTTGATTCCGGATAAAGGCGATGTTGTCGCCAAGGGCGCCTATCTCTGCGGCAAATTTGTATACGAAACAGATGGTAATACGGTTTGGGGCACCTGGGTTGCCGTCTTTACCGATCGAGATGGTGTTGTTTGACAGGATTTGCCGGTTGCATCTGTTTTCCAAACCTTCGGCGATCCCTTTTTTTTCAAGAATGCTTTTGTACTTTGTAAATTCTTTTTCATCCAGGGTGCACAGTACTGAAATGCCTGCCGAATCCCGTCCTCTGACCTCCAGGCGGTCAAGGCTGTTGAGTACGGCATTGATCCGCTTGAAAAGTGCTATCCCTGCAGGGTTGTTTTGTTTCTCTATACCCGGGGCCAGATGTTCAATAGCTACAATATTGTCAATAACTTCTTTTCTCAGACACCAGAAGATATCCTTGAGTTGATCAATATGATCTGCGGCAATCTCCACCTCGGGCGTGGATAATCCGGCTGTGGCAGATTTGAAATCCCGGATTTCATCCTCAAGAATTTTTTCAATTTCCTGGATGATGCCGGATAATTTGCGGGTTTTTTCCCGGTCATAAAACAGGGATGCAAAAATCGTTTCCTGTTTAAGGTTCTGGGCATGGTCAAACAAGGTGGATAAAAATTCTCTGCCGCCTAGATAATCTTTTGAAACCATTGGGTTTGTGTCTTCTGAAAACGGGCCAAGACGATTTTTTGAAAGGGTTTCAATGCCTTTGGATAGAGATGCCAGATCATTTTTACAGGCAGGCCCTTTAAAGGCCACAAGGGCACAGATCCCGCAGTGTAGGGTGCAGCCGGTGTCGGGGAAAAAGAGTAAGGTGTTCTCCTTCACCGACGACAACGGTTTGCCCATATTCACATTTATCTTTGCAATGTGTTTAAGATAATCCACAAATTGTGTTGAAAAATTGCCTTGCCGTTTCATATGTATCCTCCGTTATACGTTCCGGAAATTTTTTTATATGAAAGTCATGGTAGTGTATTGAATTACTTTCATGCTTCGTTCTGGGTTGAACCTGGCTGTTGGTCGACCAGGTCAGCCAATGACTGTTATTCCGGAACAGCTGAAGTTGATGTTAGCGAACTTTTTTGGGTTTTGGGAGCGCTGAAATAGGTTCTCAACATGTTCTTTGCATGGATGCATGCCCGGGTCCCGATATATTTACCGTGACCCACTACTACTGCGACAATCAATGTCTCTTTTGTTGTTTTTTGTTGTCCAAACCCTGTGAACCAGTCGTATTTAAGCGTATGCTCTCGGTTTGACAGGGAGCCGGTTTTCCCGCCGATTAAAAGATTTGATAATACTTTATCCCGCGAATAACCCCGGAACGATTTCCTGGCTGTGCCGCTCGATACGGTTTTTTTCATGAGTCTTTTCATGGTGGCGGCTGTTTTGGCACTGATCGGTGTTTTATATATCTTTTTAGCACTTTTGTAAATCTCATCTTCATCCGAATTGGCTATCCGGTCCACAAGGCGTGGGACCAGGGAATGTCCCTTGTTTACCACAGCTGAAACCATAGTCATTGCAAATACCGGTGAAATAAGGGTGTCTCGATTAAATCCGCATCCAAGTTCTGCCAAATGGTAATCACTGTCGGTTGCTGAAAAATAGGGGGCCGGAAAATTAAAATCTGCATCCGGATTTTGGTTGAAACCAAATTTTTCGGCAAAATTGTTAAGCACCTCTTTGCCCAGGGGAAGCTGTCCGAGTTTGCCGAATACAGGATTTATGGATTCGGCAAAGGCTGTTTCCAGAGTGACCCGACTGGTGTATTTTGTTGTCTGGTTTGTTAACTGTTGTTTGTACAGGGTGTATTTCCTGCCGTTGAAAAAAAGGGGGGTGGTGGCTGTGTAGTTTAATTTTTCCACGGCAGCAGATGCGGTGACGATTTTGAAAAGACTGGCAGCGGGATATACGGCCGATGTGCATGGGTTGGTACCCTGCTTACCCGGATTAAATCCGGCCATGGCTTTTATGAATCCGGTGCTGCCGTCCATGGCCACCATGCCGATAAGTTCGGGTTTTCCCCTGTCCAGGGTCTGCAGATAGTTCAGCGTACTGATCAGTTGAGCCTGAAGACGTGTGTCCAGTTTGGTGTGGATGGTATATGTCCAAGACGGCCCGTCCGCAAAGAAAAGGTCTGTTTTTGCATTGAGAATATCAATATTTTGGACCAGAGTTTTGACTTCAGATATCCCCAGGTACTTGGGCGGGGCTGGTTCACTTGCGACCTTCTCCGGTTTTGGAGAAAACAGCCAGTCACCGATCTTGGATACCGCGTACGCCCCAAACCAGATCAATGCACAGGCCGCCGCACCAAGGCAGAGGAAAACTGCAATTTTACGTATGCGGTCGGCCATGGACCGTTTCTTTTTCTGCTGGATATAGCTTGCCTGAAATTCTCGCCAGGACTGTTCAGTTTTAATAGAATCCAAGAACGTATCTCAAAATATTAATTAATTGTTTGCATACGGTTCAAACACTATTTAATCGTGCAGCCGGGCTTAGGACTGCCGTTAAATCCGGAAAGAACAAGGCTTTTTTTTATGGTTGCCGCAAGCACCATGCCCTCGGACAACTCTCCCATAAGTTTTACAGGTTTCAGGTTGGCGACGACAATGACCTCTTTGCCCACCACGTCTTCGGGGCTATAGGATTTACCGATACCTGCCACGATTTGTCGGGTCTGGGCACCTATGTTCACTTGAAGTTTTAGCAGTTTGTCTGATTTTTCAATCCGTTCGGCAGACAGAATTTTGCCGGCTCTTAAGTCTATTTTAGAAAAATCATCAATGGTGATTTCTTCTTTTAATGCCGGTTTGAGCGGTTTGGGTGCAGGTGGCTCCGCCGCTTTTTTTTCAATGTCCACCCGGGGAAAAAGAATCTGGGGTTTTGCCAGAGTAATGCCGCGGGGTATCTGCCCCCAGGGCCGGATGGCATCAAGGGTGAAAAATCCTTTTTCAGGCAGCTCAAGGCCAAGGGCGGCAATTATTTTAGTGCTGGTTTCCGGCATGACCGGCCAGATTAGACCTGCCACAAAGCGAATCCCCTCCAGCAGTTCGTATAACACCGTAGCAAGGTCACCTGCGCGTGCCGGATCTTTGGCCAGGGCCCAGGGTTCGTTGGCAACAATGTATTTATTCATGGCTGACACCAGTTCCCAGACGCTTGCAAGGGCTTTGTGGAACTGACATTCTGCCATGGCTGTTGTGTAAGCCTCAAAGGCAATCACAGCCTCGGGTTCTAGGCTTAAGTTTTTGTCTGAATCAGCATCCGGGCCTTGGATGCTGCCCTCGAAATATTTGTAGTTCATGGACAGCACCCGGGAGAACAGATTGCCTAAATCATTGGCAAGGTCTGAGTTGATTCTTGCCACAATAACATCTTCGGTGAAATTTGCGTCCAGGCCAAATACCATCTCCCGCATAAGAAAATATCTGAACGCATCCACGCCGAACTGACCTGTTACCTCAACAGGGTCGGTGACATTGCCGATGCTTTTTGACATTTTAGAGCCCTGAACATTCCAGAATCCATGGACATTAAGTCCGTTATATATGTCAATGCCGGCAGCCTTGAGCATGATGGGCCAGTAAATTCCGTGGGGTTTGATGATGTCCTTGGCCACAAAATGCCGGGTGGTGGGCCAGAATTTTTTAAACCTGTCCCCGTCAGGGTATCCCAGGGCCGTGATATAGTTGACCAGGGCGTCAAACCATACATAGGTGACATAATCTTCATCAAAGGGCAGGGTGATACCCCAGGTCAGACGGGTTTTGGGTCGGGAGATACAAAGGTCTTCCAAAGGCTCTTTAAGAAAAGAGAGAATTTCCTTTCTGTATTGTTCGGGCTGGATAAAGTCCGGGTGGGTTTCAATATGTTCAATGAGCCACTCCTGATACTTGCTCATTTTAAAGAAATAGTTTGATTCCTTGATGGTTTCCGGTACCGTACCGTGATCCGGGCATTTGCCGTTCACAAGCTCGCGCTCCTGGTAGAATCTTTCACATCCGAAACAGTAAATACCCTCATAACTTGAAAAATAGATGTCCCCTTTGTCGTAAATCGTTGCCAGGACAGATTTTACAACTTCAATATGCTTAGGGTCCGTTGTCCGGATAAAGTGGTCGTTTCCTATATTGAGCAGGGGCAGAACATCCTGGAATAGTTTGCTGATTTTATCTGCGTAAGCCTTGGGCGTGGTGTTTTCTTTTTCTGCAGCTTGTACTATTTTATCTCCGTGTTCATCCGTTCCTGTTAAAAAAAAGGTGTCTGCCCCTTCCATTTTTTTAAAACGGGTAGCGACATCTGCTGCAATGGAGGTATAGGCATGGCCGAGATGGGGTTTGGCATTCACATAGTAAATGGGCGTGGTATAGTATTGATAAGTCATTGAGATGGGTTTCCTGTGTTTTCTTTTTTCAGTTGTGACAGAAATATTTCCTTTTCCGTGCGATCATCAAGCCTGACGGTGACACTTTGTCTGAGAACATTCTGGCGGACCACCTTGCCTTTGACATCTTCGACTGTAATGGTTTTGCCCAGTTTTGGCATTTTTTTCTTATAGTAGCGGTAGGTGTGATCTTCAAAGGTCAGACAGCACATCAACCGGCCGCATACCCCTGAAATTTTAGTGGGGTTCAGGCTTAGCCCCTGCTCCTTTGCCATTTTGATGGACACCGGATCAAAGGTATGCATAAAAGATGAACAGCACAGTTCCCTACCGCATTTGCCCACACCGCCCACATGCTTGGACAGATTTCGGATACCAACCTGGCGCATTTCAATGCGGATGGAAAATTCTTTGACCAGAAGTTTAATCAGTTCCCGGAAATCAATCCTGCCGTCCGCCGTATAAAAAAATGTCAGCTTGTTTCTGTCAAAGGTGCTTTCCACACTGAACAAGTTCATGAAAAGGGCCAGGTCTTTTATGCACTTAACGCAATATTCATGGGCCTGCCGCTCCAGTGATTCAAGTTCTGTGCGCCGGCTGAAATCTTCCTGGGTGGCCACTCTGACAATATTTTTTAAAGACTTTTCGCTTTTGTCCTTTTCCCGGGGAGGCACGGCAACAATGCCGAACCCTAACCCCTGTTCTGTTTCAACAATTACCCGGTCTCCTAAGTTCATGACCAAGGCGTTGCTGTTGAAATCGTATATTTTACCTGCGGTTTTAAATTTAACGCCGGTAACATTTACCATAAAATTGGCCTCTTTATTAAAAGTTCCAATAAATTGTTAAATTACTTTCATGTTCTGTTGTGGGTTGAGTCTGGGTGGTGATATACCAGGCCAGCCCATGGCGGTTATTTAAATAAAGACAAGGAAAGGAAAAAACGGTCAAGGGTCAGCCTTGTGCCGCTGTTGGATTCCAGTCTTTTTTCCGTCTCATGAAATAGTGTCATCCATGTTAACATCCGAGAATATGAATGCATCACACTAATATCTTTAAATGTACTTAAAAAATCAAGGTTAACTATTTTATCCGGCATGTATTTTAATATGCAAAAGTCTCTGAATACGGTTCGGATCACTGCCATGGCATCATGAACATATTCGGGGCGAGCCGACAGCAGTCTGGATAAATCAAGACTTTTAAAGGCGCTTTGATGCTGTGGCGCCGTCAAAAATAGGCATATTTCTTTGATTAACCATGGCCGCAGCATTTTCCAGTTAGTGCCCTCTTTGTCCAGTCCTGAAAGACGCAGGGCCTGGTCTATGTCGCTTCCGGCCGTTCCAGTAAGAATGTGGGCGGTTCCGGGATCAAGCCCGTATTGTGTGCACAAAAGTTTTTTGATTTCATGGTCTGCAAGAGCCTGAAAGTCAATGCGCCGACACCTGGATAAAATGGTAGGTAAAAGGGGTGTAGTCTGTTCTGCTGCAAGGATAAAAAATGTTCGTCCCGGCGGTTCTTCAAGCATCTTGAGAAGGGCATTCTGAGCCTGGGGGTTCATCAGGTCTGCATGAAGGATGCATACCATTCTGAACGCTGCTTCATTGGTGCGGGATGCGATGATTCCGCCCATGTCCCGAATTTGGGAAATGGTGATCATCTTTTTGTTTTCAGCCGGACCAAGAAAGATCATGTCCGGGTGCATACCCGCAGATATTTTTTTACATGAAGCGCAGATATTGCACGGCCGATCGTTGTCTGCACGGCAGTTGCAGGCCTGTGCAAAAAAAAGCGCAGCCTGCTGTTTGCCGCTCCCCCGGGGCCCGTAAAAAAGTAGGGCATTGGGGATACGACCGGCCTGAACAATATAAATTAATTCAGATAATGGCAGAGACGAGGGAGGGGGGCCCTGGTTTGTTTCAGAAGGTTCAGGATGCATATCAGAGACATCGGACTAATAATCAACCCGTTCTTTGAGTTCTTTTCCGCATTTGAAAAACGGCAGGCGTTTGGGCGGGATGTCTACTTTCTGTCCGGTTTTGGGGTTTCTTCCCACATAGCTTTTATATTCTTTGATATGAAAGCTGCAAAGGCCTCTTATCTCAACCCGTTCTCCCTTGACAAAGGCGTCTGACAGGGAGTCAAAAAATATTCTTATTACGTCGGCTGCTTCTGATTTGGTCAGATTCGCCCGGTCTTTCAATGTAGAAATCAATTCAAGTTTATTCATAGAACCTCAAATATATTAAACAGCTAAAAGTTTTTCAGGGGGTTTTAATGAATATGCACCAAAAAGTCAAGGGCTTATGACAAAAGGTCTGGGATTTTTTCAACCTTGTCAAAATCGACCTCCACGCCTGCATATCTGCCTAATAGGTCTATTTTTATAATGACCCTGCCCTTGCCCTTATGTTCAAAAAAATCTCCTTTCAGCCCAGCCATGGGGCCTTCGAGGATGATTACCGGATCTCCTTTTTTTATTTCAATAAGGCTGCCTGTAACCAGATCCTGGGTTACGGATGTCAAATGCTTGAGAGACTCAATCTGGTGCTCGGGTACGGGTACAGGACCGGCAGAGTTTCCTAACAGTCTGACGGCACCCACGGTTTTTAAAATTGGTAACTGGTCTACTGGTGCCATAGTGGATTTAACAAACACGTATCCGGGAAACAACGGGGTTTCTATCATAAGCTTGCGGTCTTTCCTTTTGCTGGGTTTTCTTGTACTGGGCAGAAAGGCATCTATTTTTTTTTTGCTTATGCGAGAGTACACCGTCTGCTCGAAATTGCTTCGGGTCAGCAGGGCGAACCAAAGAGCATTGTTTTTCATTGTGTGCCGAATCCTCCGATACCCTTCAGGATTACCATAAAGGCAAATGATTTGTCTGCCGATTCATCGATAAACGCCAGGTTTACCCCCCAGCACGGCTGATTGATGGATATGCCCATGCTTGTTTCAACGGTTTTTTGGTCTTCAAGATCTTGTTCAACAGAATAAAATGCTTTCAGAATGTCTGGCACCAGATTGGTGTTGATTGTTGTTTTCCATGTATGTGAATAATCTGTTGAATACCGGTAGGACAGGCTAATACTGTCCCCTCTATTATCTGATATCGTGCCCCCGACCTGTATCTTAGTGAAATGACCGTTATTGGGGTCAAGGGCGATGGTTCCGTTTGATGACAGGTATCTTAGCGGATTTAATTCGTATTTTAATGTCAAATCCTGCCAGGGGTCGTCTTCCGCATCATCCTCATCCTGTTCATACCAGATGTCGTAACCCTGGGAGAGCTTGAACCAGAAAAGTTCCTTGTATGCCTTGGATTCTTCCCCGTTTTCGTCCGTTATTGTTTTTCTGGAGGTGAATGTGTTGGTCAAAGACCAGGTAATTATGTTTTCTTCTGAAATATCGTCTACAGCATTAAAGTAGGGCAGATCCTCCTGGTCCACAAAGGGAATGTAGTCATACTCCAGCCTGGGCACAATCTTGTGTTGGATTTTTTCGGCAAAATCCGTGTCTAATGTGAACACACGGCTAAGGGTTGTTGACATGTCCACGCCCATTTCATACAGTCCCCGGGTCATGACGTTGGAATCATCCCCGTCGCTGTCAGTAAAATCATCTGCATCCCATAGTGTACCCCTGACACCGGCATAGGGTTCTATAAAAAAGGATTTGCCGAATTTTATGGGATAATAAAAAATCGGATGAACGTCTGCCCGTCTGCCGGTAACCTCTGTGTCGGTGGTATCCTGCCGGTAAAATGACGTAAGTTCCGAGTCCATTTTATAATACAATCCAAAACCCTCTGCAATTTTCTGACGGGCTGCAAAAAATTCAACCGAGGGCAGGGTCTGCAAAGTGGTGTCATCTATGTCAGTCTGGCGTGCTTCAATATTGTCATACCACAGTGCCTCCATATTCAGGCTGTATGAGGACCAGTTTTTTGTGACAAGCAAGCTGTTTTCCCGGATGTAATCGGTCTCTTCATCCAGATCACGGCCAAACATCTCTTCAAATGCAGCATCGGTGCTGTCAAATCCTGCAAAGCCGTCCGTAAAAGTCCGCAGATAATCCATATCAGAAACATAATCAATATCCAGTTTGGCATTAAAACCGTACCACAGTTCCTGGTTATGCTTCATTCGGAACCAGTACCTGTCATGGTTGGTGCGGTCGGGGGTAGCCGAAATATTGTAATCTTCGTTTTCATCCGCGTCATCTCCAATGGTTTCATCATTGAGATAACTCATCATGATCATTCCTTTGGATTCCGGGGAGAGTATATACCTGTATTCGCCGGAGAGCATCACCCCCCTGTCCGACATATAGTAAGGGTAAAAAGTAGCGTCGGTACTGTCTGAAAGCGCTAAAAACAGCGGTTGCTGGTATTCAAACCCCATGTCGTCTGAATACCCTGCCATGGGTGTCAAAAGCCCTGTCTGGCGCGTTGTTTTGGTAGGGAATATAAAATAGGGGGCATAAAAAGTAGGCATTTTTTTGGCCCAAAGGACGGCATGGCTGGCATGGCCGAACCCGTCAACGGTCACCCCAATGTCTTTTCCTGTGATTTTCCAGTCCGGGTTTTTTCCTTCGCAGGTGGTGATGGACCCTTTTTCCGCATCATAGGTGAACTCACCGGTTTTTCGAAGTTTGTCCCCTGAGATATAATAGTTGCCGTCCTGGATGAATATGGTGCCCTGGTTGATCGTGCCTGTTTCCAAGCTTAGGTTGACATTCATGGACTTGCAGGTAATGGTATCCTTTCCTGAAATAAACAGGACATTGCCTTTGGCAAAGGCGTCTTTGGTTATATCTGAGAATTCGACATAATCGGCTTCCAGGCGCGTTTTTCCTCCGGTAATCACCACGTCATTTTCTGCAATATAAAGCTTGCGTTTATCTTCGTAGCTCACCTGCCGGGCCTGGATATGCCAGGATACCTTTTCCGTGGGCATGGAAGCGGAGAAACAAAAGGCCTGGCCTGAAAGGAATATAATGACGGCCGGGACAATGCATATCTGGCACAGCACTCTTTTACATGAAACCATACGTGAAAATGGTCCTGTTTAATAAATTGCGAATCAAATAAAATTACTGTATAAAGCCATTTTATACTTGAAAAGTCAAGGCCGCTGCGTAAATCGGCTCCGGGCCGTAATCATGACTTTTGTGAGGAAGAACCGTGGCCGGTTTCTCCGGCAAAGAGAGGATACACATGTATGCCAGCATTATTGATTCAATAGGCAACACCCCCCTTGTAAAAATCCAGACACTTAATCCTGTGCCCGGCGTCACCATCCTGGCCAAGCTTGAATATATGAACCCGGGCGGGTCCATCAAGGACAGGGCTGCCCTGTATATGATCAGCCAGGCCGAGAAGGATGGCGAACTGACGCCTGAAAAGACCGTTATTGAAGCCACTTCGGGAAATACGGGCATCGGCCTTGCCATGATATGTGCGGTGAAGGGCTACAAATTGGCCTTGGCCATGTCCGAAAGCGCCAGTGAAGAGCGTAAAAAAATACTCAAAGCTCGAGGTGCTAGAATTATTCTTACTCCCCGGCACTTGGGATCGGACGGGGCCATTGAAGAGGCCTACCGTCTGGCCAGGGAATACCCGGACAAATATTTTCTTACGGACCAATATAATAACGACGCCAACTGGAAAGCCCATTACCATACCACCGGACCTGAAATCATGGCCCAGACCAACGGCCAGGTAGATGCAGTGGTGGCGGCTGTGGGTACCTCGGGGACACTTATGGGTCTGTCTCGGTATTTTAAGGATCAGGACCATCATGCCCGGGTGATCTGTGCCGAGCCCTATTTAGGACACGGTATCCAGGGTCTTAAAAATATGAAAGAGTCGTATACCCCTGAGATCTTTGATAAAACGCTGCTGAGTGAAAGCGTTCACATTGATGATGAAACAGCTTTTGAGGCTGCCCGTCAATTGGCTGTAAAAGAAGGGCTTTTTGTGGGCATGAGTTCGGGTGCGGCTATGGCGGTGGCCCTTGAGCAAGCCAAGCGTCTTCAAAACGGGGTCATCGTTGTGATTTTTCCGGATTCAGGTGAACGCTATCTTTCCACCGAGCTTTTCAGCGTAAAGAAGAATATTCATTTTATCGTCCACAATTCCCTGGGTGGGAAAAAAGAGTCCTTAAACCCCCAGGGAGACAAGGAAGTTGGTGTTTATACTTGCGGTCCCACAGTACACCGGCGTTTGGATATCAGTCATTTCAGGCGTCATGCGTTTACGGATCTGCTCATCCGTTACCTTGAATACCAGGATGTGAAAGTCAGACATATCGTTAATATTACCGATTATGACGATAAAACCATTGACGGGGCAAGGCAGGCAAAAAAAACCCCCCAGGACTTTACCCAGCCTTTTATTGATGCTTTTCTGGCTGATTTGTCACGGCTTGGTATGAGGCAGGCTCAGGCTTATCCCAGGGTGTCCGAACATTTTAACGAAATGACGGATTTGACAAGGAAACTGCTTGTCAACAAACATGCCTATGAAAAACTTCATTCCGTATACTTTGACCTTGCAAGCGTTGGGGATTACGGCCAACTTTCCCGGGTGGACGTCAACAAGATCCGGGTGGGGTCCACTGTGGATCTGGATGAATATGAAAAGAACAATCCCAGGGACTTTACTCTGCTCAAGCGGGTAACACTGTCGGAGCTTAAACAGGGCTTGGGCGTTAAAACGGAATGGGGTAATGTCCGTCCCTCGCTTCATTTGCAGTGTGCTGCCATTGCGTCAACCTTCCTTGGCGCAGAGTTTGATATACATACGGGTTCAAGGGAACTTATGTTCCCCCACCATGAAAATGAGATTGCCATTGCCGGGGCTGCCGGCGGTTCTTTTGCCAGGGTGTGGATGCATTGTCATCCGGTGCAGTATGATGGGTCCCTGGATGCGGATGATGTTTCGTCACTGACCCTGGACCGGCTGGTTGACATGGGATGGGACGAGAAAACCATTCGCTTCTGGCTGCTGTCCACCCATTACAGAAAATCCCTGCTGTTATCCAGAAAAAGTCTGGATGATGCCAAAACCGTTCTTTCCCGTATCAACCGTTGCATTGAATCCCTTTATCATGTGTCGGGGCAGTCCAATGAAGAGGAGATCCAGCATATCACCTATGATCTGCGCCAGGGCATGATGAACGCCATGGCAAGCGATCTTAAGATCCCTGTCCTGGTATCCGGTCTTTTGTCCGGTGTGAAGCACATCAACCGGATGGTTGTTGATGGTCAGGTCGGGCCGGGGGGGGCAGAGCGCCTGCTTAAATGTTTCAAAGATATGGATACCGTGCTTAATATTTTGGATTTCAGCAGAAAGGTACCGTATTCGTCAGAGGTGGCGGCACTCATGGTTGAACGGGATGCGGCTCGGCAGCAAAAAGATTTTAAGACAGCAGACAGAATTCGAAAACAACTGGACGAAATGAGTATCCTGGTTCATGATCAAAAGGTGTAAAATTTTATGATAAATTTTTATTTTTTTCCGTTTACTTATATGGATGCCCGTCAGGCAAATATTTTGTCCTGTTTCTTTAACTATTTTAATGTGTTAGATATTCATGATGGTGCTGTGTTACCCGAGCCCATGGCTGGCTTGGAGGCCCAGGGACAGCTGGGTCGGGTTTGCCTTGATAAAGAAAAACTTGCCATAGCTGAACAAGGGGTCCGGGCCTACATGGCGTGGGCCGCCATTCATAAGGGCAATGAAAGAAACCTTCGGGCTTTGATTCGTGAGAATACGTTTTTTAAAGATGATTCAGGCGTGGCTGCCATCTGTGCCGGCATCCGTAAGGGGACAGTTTTAAATGACCCGGATGCAACAATCTCCCGGGACAGCAGCGATTCACTTGTTTTCCTTAAATTTGCTGATATCCATGATAGGCAATCCCAGGACATCCAGTCTGCTCTGGATACTCTGGATCAGGAAAACGCGGCACTCTTAGCCGAACTTAAAGGGGACGGAGACATGTCTCTGTCTGTGGATCATACACAATCCCCTGAACCGGGTCAGGCCATGACTGAAAAAAGAATAAAGGCCTGGCTTAAGGCCGCGGTTGATGCGGAATGCTTTGATCCGCGCGGTATTCCGGTTCTGATCACCACCAGCAGGGCTGTGATGGATGAATTTTTGACCGGTGCGGGCCAGGCGATAAATGCCCTTGACATTGATTCCATAAAAGTGCATGAAAAAGATCGTGAGGTCATAAAGCAACAGCATTTTAAAATAAAGGGAATCATAGAACGGATGGCCCAGGGCCTGACTCCTGATTCTGAAAAAGATTATTTTGAAGGTGCTGACCATGGTTCCGTTACCGGGCGGATTCAAATTCGGTTCTTTTCGGGCCTTGGTGATGTGGCTTTAACTAAAAAAAATCCAGGCGGACAAATCGGCGTATGCCTGGTGGAATTAAACTCATAAAAAGCTTGTTTTAGCAAAAACATTGTTGTAAAAGCGGGTGCTGACTCAGGTTACTATCTTTTGGAAAGATGAGTTTATAAAAATGTATTATTAATTTTTAAGGAGGTTTTAAAATGGCTTTTACCCCGATCGTTGATCAGGCAAAATGTGTAGGTTGCGAGGAATGCGTTGATGTATGTCCTGCAGAAGTGTTTGAAATGGTGGACGGCAAATCCGATCCCGTCAATGCAGAAGAATGCATGGGCTGCGAAAGCTGCGTAGAAGTTTGTGAAGAAGACGCCATTACCATAGAAGAAGACTAAAAAAGGCGTTATCTTATATCCAAATAAATACCGGGTTCCCCTGTAAGGACCGTAGATTAAATAAGTTGGGTAGAAATAACACCGATATGTTGGTTCATCTACAAGGCGCATTAAAGGCTGAATAGCAGGCCTATTGGGCCCTTGATGTAACGAAGTAGATGGGCCAGAAGGAAAGCTATTTCGTTCAAGTTATTTAATCTACGGTCCTTACAGGGGAACCCGGCATTTTTTGTTTTGTAGTGTTTGAACGACAAGTCATCCATCTGTGGTCCTAAATCAACGTTGGTTTTTTCTGCGCCAAAATCCCGATATATTCGTTATATAAACGCCTGTGACAACCAGACCTGCCCCTGTAAGGATTTGTTTTGTTACAGGTTCGTTAAGAATAAAGTAAGATAGAATCAACGCAGAAACCGGTACGAAGTTAATGAATACACCGGATTTTGTGGGCCCGATCTCCTTAATCCCCTGGTAATACCAGTAAAAACCGAGTACTGTGCCGAAAAATCCCAGGTAGAAAAGGCTGCCCCATTCAAGCATGCCGTACCCTGGAAGGGCTGCGAACAGACCCTTTGATACTGCCGGGAAAAAAAGCATCAGAGTACCGGCCAGTGATGAGTAACACACACTGACCAAAGCAGAGAACCGGCCGGTAAGGGGCCTGCCAAGAAGCGAATAACTGACCCAGGAGATTACACAACCGAAAATGGCCATTTCCCCTCGGCTGATACCGGCTTTAAAAATTTGGTTGATATCCCCGCCTGTGATAATGATAAGCGCCCCGGAAACGGACAGGACAAGACCCAGGATTTTTAAAGGTGTCAATTTCTCCTTAAAAATTACCGCTGAAAAAAGACTGATGAATATGGGGTTGGTAGCAATAATAAGTGCGGCTCGGTTTGCGTTGATTATGGTCAGGCCGGAAAAGAAAAATAAATTATAAGCAAAAACGCCGGTTAAACCGGAAAGAAAAATTAGAAGCGCATCTATTCCATAAATCCTCGGTAGCCTTCCCTCCTGCTTTATCACCAGTAGCACCAGAAAAAATGAAGCAATGGAGAATCTTAAAAATGCCGCACAAAATGGGTGTACATGACCTGCCAGGCTTTTGCCGGCTATGAAGGTGCCGCCCCAGAAAAAAGCGGTCAATAAAAGTTTGAAATATGTCATCAATATGCGCCCATCAATAAAAAACGGAACAGTTACAGGTCTGCTTTCCGACTGGGAGGATAATTTGTGCTCTGAAGAGGGTAAAGTCAAGATAAAAAAAAATATTCGTGCTTAAAATGGTCCCTTGAATTCAAATGGGAATTTAGGTTAATAGATACATTTATAATCAATTTTAAAAGGCTGTTTTAGTATTCTTCACAGGGGATTTATGCATTTAAATTCTGATAGGTATTTTGGCGCCAAATCCATTTGCCAGGCCCTGATTTCAGGCCGCCTGATTTCGTCGGATCAGGCAAGGGATTTACTTTGTCGGGAGCGTAAGATAAAAGAGAAACTTGCCGTGCAAACCGACCGTAATACACCCGGGGATAGGCGAGGGGCGCTTTCTGACATATCTTTTATTGATGTGTTGGTATATTTGAATTTGAAGCGGTTGGACAAACCCGATAAAGTGATTGATGAAGATCTTATTTTTAAAATTCTGGCCGAATCCTGGCATCTTCCGTATAAAAAAATTGATCCTTTAAAACTTGAACTCAATTTTGTCACAGGCACTATTTCCCGCTCCTTTGCTCTAAGGCATCTGCTGCTGCCTTTGCAGATGAAAGACGGCAAACTGGTGGTGGCCACCCCGAATCCCTTTAATCATGAAGCCATTGATGATGTGCAGCGGGTAACCAATCTGAAGGTCTCCCCCATTGTTAGTTCAAAAACGGATGTGGCAAGGCTTATCAGGGAGTTTTTTGGGTTTCATCATTCCATCAGTGCGGCTGAAAATTTATTTTCACGAACCGGGGTAGATTTAGGCAATCTTGAACGGTTTGTCAAACTTGGTAACATGGATGAACCGCCGTCCACGGATCAGCATATTGTCAATGCCGTGAACCATTTGTTTTCCTATGCCTTTGACCAGAAGGCCAGCGATGTTCATATTGAACCCAAACGAGATATCTGCCTTGTACGTATGCGGATTGACGGTGCATTGCACACCGTGTACAAATTGCCTAAAAAACTTCACAACGCCGTAATTAGTCGGATCAAAAATCTGTCTGCCCTTGATATGGCCGAGAAACGGCGGCCCCAGGACGGGCGGATTAAGATGCTCAAAAAGGATCAGGAAGTGGAAATTCGGGTATCTACAATCCCTGTGGCATTTGGCGAAAAGGTGGTGATGCGGATCATGGACCCTGAAATCCTTTTCCAGGACCTGGAAAGCTTAGGGTTCACACCGGCAGATCTGAAGAAATATAAAAAACTGATCACCATGCCCTTTGGTATTGTTCTGGTCACAGGCCCCACCGGATCCGGAAAATCCACCACGTTGTACTCTTCATTGCGTATGCTGTCATCTCCTGAAGTAAATATCACCACCATTGAAGATCCCATTGAAATGATCCATGAGGAGTTTAACCAGATTGGAGTCCAAACGGCCATTGATGTGACGTTTGGATCGGTTCTACGCAATATCATGCGCCAGGATCCGGATATCATCATGGTGGGAGAAATTCGGGATCTTGAAACTGCCAAAGCTGCCGTACAGGCGGCCCTGACAGGGCACTTGGTGCTGTCTACCCTGCACACGAATGATGCTGTGTCCACGGTTTTCAGGCTTTTGGATTTAGGTATTCCGCCCTATCTGATCCATTCCGCCCTTACCGGGGTGGTTGCCCAGCGCCTGGTGCGCAAAATTTGTCCCCATTGCGCCCAGCCTTTTGAAATGGACCGTCGGGAGCTGGCAGAGTTAGGGCTTTTTGTGCCGGGTGATGGTCCCTTAAAGCTGAAGCATGGTAAGGGCTGTATGAAATGCAGAAATACCGGTTATAGCGGCCGGATCGGGATTTATGAAATCCTTGCCTACACCCGGGGGCTAAAGCAGTTGACAACCAGAAAGGCAAATCTTGGTGACATGCGCCGGACAGCCCGCGAACAAGGCCTGATTCCTTTACGGGCAAACGGGATAGAAAAAATGCTTGAGGGACAGACAACCTACCAGGAAATTTTGAGGGTGACTTGGGAGCAGGGGTGACGCCGGGTTCATGCATTGCTTTAAACCCGGCGTCATTTTTAATTTACGATATCGCCGGGATGAATGTCTTGGATTGATGAGAGAACCATGACCGTCGCACTTGCAGGTTCCGTATGTATAACAATGAGTCTGCCCGCTGCTACGGGTGCGATATCCAGACCTGTTTTGACATCGTAAACCGATTCGTTTTCTTTGCCGCGTTTGATGGTGTAAATGTTGCCCGACTGGATATTATCGTCGGCACCCTTGTTTATAAAGGCGATGCGGTAATCGTTCACCAGAATATTGTTATCCTCGGAACAGAGCAAAACCGCATCCACGGGATCAGGGTGTTCATCCACCTCAAGTATGGGCTGTCTTGGATAAAAATCCATAACCAGATCGCCTGAAACCACATCCGTGTAGGCTTTTTTTATCTTGCCGGCTGCATATTGGGTATTGACTTCAATAATTTCAAGGTCGGCTTTGATCAAGTGCTTGATGCCTTTGTAACGGCTTGCGCGGATCTTTTGATCCACCTGGGAGGTAGAATAAATCTGGTACCTGTGCCCAGTAACAAAAGGGGTATGGCCCGTGGGCCTGATATAAACAATATCATTGGTGGCCATCATGATATTGCCCTCTTTTTCTCGTAACACCGTGCCAAGGGCCGGCACTTGTTCTTTTTTGATAAACCCGGTTCTGTGAATGGCTGGATAATTAAACCGGGTTTCAATCGCCATCCTGTTTGGTTTCTCAGGGGGCTGCTTTTTAAATTCAGGTTTGAGAAACACCCTGATGGTGTTGCCCGGATAAATCCAATGGGGATTTTTAATCTCCTTGTTAAGCTCCCACAGGCCTGGCCAGTCCCATTGGGAATTATAAAATTTTTGGGACAGATCCCAGAGAGTATCGCCTTTTTTAATGGTGTAGTAAAAGCCTGTCTCCTGATTTGTGTCAAACGTTTTCGCTCCTTCCCGGGCGCTAAGCGGGGAAAGGCAGGCAAAGATGCAAACCACTATTAGGAACACCAGGGATGAAAACATTCTATCGTGAATCGGCATGGAGACCTCCAATGATGTGTTGATCCTTGTAAATCTTGACTTTATTTAAGCTAATGTTCTATAAAATGTCAATATTTGTTGCCTAAATTACAGGAAATGGATGCGAAATGACACGAATTGCTGATCTTTTGTTTGAAGTACGGATGCTTAAAGACCTGAACCGGACCGGGTACGCTTTTTTAGGGGCCGGACAGGAAAGCATTGCTGAACACTGTTTTACCGCAGCTTTCTTGTGCTTTGTCATGGCCCGACTTGAACCGGATGTAGATGCTGAAAAGCTTATTTCCATGGCCCTGGTGCATGATACGGCCGAGGCCCGGACAGGGGATTTGAATTACGTGCATAAACACTACAACACGGTTGATGAACCCCGTGCGGTGTCAGATCTGATCCAGGGTCTTGACTGGGCAGAAGATATTTCCGAACTTATCGATGAATTCAACCAGGGAGAAACCATGGAAGCCCGGCTGGCCAATGATGCGGATCAGCTTTCCTTGATTCTTGAACTTAAAAAATTAAAAGACCTTGGCGCCTCCTCACCTGAATCCTGGCTGCCCTTTGTGGTTGGCCGCCTTAGGACAGATACGGGTAAACAACTTGCCCGGGAGATTCTTGGCACACGTTGGGATGAATGGTGGACCCGTGGATATTCGGAATAGACAAGATACAGGTGTCGTGTGATTTATGGCTTTGCGCCTTTCTCTTCTATATGTGGGGGTTCGGTGTCCTCAGGATCTTGTGTCTGCAGATTCGCGCCTTTCTATTGCCTGTGTCAACACGCCTGATGCTATAAAATCCTTCAAACAGCGACCGGATATTGTGCTGATGGATCCCTTTGTCCTTGACGCCGATGTTGATTCTGAAAAGGTCCGGTCATGGTTTGATACGTTTCACGTCCATAATTTTAAATTTTCTCCGGCGGTTTTTGTCATCGTGCCTGCAGAAACTAAGAAAAGTGTCCGATTAAGTCTTATGTCATCGGGTGCTGACCAGGTGGTGGACTGGCCTTTGGATACACGGGAGATTGAAGTTAAGGCCAAAGGCGCAATAGATAAGCTTCATCTCGAACAGACACTTTTTTCCAAAATCGGTTCCCTTGAAAAATCTTTTGGGTATCTGGATCGGTTTAAACGCGAATTAAAAGAGGTCAAAGATGAATTGCTTGAGGATAAAAGCAATCTGAACACGGCTCTAAAACAAATTCATCAAATGTCCCAAGAGCGCAGGCGTTTAAAGCAAAGCCTTTTGGAGATCAAGACACAGATGGCTGCGGATATGGAAGGCTTTGGCCGCATTCTTTATACTTTAATTCGTCAGCGGGTGGAGCTTAATCGCGGCCATGGCGAGCGTGTGGGAAAAATTGCCTGTTTTATCGCAACTAAGATGGGCTTATCCCAAAAACAGTTGGAGGATCTATCAAAAGCTGGTATGCTTCACGAAACCGGACTTCTTTTTCTTTCAAAGGATTATATTGGCGAAAAGGTGCCCGGTTGGGGAGACGCAGATCAAGATCCAGACAGCAGTTCCACAGTATATGATCAAGCTATGAGAGTACAGTTTCCGGTTAAAGGGGCTGAACTGCTCAGCCATTGCCGGGGATTTGAGGGGGCAGCGGCTATTATTCGTTGTTTGAACGAAAATGTGGACGGCACAGGATATCCTGATGGCTTGAAACGCCGCCATATTCCTCTGGCGTCAAGAATTCTTGCTGCTGCGGATGAAATGGAGAACCTTCGAGAGAAGAACGGATCGTTTGGCATTCAGAATTTGCTTTCAGAACTTGAGCCGATGATCGGCAGCCGACTTGATCCTACGGTCGCCGGATGGCTTGAAAAGTATGCGGTGTTGCACTTGGGCGGGGATACGCTCAAGGTTCGCGGTGTCGGTGTGGAGCAGCTGAAACCGGGAATGACTCTCAGTGCAACGCTGTTCACCCGGACCGGTACGAAACTGCTGCCTGCCGGGCAGACCCTGAATCGGCAGACCATTGATAAGATCATACAATATCACAGGGCATATCCTGTAGACGAAACTGTTTATATAAAGGTCTGAAACGAATGGATATTTCTTCAATAATCGGTGCTGTTTCAGGGATTGGGTTCATTCTGGGCACCATTCTTTTGGGCGGTCCCATCAGTATGTTCATCAATATCCCCTCTATTCTTATTGTGGTGGGCGGTACCATTGCCGCAACCATGATCGGTTTTCCGCTAGGTGATGTTATAGGCATCGTTAAAACTGCGATTAAGGTGTTTATGTTCAAAATTGAAAAAGCCGAGAATATTATTGCCAATCTTACGGAAATATCCAATAAGGCCAGAAAAGGTGGATTGTTGTCCATTGAAGGTGATATTCAGAGCACTTCGGATCCCTATCTGGCCCAGGCCCTGCAAATGACCGTGGACGGGGTTAAGACCGAAGATATCGGGCAAATCATGGAAAAGAAGATGGAATTGACCAAAAAAGATTTGGATACCGGTTCGGCCATTTTTGCCGCCATGGCGGCTTATGCACCGGCATTTGGGATGATCGGTACGCTGATCGGCCTTGTGCAGATGCTGGCTAATCTGGATGACCCCTCCACCATTGGTCCGAAAATGGCCGTTGCCATGATTACCACATTTTACGGCGCCATCATGGCCAATCTTTTTTTCATTCCCATGAGTGATAAGCTCAAAGGGCGTACCGAAGAAGAAATTACCAACATGAATATTGTTTACGAGGGTATTTTATCCATCCGGGAAGGTGAACATCCAAAACTTATGGAAGACAAGCTCAAGGTCTATTTGGGGGATGCTGCCAAGGAAGAGAAAAAGTAATCCTTAGTAAAAGGATAAAGGCATGGCAGGAAACGACGAAGAGTCAGGTAGCGAGAAAAAAAAGGTCGTCAAAAAACAGATTATCAATGTCACCGAAGGTGCGCCTGCATGGATGGCAACCTTTGCGGATCTGGTAACGCTTTTAATGTGCTTTTTTGTTCTTTTATTTGCTATGAGTACCACCCAGCAGGAGACTTATAAAGAACTTGTCAAATCCCTGAGAAGTGCCCTGGGAGCTCAGGCTGTTCCTGAATCCGGTACCCGGGAGGGTTTAACCATGCATCCGGTGCCTTCGGAAAAAACAGAAGATCACCAGTCCATTGATGAGCTTGGCGGCATGATTGAAAAGGAGCTAGATGATATTGTTTCTGAAATCAGGGAACTGGTCCTTTTCAATAAACTGGGCGGGGAGGTCAGTGTCACTAAAACCGAGGCCGGTGTGGTCATTACCATGTCTGACTTGCTGCTCTTTTCAGCAGGCGGCACTCAGTTATCTCCCAAGGGTTTGGAGATTCTTGAAAAAGTGGCTTCGGTCCTGTCACGGCTTGCCTACCATGTAAAGATCCGGGGGCATACCGATTCCGAGCCCATTACTTCATCCACTTATCCATCGAACTGGGAACTGTCTTCGGCCAGGGCGTCTACTGTTGCACGCCTGCTGGTAGCAAACGGGGTGTCGCCTTTTTATATTTCTGCCGAAGGCTATGCCCAGTATCATCCCGTGGCCACCAATGATACGGCCCAGGGCCGGGCCCGTAACCGTCGGGTGGAGATTGTTTATGAGCGTGACAGTATAGCCCGCCAGTTCGAAGGCATGTATAAAAAATAAAAAACGCGATAGTGTGAACGATTGTGAGCTGAACTTTTCTCTGACCACAGGCTCTAAAGGATAACAAGTCACCCGGAGAAAGCCTGCCATTTTGGGGTTGATGTTACAAACCTCTAAGGAGGATTAAGATTCTCCGGGTGAAATTGTGATATATTTTATGCCGTTTTTATCTCTATCTGCCTGGGTTTTGCCGCTTCAGATTTAGGCAGGTGCAGTTTTAAGACGCCGTTTTTTAATTCTGCCTCAACTTTTTCAACATCAATGGTTTGGGGTACGGAAAAACTTCTGACAAATTCTACATCTGAAAATTCTGTATATGTTGCTGCCCCTTCTGTTTTAAGTTTTCTGACACCGGATATTGATAGTTTTCCGTTATCAATATCAACTGATATATTTTCTTTTACCACCCCAGGCATGTCAGCGTGGAGAAGGATTTCATTGTCATTTTCATAAATATCTACGGCTGGCGTTGCTTCATACAATTCATGAGTTTTCTCGACGGTTCTTTCGTCTTGCTTTACGATTTCTTGTGCTCTATCCATTGTACCCTCCTTTTTTAAAACTTTATCTTAAAGTTTAATTTATGCTTATTTTTTTGGGTTTTGCGGCCTCATGCTTGGGAAGTGTAAGATAAAGCACACCGTCTTTAAGCGTGGCTTTAACTTTGGTTGAGTCAACATCTGCAGGCAGTGTAAAGCTTCTGGAAAAAGATCCAACGCCTCTTTCAGTTTTATGGGTTTTATACCCTTCGGGAGCATCTGATCGCCTTTCTCCGCTGATTTCAAGATAATTCCCCTGGATCTTTACATTCAAGTTATTCTTTTCAAGTCCTGGAACTTCGGCTTTGATTTCAAAATTGTCTCCGTGTTCATAGAGATTTGTCTTGGGAACAGCTGATTCTAATTCCCATTTGTAACCGGATGGTCTCCCATAAGCGCCATAAAGATTGTCCAGTTTCCTTTGAAGGAGATTCATGGTGCCGAATAATCTGTCTATATCACCAAATCTTGTAAACATAATTCGTCCTCCTTGTGATAGGTTATTGAGGGTTGTTACGGGAACCGTTTGGGATGATAGAATCGACGTTCCATGAAAGTTAAGGTGTCGTCAATTCTATGTACAAAACCCCTGCTCCCACAAAGTCATCTCTATTTTTGCCTAAATTAACTCTGGATTGTTCCATGTCAATAGGGTTTTATTGTTTTTTTAATGACTTTATTTCAATAATGGGTTCGAGCCTTTTTAATTAGTTCTTATAATAAATATTCGCGTGTTAGGTATTTTTAATTTCTATCTGTTTAGATTCGGTTCCAGAAGCAAGCTCCATTCTGGGGATCGTGATGTTCAATACACCATTTTTAAAATCAGCTTTTATATTGTCCCTGTTGGCATCTTCCGGCAGCGATAAAGTGCGTTGAAATGATCCATAGGATCTTTCGAGTCGGTAACAATTTTTCTTTTTCTCTTCTTTTTTTTGTTTTTTCTCTCCCCGAATAATCAAGGTGTCATGAATAAGCTCAAGGTTTACATCTTTTTTATTGACGCCTGGTATCTCTAAGGAAACCGTGTATTCTTTATCAGTTGCACTTAGATCAAGACTGGGTTTTAATACATTCCCGGTTATTTCTTCAAGCATTCCTGACCTGGAAAATGATGGAAACAAGCCTAAACCGCTGAAAAAATTATCAGATAACCGGTCCATTTCATCGTGCAAAACATTTAATGAGCGTGTTGAATACCTGTTCTCTTTATCTTTATTGTACTTTTCAGGAATGGTATGTCCATTATCTCCGGTTTCTTTTTTAAACCAATTCCATGGTGCTATCTTTTTAATATCCATTTTTAATCTCCTTTTTATACTGATATGGTTTGGCTCAAAATGGCTGCGATATGCTCAATCGACTCTCACAGCCATCCAAGCAATAGAGATGGTTCCTTGATTTTATGCGGCGTTTATTTTGATCATTTTGGGTTTGGCTGCTTCAGATTTGGGCAGATGCAATTTGAGTACACCATCTTTGAGCGCTGCTTCCACCCGTTCGACTTCAATGCTCTGGGGCACGGAGAAACTTCTGGCATATTCTATATCAGAAAACTGTTCCCATCTGGAAACCCCTTTGTTTTCAAACCGACGAACACCGGAAAGGGAAAGGGTCCCATTGTCGATATTTATTGAGAGATCTTCCTTTTTTACACCAGGCATATCAGCATACAGAAGAATTTCGTTATCATTTTCATAAATATCAACAGATGGGATGGCAGTCCTTAGATCTCTGGTTTTTTCGATGGCGTCATCTTCTTTTCTGTCACTCATGATAACCTCCTAATCAAATTAACTGATTGTGATCTGCTTGGGTTTTGCAGTTTCTAACTTTGGTAGTGTCAAGTACAGAATGCCGTCCTTAAGCGCGGCCTCCACCTTTTCAGCATCAATGTCATTCGGCAAAGTAAAGCTGCGTGAAAATGTGCTGCTGCCTCTTTCATTTCTGTGCTTTTTGTACCCTTCCGGGGTCTCCACAGAACGTTTGCCGCTAATTTCAAGATAATTGCCCTGGATTTTGATATTCAGGTCATCTTTTGAGATACCGGGCACTTCGACCTGGACTTCAAATCTATCACCGCTTTCCAGAAGGTTGGTTTTTAGTGAATTAGATCTAAGTGTGGAAGCAGGATTATAAAGGTATGACCTGTCATAATCACTCAAAAGTCTGTCTATTTTGTTTCGGAACAGATCCATGGTCCTGAACCTTCTGTCGATGTCACTTAGTTTTGTAAACATAGTTCCAACTCCTTTCGTTTTTTTATATGAAAGTCTGGGTAACTTACTTAGATCTTTAAACCTTTGTTATGGGCTGTGCCTGGGTATTGATGGACGAGGACAGCCCGTGGCTGTTGTATTGTTTTTTTTGTTTTAGAGGCCTGGTTTGAAAGCCCTTTTTTTGAATTCCGAATTAGGATAAACACAAAAAAATACTATGTCAATATAATTTCATTACTATTTAATTTTTTATTAATATGATAATGTAGGTCGTAAATGGTTTGATTGGCGAGTCTTTATCAGGGGGGATATCATGCCAAAAGACTATTACTTTGTTTTAGGAACCGCTTCAGATACAACACTGGATGAGATCAGAAACGCATACAGGCAACTTGTTAAAGAGTTCCATCCAGACCGTTATGGGGATAACCATTCTCCGTTTCTTGCAGTCCAGGAGGTATATTCCATACTTTCAGATCCAATTAAACGACAGATACATGATCTTGAAGTCCTGAGTCAAAAAAAAGTTGAGATCCACGTATGGGGAAAGTATAAGATCCGGCCCAAGGGAACACGTTGAATCTCTCATTCCTGAAAAAGAATAACCGATAAATTTGGGAACTGCGATTTTTTTACGGTTTTTTCATACCTATAGACCACCATTTGATGAATCGTTTGATAGAACATGATGCAATTTCAGGCAAATATCCCGACCTAAAAGCGAATGTTTTGAGAATCTTAATGTCGTGATCACATTAACACCTGAACAGGCATTTCAGGGTGGACAAATTAAGGTGGCACTGCCAGTACAATTAAAATGTCCATCCTGTTCCGGTCAAGGATGGGGTGGCGCATACGAATGCAGGAGATGTCATGGTGCAGGTCTCTTGTCGGGAGAGTATCCGGTCATGATAAGCTATCCCTCAGGTATATCAGATAATCATGTGGTTCGAATGTTACCGCATATATATGGTATTAGAACTCTTTATTTGACAGTGTCTTTTCGCATCAGTGAAATGCTTTAGAGCCTGACTAACGCTTGAAAGCCCGATCAAGTTTTTCTTTTTCCATGATAGCTATGCGTGAAATATCCCCGGGTGGGACGCCTTTTTTCATACCTGGGCAGGAGTTTGCCATGATATCCCAGTTTTCCGGATGGTTAATCAGGGCTTTTATGAAGGGCCAGGCCCTGCACATATATGGTTTAACCGGATGGATGGTACACTGCTTTTGGGGGTCAAAGAAAATACAGCTCCCGTTCTCTCCCCGTGTCAGCACCGGCCTTGATCCGGACATATCACAATAATTTTCCACAAAGGTGTCAGGATCTGCTTGGATATAATTGCAGATTTTTCTGATGTCCTTTTCATCCACATAGGTGCCGCCAAATCCTTTGCAGCACTCGCCGCATAATTTACAGTCAAAAATATCTTCTGGTGTCAGCATTTTCAGATTCCGTAACGTTTTTCCATGGCTTTCTGCATAGTTAAGGGGTCCACATACTGAAGGTCCCCCCCCATGGGTATGCCCGATGCAATTCGGGTGATTTTAATTTTTGTTGTAGCCAGTTTGCCCCGGATATAGGCAGCCGTAGCTTCTCCTTCCACATTGGTGCGGGTGGCAAGGATCAGCTCTCTGACGTCCTTGCCCCGGGCCCGCCTGAACAGTTCGGCCAGGCGAATGTCTTTGGGGCCGATGCCGTCAATGGGGGACAGGGCACCGCCAAGGATGTGGTACACACCTGAAAAGCCCCCTGACTTTTCAATGGCAGCCATGTCTGTGGGGTTCTCCACCACGCAGATCATGCCTTTATCACGGCCGGGGTCTGCACAGATTTGGCAGGTTTCCCGGTCAGTGAGCGCAAAGCAGGATGCGCATAGCCGGACGCTTTTTTTCAGTTCAATGATATTTGCGGCCAGAGACGCGGCTTCATGGTCCGGGGCATGAAGAATATGAAGGGCCAGACGTTCCGCTGTTTTTTTTCCTATTCCCGGCAGGGTGGAAAGCGAATGGATCAGCTTGACAATGGCTTCAGGATAATGGTTCACAATGGGTTCTGGTTATTTTATAAAATATTACATGCCTGGGATATTCATGCCACCGGTCAGTTTTCCCATTTCAGTGGAGACCATCTCCTGGGATTTTTTTAAGGCGTCATTCACTGCGGCAAGCACAAGATCCTGCAGCATTTCAATATCTTCGGGATCAACCACCTCTTTTTCAAGAACAATGGACTCAATTTTCTGAGCCCCATTGGCCACCACTTTTACCATACCACCGCCTGAACTGGCTTCAACGGTTTTGGTTGCCAGATCCTGCTGGGCCTCCAGCATTTTTTTCTGAAGTTTCTGGGCCTGTTTCATCATACTATTCATGTTTTTCATGGATTAACTCCTTTTTGTTGAATATTACAGTCAGTGGTTTTTATGTCTTGTTGTGCACCCGCCTTGGCTGATCGACAGTTCAAGGATAGCCTGTAACCGTTTTTATATAAAGTTCCAATAAGTTACTGAATTACTTTCATGCTTTGTTGTGGGTTGAGCTTCGGTATTGATAGACCAAGTCAGCCCATGGTTGTTATATGATATCTGCGTCAAATAAACGTACCGCGTGCTGGACCATGGGGTGGCCTGCCGCAGCTTGTTCCGCCTTTTGTAGGGACGCCTGCTGCCGGCAAGTCTCATCTGCCGGACCGCCGTTGTTTTCTATGCTTACCTCAATGAATTTACCTAAATGTTTTTGACCCAGTTCCGCCAGCGCTTTGCTTTTGGCGTCGAGCCTGGATTTTTCAAACCCGGAGCAGGATGCAAGGGTTACAATCACTTTGTCCAGGGCAGATGTGTTTGCCTGGCCCTTGGAAAATAAACCGAAAATAAAGGGATGCTCTTGTTGAAGTACATCCATGAACTGCGTCCAGGTTGCAGGCCTCTGTTGCTCTTTCACCTGCTCCACAGGGGGGGCAGACCCGGGAGAATCGGATGAATCAGGTGAATAGTCTGGGATATCAGACGGTGTCTGCTCCCGTTCCGGTTCATAGGGTGGGGGCTCCGGTATCGGCATCGGCCGGGGTTCTGCTAAAGGCGGTGTTTCGGTGGGCTTGTGATCGGGGGGCTGTTCTGCAGGCCGTGCCGTTGTCAGGGCCGGAGTCTCATATTGCGTTGGCGGTGAATCAACATTGGTTTGGTCAAGGCGATTCTCCATTTGACGCGCTAATAGATCCACTTTAGTGATGATTTCATCAAGCCGGGTTTCAGGTTCAATCTGGATCATTTTGAGCAATACCATCTCTACGGCGGTCTGGGTGTGGGATGCAAAGCGCACAATGCTCTCCTCTTTTAAAAGAAGATCCAGCAGCATACCAAGATAGGCAGACGGAAAATTTTTGCACATCCGGTCAAGCTCAAGTTTTTCGGTTTCAATCATATTGAGCACAGGGCTGTCTTTTCCGCACAGCCGGATGATGTTCAGATTCCTGAACTGGGCAATGATACCGGAATAAAATTCCTTCAAGTCCATACCGGAATCATTGATTTTGCTGACAAGATCAATGAGTTGCGCCCCGTTTCTTTCCAATACGGCCGAAGAGATGGAAAAAAGAACTCTTCGATCTGTGCCTCGAAGCCTTTGGGCAATCATTTGCCGGTCAATTTCTTTTTCAGGCCCGGCTGAAAGAATTCTGTCCAAAAGGCTTAAGCCATCCCTGATGGAACCGTCCGCTTCTAACGCAATCAGTTCCAGTCCTTCTTTTTCAACCGTATAGTCTTCTTTCCGGCACAGATTCTCTAAGTGGGCGCAGATTTTGTCTAAGGCAATTCGAGACAGGTCATGGCGTTGGCACCGGGACAGGATGGTGGCCGGAATTTTATGGACTTCCGTAGTGGCAAAGATGAAAAGAACATGCTCCGGGGGCTCTTCTAAAGTCTTGAGCAGGGCATTAAAGGCCGCCACCGAAAGCATGTGGACTTCATCAATGATATAGATTTTGTACCTGGCGGTAGAGGGCATGTAGGCCACATTGTCCCTTAGCTCACGGATTTGCTCCACGCTGTTGTTGGAGGCACCGTCAATTTCAAACACATCTGCACAATGACCGTTGATAATATCTTTGCAGATTCTGCATTCGTTGCACGGAGAAGGGGTCGGCCCGGTCTGACATGTCATGGCCTTGGCCATGATGCGGGCAATGGTGGTTTTGCCGGTACCCCTGGGGCCTGCCAGCAGAAGGGCGTGGGGGACCCTGTTTCCGGAAATTGCGTTGGTCAGGGTGGTGGTAACATGATCCTGTCCAACAACTTCTGAAAATGTTTGGGGCCGGTATTTTAATGCCAGAACCTGGTAAGACATGGTGTATCAAAGGCCTTTGATGTTTCTTTTTAAAAAGTACAAGGCTTTATACCAGAGGGGGTGTTAAGGGTCAATGTCAGGGAAGAATTTTCGGAACGATTGCCATGTAAAATTTCATTATGGTATAAGGTCGAAATCAGGTTGGCAGCACCGGATTTTGTATTCATGACATTGAGCAAAACATTAGCAGAATATTTTTTCTTGTCATTTTTTCTTAATTTTTTAATAATTCACTCCAATTGGCGATTTAAAATTCGTATCTAAACGGGCTAAAAGGTATCAACTAAAGGCGTTCATAAATGAAAAGGATCAAACAGGTGTGCATAAAATTTATCAGGCAGTACAGCAGGCAGGTTGAAAATCAGGCAGGCTTTTCTTTTATTGAACTGATGGTGGTTGTCATAATCCTTGGGATTCTGGCCGGCACCATTGTGCCAAGGTATATGGATAAGGCAGACAAGGCAAAAATCGTAAAAGCCCAGGTGGACATTGCTGCCATTGAAACCAGCCTGAAAATGTATAAACTGGACAATGGGTTTTATCCCACAACGGAACAGGGCCTTTTGGCACTGATCGAAAAGCCGGCCACCGATCCTGTCCCCCGCAGCTGGAATGATAACGGGTATTTTGAAAAGAAAAGAGTGCCCAAAGATCCTTGGGGCACCGAGTATGTCTACCTGTGTCCCGGTGTCCACGGCACGTTTGACCTGATTTCATATGGTGCGGACTCAGAATCGGGAGGGGAGGGGATCAATGCGGACATCACCAACTGGGAAGTGCAGGAATAACAGCTATGGGTAGGTCCGGTCTATCACCCCTCCAGACTGAACCCACAACAAAATATGAAAGTCGTTTAACAACCTGTTGGAACTTTTATATAAATCATTCCGGCTTCACCTTTGTTGAACTGATGGTGGTGGTGGGTATTTTTACAATTATTCTATTGTTTTCAATTCCATTGTTCAGGCAGATTCATTTAACTTCAAACGCCTCTGATAACGTATCCGGCCTGATTCTTTTTCTGGAGAAATTAAAGCTTCGGGCCATGGTGGAAAATAAAAATCTTACCCTATATATGGATTCGGGTTCCGGAAAAATTTGTGTGACGGATGATACAATGGATGAGGATGCCCGGCAGGTTGCCCTGAATAATGGCGTATCACTGAACGGTGATCTGAAATTGCGTAATCTGGAATTCCCGGATGACGATACCAGGGCCGATGATGACAAAAGCATCTGCTTCTTCAGCAAAGGATATTCTGATCGGGTCCTGATTCATGTCCGGGAAGCGAGTCGGGAGATGACCATTCAAATCTGCATGTTCCAGAAAAAAGTTCACCTGATTGATGGATATGTCTCCTATGACGATTGCATCTGAAACAAGCTGTCAACCCGGGAATGATGGCGGCTGCCGGGGGCAGCGTGGCTTTACCCTGATCGAGGTGATCGTGGCCATGACCATTATTGCAACGGTGATGGTAGCGCTGTTTAGAATGCAGTCCGGAACCATCAATCTTGCCGGGGCCGATGATTTTCAGACAACAGCCCGGTATCTTGCTGCCAAGGCCCTTGCCCAAATAGAGTTGTCCATAGATGACCCGGAGTTGAAAGGTGAGTTTGACCAGGCGTTTAAAGGGTATGCCTGGCAGTGCGAGGTGACGGATGTAAACGCCAACTTCTCTGATATCATGCCGAATTTGGCCGATAAGGTCGGCACATTGAAAAAAATTGATCTGACAATAACACGGGAGCACGGGGATCGGTCCTATCATGTTGAAACATTCAGGTATGCCCCTGCAAGTTAGCCGAACAGACTACGGATTCACCTTGATGGAACTGATGGTGGCCCTTGTTATTTTTTCATTTGTTATGGTAATGCTGTTTTCATCTTTTAATTCATTCATATCCACAGGGCAGTCCATTGCACACGGTGTTGACTATAATGAACGGGCCAGAGATGCATTCAGAAGAATTCTGGATGATCTGACCAATCTGTACGTGCCGGAATCCAGGATAATAAGCGTTCAGAACAGTCTCGATGGTCAGGATGTGGATACTTTCCAGATGACCGGCAGTGAAAGCAGCGTAGGTACAGAGACCTTTTCCACCCTTGAATTTGTCTGCCTTTCAGGCCTTCAGACAGGCCGCCGCAGGCCGTCCAGTGTAGTCCGTGTAACCTATTACGTTCGAAAAAACAGCCGGGAATTGTTTGATCTTTGTCGAGCTGAACGTCCCATTGGCAGTGATCGGGATACAGACCCGTGCTTAGATCCGGTCCTTGCAGAAAATATTACCCGATTTACCATTGATTTCGTTGATGCAAAGCTCAATGAGCACCAGGACTGGGATGGGGATAAGGATACGAATACGGACCGTGATGGGGTGTCCCTGCCTTGTGTATTGAACATCGGGTTGACCCTGAAAAGTGAAAATAAAGAAAAAATATATGAAACTGCCGTGGTGTTACCGGTACAGGGGCAGACCGGTGGATAATATTTACAGAAATCAAAAGGGTGTGGCACTGATTGCCACCATTGCTGTGGTTGCCATTCTCTGCGTGGTGGCGCTGGAGGCCGGACGTCTTGCAAAGCAGGCGGCTTCTGGGACCATCATTGAGAACGATATGTTTGCAGCCCGGGAAATGGCCATGTCCGGCATCCACCTGGCCATGATGATTCTGGCTATGGACGCAGCTGACAACGAGATCGATTCCATCCAGGAACCATGGGCGAATCCGGAACAGATTGACCAGGCTGTGGCTGCCATGGGCCTGGAGCCGGCAGATTTATCCTTAAAAATTTCCGATGAAATGGGAAAATTACAGTTAAATGCATTGCTCAAACAATTTCCCGGCAATGAACCCAATGATGCCCAGATGGTGGTACTGGAACGGTTTTTAACCCTGGCAGTCCCGGAAGACAAGCCCGAAGAGGCCGGTAGCGCCGTTGAAATTGTTAATGCGCTTAAAGACTGGCTTGACTCCAAGGACGATGATGCCATAACGGGGTTGACAGGTGCCGAGTCAAATTATTACGAATCCCTGGATGTGCCTTATACCTGTGCCAATGGTCCCTTTATGCATATTAGTGAGTTGTTTCTTGTCAAAGGGGTTGTTGACGCAATGTTATCCTCGGCATATATCAGTCAGGGTATGGATGAATCGCTTCAGGCGGATGTAACGGATATGTTCACCGTATACGGCCTTTTACAAGACCAGGATTCAAAAGAGAATCGGTTTTCATTTTCAGGCACAGTAAATATAAATACGGCCCCTGTGGCGGTGCTTGCAGCGATTTTGCCCGAGGGCCGGGACGCAAATGCCCAAGACCTTGCCGACTATCGGTCTGACAAGGCAAGCTTAGGCCAGGAATATACCCATATCCTTGAATCCGGGTGGTTTGAGAATGTTATTGCCCTAAGCGATAATGAAAAAAAAATATTTGAAAAGGTGATTACCTATTCAAGTCATGTTTTCAGTGTAACCTGTACCGCAAAAAAAAATGATTATCAAGTAACCTTGCACGCTGTAATTAAACGGGAAAAACAGGATATGACAGGCAAATGGTCCTGCCGGATTCTTCAAATGGAAAGGGTGTAGACCATGGCAGACCCCCTTTTGATCCTCCGGGAAAATCGCACAGGGCTTGATGCCTGGCTGGTGAATGGACGCGGTAAATCCCAACCGGTTCAGGCGTTGGGCCGTGTGGTCTATGAAGATCTGGAAACGGTTGGGGAAGATCATACCCTGTTTGATGCGGGGCTGGTATCTGTTATCCAGGCCATTGACCCGGCCATTAAAAAGGACAGCGCGGTCCAGGTCATGCTCCTTTTGCCGGCCGGCAGGTTTTATTTTCGAAATATCAGCTTGCCCTTTACATCCCGGGCAAAAATTCGGCAGGTTCTGCCCTTGGAACTTAAAACCCGTTTTCCAAAGGAAATGGGTCCTGTCGTGACTGATTTTTTTCAGTATGAACTGAAAACACAACAGTCGACCCCTCTGGTATTTTCCGGATCCATTGAGGAAGATATACTTAAGTCTTACCATGCAAGCCTTACGGCAGCAGGGCTTAAACCCGTGGCCATTGCGCCCGGATCCCTGGCCATGGTTGCCTCTTTTCTTAAACAGAACAAAGACAAGACAAATTTTGTTTTCCTGGACATGGATGGATGCGAGCTGGCTTTGATTCTGGTGGCCCAGGGCAATATTGTGCAGGTTCGCACCCTTGCCGGGGAGGCGGCTTCTCAACTGCCGATTCAGGCAATCAGGCAGATGTTGTTAGGCGTCTGGCAGCGTTTCGGTGTAACAGAGCCCTTTAATATTTATATTTCCGGGGAGTTGGATGAATCTGCCCGAAAAGGGATGCATAAGGCCCTTGCCGATTTTTTTAAGTTTCAGTCTGATTTTACCGGCCAGGATGCTTGGGAACCCGAACTGCCCGAATCAATCACCGGATCGGCCTTTGTGGATGTATCCCGGAATATTGTATTGCTTTCCCCGGACCTTAGGATGCTGAACATGTGCCGGGGCAAGTACGGCTCAGATTCATTTATCCGGGCATATGCGGGATATATCGCAAGCTGCTGTGCCCTGGCCCTGCTTGCCTTTATTTTATTCATGGTCAATATTCATATGGACATATCACGGTTGGAAAAACAGGTTGATCAGCACAACCAAGCCATGGCCGCCATTTATAAAAAGGCATTTCCGGATAAAAGAATAGGAAACATTGATCCTTTGCTGCTCATGCAGGCAAGTGTCGGGGAATTGACCCGGGGCGGCTCTGCAAATGCCGACGCTGAAAACTTAGACCGTGTGCCGGCCGGCAGTATCCTGGTCGAGCTCTCCCGTTGTATTCCTGGCGCTGTGGATGTTCAGGTGGACCGGCTGATGCTGGATAAGAGGCGGATGATTCTGTCCGGATCTGCGGATAATTATAATACCATTGATCAGGTAAAGGGCTTCATTGAAAAGTCGCCGTTTTTCAAAAAGGTGAATATCGGCAGTGCCGTGGCAGGCAAGGGCGGCAAGCGGGTGGATTTTAAATTCATTATTGAGATCTGATTATGTTTGAATTGTCAAAACGGGATAAAAAATTTATAGCCGCTGGCACGGTTTTTCTTGTGCTGTTTAGTCTTGTCTGGTTTGTTTATCTGCCGGCCGTGGACAAACGGGCAATGCTTGAAAAAAAGGTGATTTCAAAAGCCCGGGATTTTGAGGTGATGCAGAACTTTGAAATGACATGGCAACAATACGCAAACAGTTTTGATCTGGAAAAAGAGGCCCTTAAAAAAAGAGGGCCCAAGTTTACGCTGTTTTCCTTTCTGGAATCCCTGTCATCTAAGAGTCTTGTGAAAAAAAATGTTGCCTATATGAAACCGTTTTCCCAGGATATGGAAAACAGCGATTATATACGCTCCCGGGTAACGGTTAAGCTTCAGCAGGTATATTTAAAAGGCCTGGTGGATTTTCTTTTCAGAATTGAAACCTCTCCTCAGGGTGTGTCTGTCATTTCATTGTCCCTGACAAAGTCAGGTGACAAGGGACAGTTTCTGGATGCCGTAATTGAAACCCAGACCCTGGCGTTAAAGGGAGAAAAAAATAGATCTTAAGTTAGGACCGCAGATTAAATAAGTTGGGCAGAAATAACGCCGAATTTTGGTTTATCTACAAGGCGCATTAAAGGTTGAATAGCATGCCTATTGGACCTTTGATGCAACGAAGTAGATGGGCCAAAAGGCAAGCTATTTCGTTCAAGTTATTTAATCTGCGGTCCTTGAAGCCTGTTGTCTGCTTTACCGGTAATAACGGTCATGGCCGACCTGGTCTTTCACCGAGGTCAGGACATAACAAATCATGAAAGAAACTAACCGGTTAGTTCAGTTCTTTCATATAACAGCCATGGGCTGACTTGGTCTATCAATACCGAGGTTCAACCCACAACAAAGCATGAAAGTAATTCAGTAACTTATTGGAACTTTCATATAAAAAAATAAAAGTGCCGATGAACAACCAAAGGAGAATAAATATGTTGCAGGACAGTCGCAACTCATTCACGCTGAAACACATCTGCCTAATCCTTGTGGTGTTGGCCCTGGTATGGCTTTGTCCGGTGCAGGCGGCACAGAACCAGGACGATTCAGGATTTGTGTCTATGGATTTCAATGATGTTGACATCGGTGTGTTTATTAGATTCATCAGTAAACTGACCCAGAAAAATTTTGTGGTGGATACCAAGGTAAGGGGAAAGGTTACCATTATCTCTCCTGAAAAAATATCTGTGGATGAGGCGTACAAGGTATTTGAATCGGTTCTGGATATTTACGGGTTTGCTACGGTTGAAAGCGGAAGCGTTGTCAAGATTATTCCTGCTGTGAATGCCAGGGGCGATAATGTGGATACCCGTGTGGCAAGGGATGTTGAACAGGCATCAGATAAACTGGTCACCCGGCTGATCCCCCTGACTTACGCAAGTTCAGACGAGCTTAAATCCCTTTTATCTCCAATGCTTGCAAAGGGCAGTCTCCTTTTATCCCATGCCGACTCAAACATGCTCATTGCCACGGCAACCCTTGCCAGCATTGACCGGCTCCTCAAGCTGATCAATTCCATTGATGTGGAAGGGGTGGGTCGTAAAATCACTGTTTTGCCCATTAAATATGCAGATGCCGAAAAAATGGTTACCAATCTGACCAATATCTATACAGCAAAGACAAGGAAAATTTCAGGAAACAGGAGAAAAAATAGCAATGATTTTTCTGTGGAAATGGTGGCCGATGAACGGACCAATTCCATTATCCTTTTGGCCAGTGAACAGGAAAGCGCACAGATTACGGCACTTGTGGATGCTTTAGATAAAGAGGTCCCAAAAGGGGAAGAAAAGATCCGGGTCTTTTATCTTGAGCATGCCACTGCCGAAGAACTATCTGCCGTACTCCAAGAAATACCCGAAAGCGGCAATGATTCAAAAAAGATTGGCCAGAAAAAAGCCCCCCTTTTGTCCGATGACATAAAAATCACAGCGGATAAGGCCACCAACTCCTTGATTATTATTGCGGATAAAGATGATTATCCGGTATTGGAAGAGGTGATTAAAAAATTGGATGTGCCAAGATCAATGGTCTACATTGAGTGTTTGATCATGGAGATGAATGCGGACCGGTCCCTTGATTTCGGTATGGAATGGCAGGCTGAGGGATCGATTCATGGAGACAATACCGGGTTTGGTGGATTCGGTACCTCTGCTTCAGATTCCGGCGGTTTGGCTTCCGTGGTGGGAGGGGTGCTGCCCAGCGGTTTTTCCATGGGGGTCTTTGGTGGAAATTTCCAGGCCATTGTCCAGGCATATAAATTAGATTCAGATGTGAAAATTTTGTCCACGCCCCAGCTTTTGACCACGGAAAACGAAGAATCCACCATCACCATTGGCAAAAATGTGGCCTACCAGACCCGGTCCGCTGCCGAGGACTCTTCTACTACCTACAGTTCATATGAATATAAGGATGTGGGCATTACTCTGAAAATCACCCCGTCCATAAGCCATGATCGGCTGGTAAGGCTGGATTTCTATCAGGAGGTTACCAAACTGGACACAGCAAATACCACCAATGCGGACCGGCCAACCACTCTGAAGCGGGAACTTGAAACCACCATTATTGTGGAAGACGGCAATACCGTGGTGATTGGCGGACTGATTGACGAGAGCTTGAGCAAGGAAGTGGGCAAGGTACCATGCCTGGGTGACATCCCTCTTCTGGGCAATGCCTTTAAAAGCCAGTCTTCGGGCAGTGACAGAACCAATCTTTTTATTTTCCTGACTCCCAGGGTGGTTAAAACTACTCTGGAGGCAAAAGATATTTATCAGGAAAAAAAGGATAAGATGGACGAACTTCATAAACAGGAAATAAAATTGTATGATGAAGATGCGCCCATAAAAAGCATTCTTTTGAATTGATATGGAAAAATTAATCCAACAGTTTATTGACAAGTTAGCAATGTTTGTCACCCTGGACCGTGAACAAAGGGAAAAAATCAAGGCTGCCTGCACCAAGGACCCAGCCCGGATGTCGGAAATGGCATGTGACACCAAGCTTGTGTCCGAATCCCAGTCCCTTAAAGCGTTGGGTGCGATCTACGGCATTGACTTTTTGGAAGATATCGCTTTTCTAAATCCGGATCAGTCCGTTTCCGAGAAGATCACTCGCAAGTTTTTGAAAAGAAATCTTATTGTTCCGCTTAATCCTGAAGATAAACGTTCGGTGATTGCTCTGAATGATCCATCGGAGTTAAGCTATGTGGATGAGGTCGCCATGCATGCAGGCTTTGGGGACTATACCTTGGCACTGGCCACAAAGGCCCAGATTCTGAGTGCCATCAATATGATTTTTGATCAGGATGCGCACAATGTCCAGAAACTGATGGACGACATGGAAGATGAAGAATTTCTCTACATTGAAGACATTGAGCATACCGCAGATCTTTTGGATGACACCAGCGATGCACCGGTCATCCGCCTGGTCAACCAGATGATCTCCCAGTCGGTCAAGGCCGGCGCCAGCGATATTCACATCGAACCGTTCCAGGACGAACTCGTTGTCCGGTACCGCATTGACGGGATTTTGTATTCGATGATGACCCCGCCCAAGATGTTCCAGTCCAGTCTGATTTCCAGGATTAAGGTCATGGCCAAGATGAATATTGCCGAAAAGCGGATTCCCCAGGACGGCCGGGCCCAGGTCCGGCTGGGCAACCAGGAAATTGATATGCGTATTTCAACCGTGCCCACCAATTTTGGTGAGCGCCTGGTTATCCGGCTGTTGAATAAGTCCGGATATTTCATGCAGGTTTCAGAATTTGGGCTGTCTCCTGAAAATGAACGGCACTTGCATGATATTTTTCGGCAGAACCACGGTATTGTCCTGGTTACAGGTCCCACGGGCAGCGGAAAGACCACCACCCTGTATGCGGGGCTGTCTGAAATTAACACCCCGGACCGGTCTATTATTACAGTTGAGGACCCGGTGGAATACAACTTGAAAGGTGTGGGACAGATCCAGGTCAATCAGAAAACAGGCCTGACCTTTGCCCGGGGGCTAAGATCCATTGTCCGCCAGGATCCGGATGTCATTCTTATCGGTGAGATCCGTGATATTGAAACGGCTGAAATTGCGATTCAATCGGCTTTGACCGGGCATCTTGTGTTTTCCACCCTTCACACCAATGATGCCCCCGGTGCGGTGACCCGTTTAGTGGATTTAGGTGTGGAGCCCTATCTGATCACCTCCTCGGTGAATCATGTGATTGCCCAGCGTCTTGTCCGGGTACTCTGCTCCCACTGCCGGGAACAATTTACCCTATCCCATGCAGATTTGAGCAGTTTTCAAAGAACAAACGGCCTTGCCCCCGGGCAGAAGGTATTCAGGCCTAAAGGCTGCCAAAAATGCTTTAACACAGGGTATTTGGGACGCCAGGCCATTATGGAGATTCTGCCCCTGGACGAGGAATTGAAGTCACTTATCCTGGAAACCTCGGATGCCAATCTGATCAAGGCGGCTGCAATCAGAAAAGGAATGAAAACCCTTCGAAGCGACGGGTTGACCAAGGTGGCCCGGGGCATCACTTCCCTTCGGGAGGTGTTGCGCGTCACCCAGGAATAGGTCTTATTCTGTCAGTCTTTCAACAAGGATTAAACGATTGAAAAAACAACAAAGGGACAATTTACTGATCTCTTTTTTCAAGAGAAAAGAGACATACAAAAAACTTGCTGAGTATATTGTTCGGCTTATAAGCGATGATCCTTCGGCGCCAAAGGAAAGTATCCATACGATACTGTATCGAATCAAAGGTGAATCAAGGCTTATTGAAAAAATTGACCAGGAAAATGCCGGTTCGGAACCTAATAAAGAGCCTGTTACACACAAAAATTTTCATGAAAGGATTGGGGATTTAATCGGTATCAGGATTATTTGCTTGCGCCTTTCGGATATTGTAAACGTTGAAGCATATCTTAAGTTTCTGGTTGAAGAGAAAATATTACAATTCATACAAGAACCTGATTATAAAAGATCCTTTGTTTTACCCATAGACCCGGGTAAAGAAGCACCACAGGATATCAATCTTCAATATAGCGGATATTCTTCAATTCATTACCAGATCATGCTGGGTGAGAATGCAGATGCAGGCGACGCGTTTAAAAATATTCAGATTGAGCTGCAATTGCGGACAATTCTTGAGGAAGCCTGGGGGGAAATTGACCATAAATACAGATATAGATACAGCCGAACCGGGGAATCACTTCCGGAACATATACATTCAGGCTTCTATAATCTAAGTGCCTATCTGCAGGCGGCCGCAATGCAGGCGGAGCTATTGTGTCGTGAAGTCGAGGCGCATAGAGCGTCAGGGATGCTAATGTCGGATGGAAAGAATAAGCTTTCCATTGCCATTGGACATGGTGATGAGAAAACCAAAGATTTTGCTGATCAATTAACGGTGCCGCCAGCGCTTAAAACGTTACTGGAAGAGACTTTTGGGTTTAAAGTGACCGACAGAACGCTTGCGTATATCATGAAACGGCTCAATAAATTAGGCTACACCCAGCGCTCTACACGATTTTTTCAGAATATGTTCAAAAAGAGCAGGCTGGATGATTTTCGAACTATTTTTCAAGAAGTTCTCAACCGAGCCCCATTTAAGGATAGTAACACGGTAAACATTGATATAATAAATGCTGTGAATTTTGCACTTTTTGATGAGATCCAAGGCTCATTGGTCGCAAAGGAAGGCTTGAGATCCACTTTGACATGGAGAAAAGATCGTTTGTGGATATAAGGAACATTCAAGTAAAGCGGTTGGTTGTGTTGGTGAATTGATCACACGCCTGCTTGAAATTCTTGTGATACAATAAGTCTCCATGCTGATATTTCTTGCCTGAAATGTCCGGGTTCTCCATCGCCTGAAAATTAAAATAAACCTCCTGGGCTTTTACAAGCCCCTCCTGAATCTATCGATTCAGGAGGGGTAGTTGACACTGCGTATGCCAGTATTACTGCTGGACAACATTCTCTGCTGCAGGCCCTTTAGGACCCTCAACAACATCAAAGGTTACCCGTGCACCTTCTGTTAAGGATTTGAATCCCTCGGATTGAATTGCGGTATGGTGAACAAATAAATCTTTGCCGCCATCTTGTTCGATAAAACCAAAACCTTTTGCATCGTTAAACCATTTTACTGTTCCTTCAGCCATCTTGTATTACTCCTTTGTAATCAGTCCCTTAATAGAACCTCTTTATTATATTGTCGACGCATCATTTGATGCGTCGACGGGTAGTCCGGGTATCCAGACAAATCTGTTATGGACGAGCTGTCCTGCTTCTGTTGGCTGCCAAGGAAAAAACACCGCTGTGCTGGTTTCTACCGCGTCCACCTGCAGACGGTTTTTTCCCTCTCGGCTTTGGTCGTGAAAAGTGTTTTTTTTCTTGTTCAACCACAGTTGCGTTAGGGTCCCAGGAAAAACCTGGGGTTACTTGGCGACGCATCTTTTTTCCCAGACTGTGCTCTATGCGTGAAATTATTTTGATGTCTTCCTGACCGGCAAAAATAAATGCCTGACCCGTTCGTTCTGCCCGTCCGGTACGTCCTGTACGGTGGGTATACGTTTCGGGTGTATCCGGTACATCATAGTTGATGACATGGGAAATTCCCTTCACATCAATTCCCCGGGCAGCAATATCGGTGGCCACCAGGATCTTGAATTTACCGTTTTTAAAACCGTTCAAGGCCTCCTGCCGTTTCAGCTGGGAAAGATTGCCTTGAATTGAAGCTGCTTTATAACCCGCTTTTTGTAATACTAGGGCCAGACTTTTTGCCTTGTGTTTGGTTCGGGTAAAAACCAGTGTACTCTTCATTTCCTCTTCTTTAATAATGGTCTTAAGCAAAGAGGTCTTCTGTTCTTTTGCAACTTGAAACAGGACATGCGAAATTGCGAGAACCGGTTGTGTATGATTAATTTGTACAGTTATCGGATTTATCAATATATTTTCCGCTAAGTGACGAATTTCCTTAGGCATGGTGGCAGAAAAAACCAGGGATTGACGTTTTGTGGGTAGCTGCTTGATAATTCTGCGAATATCAGGTAGAAATCCTTTGTCAAACATATGGTCTGCTTCATCAAGGACCAGCGTTTCAACGGCTTTCAAAGAAAAAGACCGATCATTAAGAAGGTCCAGCAATCGACCCGGGCAGGCAACAATAATTTCCACGCCACTTCGGATTGCTTTGACCTGGGGGTGCTTGCCCACACCACCATAAATGGAAATACTTCGCAAACCGGTTTTTTGTGCCAGTTTGCTGATATCTGCATGAATCTGTTCTGCCAATTCTCTTGTGGGTGCTACGATCAACGCCCGCACTTTTTTTCGAGGACCATTCAGCAGTCGCTGAAGAAGCGGCAGTACAAAAGCTGCTGTCTTTCCAGTCCCGGTCTGGGCCAGGCCAAGGATATCTCTACCTTCGAGTATTGGAGGAATAGCCTCTTTCTGAATCGGGGTGGGAAGTGTATAACTGCAGGCAGCGATGCCAGCATCTATCTTAGGGTCAAACTTAAAATTTTTAAAACTCATTAATACTCCTATGTATTCCGTAATGATCTTTCTGGTTATTTTCCTGATTGAAAGATCTTCATTAGAATCCGTTTATTATTCTTTTATTTAGTTCTATGGGAAATAATCGAATTGATTATACTCATGGCACTAAAAGCAATCGGTAGATCTCCGCATGAATTAATAGCTTTCAAAACATGATAAGGAATGCGGATTTAATAACATCAACATGGTTTCATTGCGGCAAATATTCATCAAACTGAATTCTCATATTTTTTTAAAACCGTCCGCTACCTTACGACCAGTTTCAAAATTTTTATCAAGGATAGACGTAAAAATTTTCAACTCCGTAGATGTTTTTGTCTTTGCCATGAAATCATTAATGATTTCAATATTCTTAAAAATAAAGCCTTTACATACCCTTGTGATATGCGGGAACAATTGATTTTTAATGGGTTATACTTTCTCTGGAGAGCAAGTTTGTATCATCATCGTTTCTCCTGTTTATTGAATCAGCAGAAACTTCGGCGGTAACAAACGATGTTTTGTGAAACAACGAGGTTAACGAGAAAACCCTTGAAGGAAAATTTGATTCTATCTAAATATAAGAGACTAATATACATGATCGTGTAAAAATTGCAATGAAATAAAACAGATGGGAGCTTAAAAAAACAATGAGCAGATTACGTTTTTATCTTATCTTTTTTTTGTCCTCGGCCTAACTGTTTTACCCGGAAAAGCACGTCTGCCCAGCATTATGCTGATTTTATCCGAAATACTTCTTTTCTTGAACCAGGCAGGATCGAGACCTTCCTTCCCATAGGGTCCCCGTTCTTCTATATGTTCGGTTGATATATTCCCTTGCACCAGGCGTTTTAACAAATTTTCGGCACTGCTGCTACTTTTAAGGGTCAGCAACAGATGAACATGATTTCTCATCAAAACATAAGCGTGGATTAGACCTCTTTATCTCGCTAATTTTTACCTTTCTCAGATGCCCTGCGACCAAGACCCCAAATACTAATTAGCAGGAGAGAACTGCCTATCCATTGCAACGAATCGAAGTGCTGTCCCAGTAGTAAGGCCGAAAGCACTACTGCAGTGAGTGGCTCAAGCAGTGTGGCTACAGTAAGTGCAGTAGGTTTCAAACGGGCCGCACCCCAACTGAAAGCAAGTAATGCAAGGGCAGCTGTTACCAAGCCAAGATATAGAAACCACGCTTGCTGCGGAAATTCTGTTGGCCAGTTAAGCGGTCTGAAAAGAGCAGTTAAACCCATTACAACAGCGGCAACCACTGTCAGGCAAGCTGTTGCCTGACCAGCGCCAAGGGCTATTGAAATTCTTCCATTGATCATGGAAAAATTTGCGTACAGTAGCGCGGAGCCAATCGAGAACACAACTCCGAGCAAGGTGCTGTGCGAATCGACGTCTGCTGATGTAGCCCCGTGCTGAGTGATGATTAAAACTGTGCCTGTAATTGCTCCCGAAAGGACAAGTAGTAGTTGTAAATCGGCTCTTTCTTGACCGCGAGCTACCCCAATTATTGTAACGACCACAGGCGGAAGGCAGAGTGCAATCAGGGTTGGAACGGCGGCTCCCATTTGTTCGATTCCAAGAAACCAAAGCAGTACGTAACCAGCCATTGCAGTGCCCGAAAGGATTACCGTGGGTAGTAGCGGACGTAGTCTACTCCACACGATACCACGACCAAAGACCCCAACGAGAACAACCGCTCCAATAGAGAATCGCCAGAATGATACATTCTCTGGTGTGAAGCCATATTGGGCGACAAGTATATTGACAACGAGTGCACCTGTTCCCCACATTACTCCTGCTCCGCAGGCTGCTATCAGTGCCATCTTCGCGGAAGAAGAATGAACGTTCAATTGTGGTTTGAAAGTATTCATGGTTGATTTGTTCCTTTGGATCAATAAAAAAAACTGAAGGACATTATTTCCCCCTGTTTTGGATAACCAGACCGCCGACAATCAGAACAAGCCCAACAAAGGAAGATCGTCTGATATCTTCTCCCACAAGAACATGGATGAAAATAAGTGAGAGAAAAGGTGACAAAAAAATGAGGTTGGCGATTTTTGCCGTTGATTCGGTATATTTCATAGCCATAAGCCATAAAACAAATGAGATGCCCATTTCAAAACAGCCAACATAGGCAGCTCCTAAAAGCCCATGGTATGGAATTTTTAAAGACCCGCCTGTAAATAGAAAAACAAGGCCAATCATAGGAATACTGCAGGTGAAATTGATGAAAAGGCCGACAACTGGTTCTCGGTTATCTCTGGTGTTGAGAATCCAGTAGACGGCCCAAAGGATGGTCGAACCCAGGGCAAGGCCTATTCCCATGGGGTTTTCAAAAGAAAAGGAGAGTATCTCCCCCGATGTTGAAATGACATATACGCCGAAGTAGCACAGAGCTATAGCAACGTAATCCCTTCCGCCTAACCGATGGCCGAGCAGGGGGACGGAGAGAAGACTAAGCGTAATGGCCCAGGTATAGTTCAGGGGCTGCGCTTGCTGAGCAGGCAGAAGATCATAAGCCTGCAGCAGTACAAGATAATAAACAAAAGGATTAATTGCCCCGAAAAGCACCCCGCGCGCCCAGTCCCTGGCGCTTGTCTGAACAAGCAATGCCGTCTTTTGCTGCAGGATCAAGATAATGGCCAGAACAATGACCGAGAAGATGGTTGAAAAAAAGAGGAGTTCAACCACAGAAATATATCTGAGACTTATTTTGAAAGCGCTGGCAACGGTTGACCAGAGCAGCACTGTGGCCAAGGCAAAAAAATATGCTTTTTTTTGGTTTTTCACAAAACTTTTTAACTTTAGGAACGAGTCTTAAATAACTTTTTCAATGTGTTATATCCGGGACGCCCGCGCTCCCAGATTAAAAGATTTCAGTCTCATTGCTAACGCAAAGCCCCCCGCATTTTAGTGGGTCTGCGAAGCATAAGAATGGTCAGGCCCAAAATGATACAAAATACACCACACCAGGCAATAAAGGAGAGCCGCTCTCCAAGAACAAATACGCCAAGTATACCTGCAGTTACCGGTTCGGCCAGTGACAGGGTTACTGCTGTTGATGCCTGGGTCATTGCAAGACCTCTGCTGAATAAAATATATGAAATCCCCGTAGCAATAATTCCCAGATGCAGAATCACCAGAAAACCTGCCGGCTGCAACGTCCATCCTAGGTCTGTTCCGTATAAAAGGGGAAGAATAAGAACAGCTCCGGTACAAAACACTACAGCAGTAACAGCCCCAGCTCTTCTTCCCGGCAGCAGAGTTTTAATAAATATTGTAAAGATTGCATAGGACAGGCCTGCCCCGGCAGACAGAAGAATCCCTGAAATGCTTATGGTAAGGGTTGATGAACTGCCGGTTAGAAGCGCACAGCCCATTATCGAACATATGGTGGCTGCAAACCATTTTGGCTGCAGTTTTTCTTTGAGAAACAGCAGCCCAAGAATACCTGCAAAAACAGGCGAGGAACCAATGCCCACGATGGTACCGACGGCAACGCCGGTTAGAGAAACGCCCCAAAAGAAAAAAATTTGGTAAGCCGCTACAAATATGCCTGCTGCAAGCACTGGTTTAATCGATATGTTTCGATAGAAGTTTTTATCACGAACAATTGCGATAATGAACAGGAAGACGCCACCAACGGCTAACCTGAGAGCGCCAATGGTCATAGGCGTGCTCCCCATGGGGGCAAACGCCTGGGATGTTCCTGTTGTTCCCCAGAGCACCGCGGCACTGAGAATAAGTAGAATTCCCTTAAATTCAGCAGGAATCAGCTTTTTTTGTTTTTTCATTTCAGGATCCCGAACTTTTGGCGGAGTGCTTTTTTTTCCCCAGGTAAGCTTCCTGGATTTTGGCAGAGCCGAGCAGTTCACCGGATGTTCCGGAAAAAACGATTTTACCCACTTCAAGTACATAACCCCGGTCGGCAAGCTTGAGTGCTGCCCGGGCATTCTGTTCAACAATGAGAACGGTGACACCGCTGTCTGCAATTTGTCTGATCTGACGAAAGATCTCTTTGACCAGAATGGGAGCAATGCCCAGACTTGGTTCATCCAAAAGCAGCAACTCCGGTTTGCTCATCAGTGCTCTGCCGATGGCAAGCATCTGCTGTTCACCTCCGGACATCGTGCCTGCAAGCTGGCGACTTCGTTCCTGGAGACGGGGGAATAATTCATACACCCAGGCAAGCCTTTGGGGGTCAATCTGTTTCCTGGTATAGCTGCCAAGCGCTAAGTTTTCTTTAACCGTCAGGGTTCCAAATACCCGCCGTCCTTCGGGAGAATGGCTGATTCCCATGGCAACAATTTTATGGGCAGGAACATTGGTGATATCACTTCCCTTAAAAAGGATGGAACCGCTCTTTGCCTTTAACAGGCGGCTGATGGTGCGCATAGTTGTGGTTTTACCGGCACCGTTGGCGCCTAAAAGCGTCACCACTTCACCTCTGTACACCTCAAGACAAATTCCTTTGATGGCGGCAATACTGCCGTAGGAGACATGAATATCTTTGAGTTCAAGCAAAAGTTCTTCAGTCATCATCGTCACTTCCCAGATATGCTTCAATAACATCCTTGTTCTGCTGGATTTGCGCCGGGGTCCCCTCGGCTATTTTTTTGCCGAAGTTGATTACGGTAAGCTTTTCCGTCAGTTGCATTACAAGGTCCATATCGTGTTCTATAAGAAGAATGGTAACGCCCATTTCCCTGATGCGAAACACCAGTTTCAAAAGCCCCATGGTTTCTTTATCATTGAGACCGGCAGCAGGTTCATCAAGAATAAGAAGCGATGGTTCAGCAGCCATGGCTCGGGCAATCTCAACCCTGCGCTGCAGCCCGTAGGGAAGGGACTGTACCGGTTGGACCGTAAACTCGTGTAACTGAAAAAACTCAAGTTGTTCTTCAACTTTGAGCCAATTTTCCCGTTCGTCTCTTCGAGATTTCGGTGTATGCATAATACCGTGCCACCACCCTTGGGAACTTTTTACATGGCGTCCGCTCATGATGTTTTCGGCAACGCTCATCTGGGGAAAAAGCCGGATGGTCTGAAAGGTACGTAGAATGCCTTTTGCTGCAATCCGGTGAGGAGGAAGCTTTGTGATGTCGTCACCTTTCCACAGGATGCGGCCTTCCTCACAGGGATGGATACCGGTGATGCAGTTGAATATGGTGGTTTTACCTGCTCCGTTTGGTCCGATCAGGCCGTAGATCTGCCCTTGGCAAACTTCCATATCAAGCCGGTCAACCGCAGTCAAACCGCCGAATTTTTTGGTCACGTTTTCAAGTACAAGATCATTTTTTGCCATGTTGTTTCCCTTTAAGGATATAGGCGGGCACTTTGCCGTAAGTTGCGGGCCATATACCGCAAGGCCTTAAAATCATGGTGAAAATCATGGCAAAACCGAAAATGAAATAACGCCATGTAGCAAAATCACGAAAAATTTCAGGCAGTACAAACATGACAAAGACACCTAAAACAATACCCGGCACTGAAGACCCGCCAACGATCACAATACTGAAAAAAAGCACAGACTGAACAAAGTCAAAGGCCTCGGGACTCACTGCAGAATACTGATTGGCATATAAAGTGCCTGCAAGGCCGGCTATCCCGGCGCCAAGGGCAAATGCAAAAATTTTATAGGCCCGGGTATTGATACCGATGCTCTCGGCTGCAAGCGGATCTTCCCTGAAATAGTGCAGAGCCCGGCCTGCTTTGCTTGTCTCCAGATTTTTTAGCATCATGAGCACCATGACCAGCGCAGCAAGACAAATATAGTAAACAGCCGCCTGGCTTCCGGAATCAACGCCTGGAATCTGTAAGGTATCAATGCCGAAAATTCCGTTGGGTCCACCGGTCAGCCCGAGCAGATTATTCTGCAACGCCTGGACAAAAACGATGTTAAAACCAATGGTGACCACCAGAAGATAGTCGCCCCGCAGATGGATAATGGGGCCGGCAAGAATAATGCCGAAAAAAGCAGGTATAATGATTGCCAAAGGCACGCTTGCCAGAAGGGGCATACCTAATTTTGTGTTACAGATGGCCGACGTATAGGCACCAAGTCCGAAAAAAAGAGCCTGTCCCATATTGAACATTCCGCTTTTTCCCAAAACCACATCCTGGCTGAGTGCAACGATGGTAAAAATGATAAAGGTTGTGGCAACGGCCTGCCACCTTGAATCAAGAAAAGAAGGAAGAATGACAAGAGCAAGAAAAAACAAGGCATATCCGTAATAATCAGAATGTTTCATACCTTCTCCGCTACCCGCTCGCCAAGAATGCCTGTCGGGCGTACAATAAGAATAACTATCAAGAGGATAAAGGTAAAAGCATCGGCCCAGGTACTTGAGACATAGCCGGCAATAAAGGCATTAAAAAGGCCTAAAATAATACCGCCAAGCATAGCGCCGGGAATGTTGCCGATTCCTCCCATAATGGCGGCGACAAATGCATAGAGCCCATACTGCCACCCCATATTAAAGGTAATGCCGCGATAGTACAGACCAATAAAAAGTCCGCCTACGGCACCAAGTGACGCACCGATTATAAAGATGACGGCAATGATCCGGTCAACATTGATTCCCATGAGGCGTGCAGCATCCTGGTCAATGGATGCCGCTCTGATGGCTGCACCCATACGTGTTTTTTCGATAAACAGGTACAGGGCAACCATGAGCAGAAGTGATACGCCCATGATGAGAAATTGGATAAGGCTCACGATAACCCCTCCAAATTCCCAGGAGACCTGGGGAATAAGTTCCGGGAAAATTCGCATCTGGGGGCCCCATACCAGCATAATACCGTTTTGAATGATCAGACTTGCACCAAGAGCACTTACCACGGCAGAAAGACGAGGCGCATTTCGCAAGGGCCGGTAAGCTGCCCTTTCTAAGAGAATTCCCAAAAAAGCCACTACAGCAGCCGTCAGAAGGAAAATAGCGATGACCGCAAGCAGGGAAGCCGCCTCACCCATGATATGGGTGTAGATGGTCAAGCCGACAAAGGCAGCACCTGCAACCATATCTCCGTGGGCAAAATTAATAAGTTTCATCACCCCGTAGACCATGGTATAGCCCAGAGCAATCAGGGCAAACATTGCACCGATGGTAAGTCCATTGACAAGCTGTTGAAAAAAAATATCCATACGTATCACGCAGTGTCCGGCACAGCAACCCGATAGACGAGTGCTGCGCCAAAGCTTATTATTTAAAGACGATTTTGTAGCTACCGTCTGCTTCTATACGATAAGCCATGTAACCGGAGCCGATTCTGTTGCCGTCTTTGGCAAAAGAGATAGGGCCGGTGATACCGGGATAGTCTTTCATCTGATGGAGAAATTCAGATGCTTGTTTGGTATCAAAGCTGTTATTCTGTTCCATGGCGTGAATAAATGCGCGCATGCCGTCAACATTAAGCAGAGTCCAGATGGAAGGCGGCGTCATGTTATATTTAGCTTTATAGGCTTTAAGAAAATCCTTGGCAAGGTCATAGGGAAGCAATTCAGGCGTTGGTACGTTAATGATATAAGCGCCTTGTGCACTTTTCCCGGCAAGTTTTAAGAAATCGGGGTTATCATTGGAATCGCCGCCAACAAAATCAGCCTTCAGACCCAACCCGACCATCTGTGAACGGATCAAGCCGCCATCACTGAAATAACCGGAGAAAAACAGTACATCAGGCTTTTTGGATTTGATCTGGGTAATAACAGGCGTAAAATTCTGGGCGCCGGATTTAATCTTGCCTCTGTAGATAATGTTGCCGTTAAGGTTTTTAACCGCTTTTTCAACTGCCGTTCCCAGGCCGTCAGCATAGCTGGAAAAATCGGAAAGAATGGCAATTCGTTGATATTTTTTTTCTTTAACAAGATATTTTGCAGCAAAATTGCCTTCTGCACTGTTGGGGAAGGAGTTTCTGAAAAAGGTCCAGTAGCCGTGCTCAGTCAAAGAGTCACTGGTTCCATCGGTGGTTTGCAGCACACCTGCACGGTAGTAGGTTGCCTGGGCCGCTTCTGCACAGGTTGAGGTGTAGGATCCGATAACCATCTTTACACCTTTGTTTACCAAATTTTTAGCACAGATGGCTGCTTTCATTGCGGTGCCTTCATCATCACAGCTGACAACCTCGATCTGTTTTCCAAGAACACCGCCTTTAGCGTTGATCTGCTCTGCAAGCAGACGCACCGCCTGATCAATTCCCTGGCCTTCATTGGCATACTTACCTGTGATTGGTGCCTGAACACCGATTTTCAACGTATTTTCTGCCTGAGCACCTCCTGCAAAACAACAAAAGATGAATAAGAACATTGATAGCAAAGCTGTTTGTTTCATAGTTTTCTCCTTGCATTTCTCCCCTACAAAATAGAGGAGAGGGGTAAAACGTTAAATCTTCAATGATATTGTTCAATGACTTTAAATTTAGCAAAATTTCTACTGAAATCAAAGACCTGAATGCTTATGAAGGAGGGTTTATAGCATAGCCTCGGCAGTGTGGCAACATGGTAATTAGTGGCTGAACGAAAGCCAGGAAATTCTATCGATTACAAGGTGTACGAAGATTTTAACCCCAGGCGTATATATAATATTCCAAGCATTACAAAGATGTATCCAAAAGATTGGAATTAATATTCCGGCATACGCTCATCAATATATCACGCGGTCTTGCAATTCCGGGTGTTTTTCCAGGGTTTTTAAAATCGTGAGGATGCAGCGGTCCATGGTCCGCCCTACTCCGACCACGCTTGACTTATCGACAACTGATAATACCTTCAATTTTTCTTGATAAGCCTAAAATCAACGTCTACCTCGTTGTGGTCTCTCCAGCTCCAAGTTCGACTATCACAGCGAACATCGCAAGAATTGAGATAATAACTGTCACCACGAATTGTACGACTAACTTTCTTTTTTATCCTCACTTATGTGCGTAGGGTTCTGGAGACTATGATTGCTGCAGGCATCTTTTGCATACAGGTCCTTGCACCATTCTCGGAGATTACCGCATTAAATGAACCACCTTCTGGGGTTCCCATCTGAAAACAGCCGCCAAGAACCCATACAAACTCCATCCCTGTCCATGGTTCAGTATATACTTTTCCTGCTTAATGTTGCTCACTATTTGTTTGCCCATAATTGACGCATCATCTTTTTTTAAGGTAGAAGCCTTCACAACCAGGTGATAAAAAAAATAATCGTCATACAAAAAAGTAATTGCCTCATTTAAGTCTCCTTGTGATGTTAAGTTGCGTTCTTCTTCACCGAACATGGAAATTACCGGTTTAACCGGTGCCTTTTCTGGTTAAAATTAAATATAGTGTCCCCGGAATTGCCGGAATTGAACACTAATCAACATAATTCCATGCTTTAAGCTGCTTATACGCATACTGGCTGTACTTATTTGACGCATAATGGATCTCTTTTAGATAAGCCGCATACGCCCGGGCTGCCCGCTGTTTTTTACCGGCCATATCAAGGGCGTAGCCCTGGTAAAAGGTTGTCTGGGGATTTCCCGGCAGCAGCCTGCTGCAAGCAGAAAAATCATTATAGGCCTGCATAGGCTTTTTTAACGCCAGATTGGAAAGTCCTGAAATATAATGTCCCTGGTTTTCTTGGGGAGAAAGCTGTTTGGCAAGGCCGGCATGGTATGCAGCGTTCTGATTCTTTTCCCTGATCAGCATACATTTGGCTGTCATCACCTGGGCCGTATAATCATTGTCTTTTAATCTGAGAGCAGCCATCAAAGCACCTTCGGCCTGGTCATATTGCTCTTTGGCCAGAAAATGATCGGCATCCTGGAGTTTGACAATCATGGCTTTCATTGACCTTAAATTGGCTGTGTGGTCCATATATCTTTCGCGATACAGGCTCAGGGAGTGGGTGTCCCGGTATATTCCATTGTCCCTGTCTCTTGCGGCGTCCAGCCGTTCCCGGCTCATGGGATGGGTGGCAAACAGCATTTGGGTTGAACTGGGCTTTGTGGTATTCATTTCGTTGAGCATTTCCATCAGGCCGGTAAACCCTTTGGAGTTGTATCCGGACCGGGCCATGTACTGGTGCCCTAAGGCATCGGCCTCACGCTCGTTATCCCGGGAGTATTTGGAAAGAAATAGACCCTGCCCCAGGCCTCCAAGCTTCTGGGCCCAATCGCCCAATCCGGCACCCTGGGTCTCTACTGCCGCTGAAAGACCTGCCAGCAGAATGGACGAGATCTGTCCTTTGGATTGCTGTTCGGCCGTATGCCGTGCATTGACATGCCCCAGTTCGTGACCCAGAAGTGAGGCCAGCTCAGCCTCATTGTCAATCTTCAGTAAAATTCCCCGGGTCACGGCGATGGAGCCGCCGGGGAACGCATAGGCATTTATATAGGTGGCATTGACCACCTGGAAATTATAGGGCATGTCGGGTCGGTGCACCCGGGGCACCATGGATCTGCCCACGCCTGAAACATACCGGTTCAGTTCGTTATCCTGGGTTACACCGTAGTCCGAAGAAAATTGAAAGGGCGACTGCTGTCGATCCAGGGATATTTCCTGGTCCCGGCTCATGAGCATCAACTGCTTTTGCCCGGTGACCGGATCAATGGCGCACCCCTGGAACAGTCCCGCCCCTGCCAGGGTTACGGCCGTTGCTGCACAGCCTTGCAAAAAGTCCCGCCGGGTCATTCCGGTGCTTTCAATTTGTTTCATAATCCTCCTGTTTTTTTCAGATTCTATACCGTTTTAACAGGCAAACGGATAATGGCACTTTGCTTCCTTATCCGGTTTTCCGTCCTGCCACCGGGCACCCAGGCCTGCTATTCAACCTTTAATGCGCCTTGTAGATGAACCAACATTCGGCGTTATTTTTGCCCAACGTATTTAATCTGCGGTCCCTATCCTATTAACTGGTTAATTTCAAATATTGGCAAACAAACCGCAAGGATGATAAATCCGATGACCACGCCCATGATAAGAATGATCAAAGGTTCGATGATTGAGGTAGCGGCTGTAATGGCAGTCTGAACATTTCGTTCAAACAGTTCTGCTGATTTTTCCAGCATCTTTTCCATTTCACCGCTTTTTTCTCCCACCTTGATCATCTGGGCTGCAAGGTCCGGAAAGGCTGAATTTTTTTCCAGAACAGAACCCAGACTGCCGCCTTGTTCCACTGCCTGGGCGGACTTTTCGATCAGTTCGGCAATCACCCGGTTGCCGGAAATGGTTTTGGTAATGCCCAGGGCTGTTAAAAGCGGCACCCCGTTGTCAAGCAAAGACCCTAATGTCCTGGAAAACCGGGATGCAATGAGCTGTCTGGTCAGGCCGCCGGAAACCGGCAGGGATAAAATGATCTGGTCTATAACACGCCCCCCTTTGTCTGTTCTGCGGATACCGTACAGGCACAAAAGGCCAAAAAACGGTGCGGGAATGATCAGCCACCACCACGCTTTTACTATGCTGCTGATACCAAGAAGAATTTGGGTGGGCATGGGCAGCTCATGGTTCATATCTGTAAATATTTTTGTGATATTGGGGACAATAAAGGTCAAAAGAAACACAAGTACAAGAAAGCCAATGACCGCCATGAGCACGGGATAGGCAAGGGACGCTTGAATTTTCTTCTTTGTGTCCTCTCTTTTTTCGCTGAAATCGGCCAGCCGTTCCAGCACAACCTCTAAGGTGCCCGAGGCCTCCCCGGCCTTGACCATGTTGATGTATACCGCAGAAAAGACCTGGGGGTGGGCGCCTAAAGCGTCGGCAAAGCTGTTTCCTTCTTCAATGGCGTCCTTGACCCTGGACAGGACCCGCTTAAACGCCTTGGTCCTAGCCTGGGGCACCAGGGTGGCAAGGGCTTTGAGCAAGGGAAAGCCTGCGGCCAGAAGCGTGGCCAGCTGGCGTGTGATCATGGTGATTTCGGAAGATTTTACGGAAGAGAAAAGGGGCGGCAGGTTAAATGTCTTTTCCCCGGGTGTCCCTTTTTTTGTTTTAACGTGGCCTGCCCCTGATTCAATTCGAAGGATTGAGGTGGGGAAAATGCCTTTTTGTTTCAAATCATCCTGGGCTGCCTCAGGAGTTTCAGCATCTATAATGCCTGATTTTTTTTTGCCGGAAGCACTCAGCCCGTTATATTCGAAAACGGCCATAGTGTATGCGATCCTTTATATACGGGTCAGGCGTCGATCATACATGGAGCCCACCCCATATTCATTCCTGCGCATGAATTTAACCACAGCCGGCCCCATCAGCTGCATTTCCGGGTTCTCTTTCTGGACGTCCTCGGCAATACGCATCTCCTTGGTGCAGCCGGTGGAATAGGTGGCATCCTTTCCGATCCATTCCGGCGGTACTTTCTGTCCCATGATTTCAAAGCTTTGGGCGATGTCTTCTGAGGTTTGAAACCGCCAGATATCAATGTATCCGCTTCGTTGAACAATTTCCCACATATACATCAGATCATCGGCATCCATGCCAGCCTCATAATATGAAGACGGATTAATGATAAACAGATTGTCGGACTGGTTTTTTAAATGGTTAATAAAATGACTCATTATTTTTTTTGCAACATCAATTTTGCCGGGGATGGAACCGATGATGCCCGAGTAAAACATTACGGTCATGTTTTTCTTTTTGGCCTGTTTCATTTCGGAAATAATTTTATTGGCCTTTTCTTCAAGGTCCGTGTGGCTGAAATTGATAAAATCAGGGTGCCTGGGCTTAAAGACAATGTCCAATTTGTTGCCTTTTGTGCAGATATTGATCACATCCCTGGTAAACCTGAAATGGGTCTGGATCATCCGATTTTTTTGTTTCGGCCCTCTTGTCACCACGCAGTCCACCTCCTTGAAAACCCGTGAAAAGGTGGTGGAGACCAGCGATAGATTCAGTGCTTCCTGGGTACCGTCGGATATCACATACAGATGTTCATCTTGTTTCAGACGTTGGACCAGCTTGTTTTTACTGATGGTTTTGTCTTGGATGAAATGGGCCTGGTCCAGGATTTTGGATAAAACCGGGTCTGTACGGGTGTCGTTCAGGCAGACTTTTTTATAAAATGGTTTTTCTTTGACCGAAAGAATCACCACATGGCCTATGTTTGCAAGGAACTGGGCAATGGCAATGTCCGCCACCACATCCCTGGACTCATCGGTAAGCCACAGAATTTTTGATTTCGGCGTATTCACCAGTTCAAGAAGCCGTTCCATGCCGTTGCCTGTAATTTTTGTTTTCAACAAGGTTTTTATGGCCGATGTCGAGGGGACCTTGAAATCCTCATCCTGCCACAGGGCGGAGCCCGTCAAGAGGGAGAGCCGCCGTGTGAATTCTATCTCATTGATCTTTGCCTTAACCTGTGTAAGGGTCAATCCTTTCATCTTGCCCAGGGCACCGTTAACTTCGTTTAAGGCTTTTTTAAAGGATTCGGAAACCATGAATCTGTATGCCCTGGCATTTTCTTTTTTTTTTTGGCTTTCATAGGGGTCTTCTATATGGGTGCGGCTTAAGAAAATTTTATACAGGCGTTTTTCAAGCCGGGAGGGTATGAGCAGTCGGCTTTGAATCTCATTATCATATTTTATTTGTATCAAGCTGGACAGGAACGCGCGGTCCTCTTCTGAATCAATGAACTCTTTGATAAGGACAAAAATTCTGTCAAGCACCTCTCGGTAACGGTTACACAAAAATCTTGGCCTTTTCCGGGACATAATCGCAGCAAACATAGTATCGGAGCAGGGATAGAACCGTTCGTCGTTTTCCGAATAGACCATGAATTCCATCTGCTCCCGGGATCCTACTTTTGTGGGATAGGCAAACGGATCAATATGGTTTTCAAGGAAGAATGCTGTAAACCATGCATTTTGGTCCGGAGTTATATTGATGGGTTTAGACTCAGCTTCACAGGATGGCATTTTTTCTCCTTAAGTGCTTACAAAGACAGATCAACGAACAATAAAGAATCCAGCCGTCATAAAGGCCTTTCAGAACCACTTGGGGTCCTGTGGCAGTGAAGGGGATATTATCATGCCCGGTTTTGTTTTTCAAACCAAGTATCAGCCATAGAATATATGCGATTGCCCCAGCAGGTCTGCCTGAAAGGCTTGACCGGGATTGGGCCCCGGAGTATGGTTGAATTCATGGATAAACAAAGCGGGTTCGATATTTTAGGCCTTGTACCGTCTGCCACCCGTACAGATGCCCGAACAGCCTTTCGCCAGCTTGCCAAAACCTGGCATCCGGACAAGTTTGCAAAGGATCCGTTGAAGGTAAAGAAAGCAGAAGAAAAAATGAAACAGGTTAATGAAGCCTTTCATTTTCTGTTGCCTTTGCTGCCGGATACCATTGTCGAGCCGGGCGTCGGGCAAAACCCTTCGACTTCTAGCCAGGGTTGCGCCTCAATCCATTGCAGCGGGAAAAGGTTCCAGGGCTTTTTTTCGTCCCTGGTCGCCGGCTTAACAAAACGCTGTAAAGGGAAAAAAAAGGCAAAAGTCCAAGGCGCAGGCCGCTTTGGTCAAACACACAAGTCCGGGGCGCATTGCCGGGCAGATACAGTCGATAGGACGAGGAAAACACCGTTTGAGACAGTGTTTCAAAATGCGGTTAATCATAACCCGGCAGGTACGAAACCCCGGGGTTACCAAAAAAACAGGCCCCCCGGCTGCTGTGCCAACTATAGAAAGTACTTTAATTCAGTCACTGGGCGCCCTGGAAACATGGGTCACATAAAAAACAGAGGCGTGGGACCTGTGGAGAAAATTAGTCCCATTGCTCCGGTATCATCGGTGAAAGAGCATTGATAAACGTTCCCTTCAAAAAGCAGGTTATCCTTGTACCTGGAATGCATGAAAATAGTTTTATCAAATTGTTTCTGATATGATGCCCAAGCATTGAACAACCAATTGAAAAAAACTTGGAATTATTATTTATGGTTAAAAAAAAGGTGTCTTCAGGAATCCCCGGACTGGACCGGTTGCTCAACGGACTGTTTATCGGTGACAACGTGGTTTTGTATGATGATGCCGGTAGCCTGGCCTATCCTTTTTGTATGAAATTCATCCAGGCGTCCCACCAGCAGGAAAAACCCATTGTATATGTATCCTTTGACAGGTCTCCGAAAAATCTTATCCAGACCCTGGGCCCCTTGGCGGATAACCCCCAGCTGACTATTCTGGACTGCTTTACCAACGGTAAGGGTGATAAGGCCGAAGTGTTCAATAAATTTTACGAAAAAAACGGTGCCCAGTGGCCTTATCAGATTATCCGGGTGACTGATCCCTGGAAGCCGGATACGGTGCTTGACGCCATTGACGCCCTGCACCGAACTCTTTCCGGAGATGTGCGGTTTGTCATGGAAAGTCTCACGGGTATGCAGGACCTGTGGGAAGGGGAAGATCAGATCCTGAAATTCTACTCCCATTCCTGTCCCAGGCTCTATGAAATGGATACTATTGCCTATTGGATCGTTGAAAAAAACGCCCATTCGGGCCGACTCAGGGCTCATATCAATCAGATCGCCCAGGTGGCGGTGGATTTGACCATGACCCAGGGTCGATCCTGCATTAAAATTCTTAAGGCAGACAAACGCTATCCCGCCGACTTGGGCATCCCGGTTCCTTATTTTTGTGAAAACGGGGAAATCCGGCTCCGAAAATCCGGAACAAAAAAAGCTGTCATTCTGGATCTTGGCCAGGCAGTCAAGGCGTTCCGCAGCCATCAGGGAATGTCCCAGAGAAAGTTGGCCCGCCTGGCCGGGGTTACCCCTTCCACCATTTCACAGATAGAGAATAACAATGTGTTTCCGTCTTTACCGGCGCTTTACCGCATTGCCGAAAATCTGTCCGTGGACGTGGCCTCTTTTTTCAGGCCCCGGATTCCCGGTCCCAAGGACATTTTTTCCAGTGATGAATCCGTGCGCATCATCCGATCGGATCTGGATAAAAATAGTGTTGAAATCGCCCAGTTGACCCCACCGGACCTGGATTTGCCCATGGATGCCTTTTTGATAACCGTTCTTCCTGGAAAACGGCTCAACGCCCATTTTATGGTTCACAAAGGTCCTGAACTGGGACACCTGGTGTCCGGTCGCCTTGATTTGGTTTTGGATAACAGGGCGCAGGATATGTCAGCGGGGGATACCATTTTCCTGGGTAAAGATTTCCCAAGTCAGTGGGTCAATCCCCTGACAGAGCCTGCCACCTTGTTCTGGATCAATATGAAAGCTCAATAAGGACCGCATGAAATAAGGGCCATGTTGGTAAATTTTAAAAGTTCCATGGCCCTAAGGTAGACGAATTTGCGGTCCTAAGGCTCATAATCAAAATAAACCCTCCCATATGGTTGGCCTTTTCATCCGTCTTATTCGTTGTGACAATGAGCACATATTTCAATATGCTCCCATTGCCACGCCTTGAATACGGATGAAAATTCTAAACCATCTTTTGGAAGGTTTTATTCCGATCATGGTCCTAGGCTATTGTTTGAACGAAAAGTCATCCATCTGCGGTGTTGCCTTTAGGCAACTTTTCGTTTAAGCATGGGGTTTCTGTTCAGGCTCAAGCTAAGAGTTCAGGATCTTTCTGGCACTTTCATCGTTAACGTCTGCGACATGCGGGATTCCTGTCTCTTTGGCAGTTTCCCGGTTTCCGGAAAAAATTTCCTGCCGGGTGATTTTGTTCAGTGAGAATTTCCTGGCCCCTGCCATGAGCTGCTGCAGGCCGCATCCCAGCTTATCCGCCAGGGTGTAAAAGGCAATGGCGCCATAGGGGATATTTTTCATTTCGTCCTTGCCGAGCTTATCTTCCAGATCGTGGTAACAGGCAAAAATTTCATCCGCAGTCTTGCCTACTTCCAGAACATTCTTTGGCAGTTCATTCCAGTTTCCATTGACCTCGGCCCGGCGTTCCGGGTAGATAGCCCCTTCAATGTTGGCGCCTAAAAATCCCGGTATCATGATTGCCCGGCCCATGCACACCAGCTTGGTGTAGGGTGCGCCTACGGCCAGGGCTTTAAATATATGATCTTCCAGTGCAAACCCACCGGCAAAGGACATGTCCACCACGCTTTTTCCCTTGGCAGACAGAAGACTTGCGTATTCATGGGCTTTTGCATGGAGGATGATGGAAGGAACTCCCCAGCTCTGCATCATATTCCAGGGGCTCATGCCCGTGCCGCCGCCGGAGCCGTCAATGGTGAGCAGATCCAGTTCCGCATCCGTAGCAAATTTGATGGCCATGGCCAATTCTTCCATGCCGTAGGAACCTGTTTTCAGAGTGATCCGTTCAAATCCGATGCTGCGCAGGTATGCCACACTGCTCATAAAATCTTCCTGAACCTGGCCCACAGAGGAAAGGTTGGTACCCCCCAGCCGGCTGTGGCGGGCAAAGGCCTTGATGGCGCCTTGCTCAAATCCCTGACGGACATCCTCTTTTGTGGGATCCGGGTCCACTACGTAACCGCGATTTTTCAGAAAGGTTGCATATTCCAGGGAGCGCACCTGGATTTCTCCGCCGATATTTTTAGCTCCCTGTCCCCATTTTAACTCAATGATACATTTGTCGCCATACTTGTCCACAACGTATTCGGCCACACCGTTTCTGGTATCTTCCACATTGAGCTGAACAATGATGGCGCCGTACCCGTCATAGTACCGCAGGTAAGTATCAATACGGCGGTCCAGCTCAGGGGCACTTTTTATTTTTCCCTGCTTGGTTTCGGTGTTCGAAATTTCAGAATTACGGTCAACGCCCACCACATTCTCTCCAATGACCACAGGGATACCGACCAGTGCACCGCCGATGGCAAAAGAATCCCAATATTTTTCTGCGATGAATGTTGAGCCTAAGGCGCCGGTCATTAAAGGCATTTTTATCTTGGTCTTTTGTTTTTTGCCAAATTCGGTTTCCAGGGAAACATTGGGGAAAACACAATCATCCGGGCTGTTGGTAAGTTCGTTTGTCATACCGTTGGCTCCATACGCATACCCCTGTACTCTCAGGCTGTTGTAGGAAACCCCCACATGGCTGGTGTTGTTGGCTCCGGCTGTTACCAGGCCAAAGCTGCGGGGGTACAGCAGTTCCCGGCCTACCATGCTGGACAGCCAGGTTTCGCATTTCCCGACGCAGTCAGCCCGGCACAGGGTACACAGGCTTGATTCACAAACATCTCCCCGGTTTTTGGTTCCCAGTGCATCATTGCCCTTTGAAAATCTCATATCCATGAATTGCCACTCCTTTTCAAATTATCGTTTTCGATTTATGAACGACCTGTGAAAAATACAGGTCGTAAAAACATTAGGTCGCTTCTTTAAAAGTAAAAGAAACTGAACAAAAAACTAAAGTTATCGATTAAAATAAACATAGGTAGTTTATTAATCTATAATTTTATTGTCAATGCAGTAATTACAGTAAGGTTAATTTTAAATTACTATCATGTTTCGTTGTGGGTTGAGTATAGGTGGCGATAGATCAGGTAGCCCATGGCCGTTATCGAAAGCGCTTTGATCCGGCTTTTGGACGTCCAAGACACATGAGCTGCGTGAAAAATAGAGGCGTGGATTTTGTTGAATAAATGAAGCCTAACGGCACCGGTATCACCGGTGAAAAGACATTGATAAACTGTACCCACAACTGTTCCTGGTACGGTCGGTAGCGGGCAAAAAGTTAAAAATTCAGTGATGCCAGTTTTTTGCCGGACAGCGTCATTAAATTTACACTGTTGTTGTCAATGACGGCAAAGGTCGGTGTCTCGTTTCTGGGAAGTGCGATGGAGCCTGGATTCAGGTGGATACAATTTTGAATTTTTTCTAACTGGGGCAGGTGGGTGTGACCTTGGATAACGATATCTGTACCTTGGGGGATTATCAGGGGATTCTTGTGCCCGTGATGCATAAAAATGGTTTTATCAAAGGCCTTAAATCTCAATTCGTGGGAATAACCTTTACAGAATCCTTCCACGTCACAATTGCCATAAATATAAAAAAGTTTAAAATCCAGGTCGGCCATGGTTGCTCGAATGTGTTCCGGGGCAAAATCGGAGTCATTGTAGCTGCCATACCTTGTATCAAACAAATCCCCTGCAATGGCAACGGCATCACCGGGACCGACCAAGGCTTTTACCGTCAGCCAGGCCGGGAAATAGCCGTGAAGATCGGAAAAGACTAGCAGTCGTTCCATGATATCAGATCGTACCTTTAATTTTTTCCATGGCAGCAATGCGCTGGGCCAGTGGCGGATGGGAATAATTTAAAAATACATAAAAGGGGTGCGGGGTAAGATTGGCAAGATTGTCGGCACTGAGTTTTTTTAAAGCCGTTATCAAGGCCCCGGCCTTTTGGGTTGTCACCGCGGCAAATCGGTCTGCTTCGTACTCATCCTTTCTGGAGAAGAACTGCATAATAATGGAGATGACCAGGTCAACCGGGGAAAACAGAATACTGAAAAAAACAAGACCGGCATATATGGACGGCGTATCCACATAAAATGCCGTGAACAGGCTTTGTTGGGTGATGAATAAAGACAGAAGGTAAAAAATCCCCCCCATCTGAAGAATGCCGAAAATAAGACGGCGCTGGATGTGCTTTTTTTTGAAATGCCCCATTTCATGGGCGAGTACACCCAGAAGTTCATCCGGAGTATGGGCGTTGATCAGGGTATCAAACAGCACAATGCGCTTGTTTTTTCCAAACCCTGTGAAAAACGCATTGGACTTGGTGCTGCGTTTGGAACCATCCATGACAAAGATTTGAGTTAAAGGAAAATCAATGGTTTTCGCATAGGCAAAAAGTTTGTTCTTTAATTCACCGTTTTCAAGGGGGGAAAACTTATTGAACAACGGCATGATCCATGTGGGAACAATATATTGAACCGCCAGGATAAAAACGGTGGTCACACCCCAGCAGATCACCCAGGCCCAAGGGCCTGTGCTTTCCAGAAACCAGAATATGGCAGACAGCAAGGGGATGCCTAATGCCAGGGATAAAACCATGGATTTTAGCAAATCCAGAACAAAAAGCTTTGGTGTGGTTTTATTAAACCCAAATTTTTCTTCAATGACAAAAGTGGAATAGATGGAAAAGGGCAGGGATATAATAAATTTGCATCCTGCAAGGACTCCGATGAACAAAAGTCCGCAGGCAATGGAAGACCATCCGGTTTCTCTGACAAAATTATCAAGGGCACCGAATCCGCCCAGAAACCAGAACCCTAAAAGAACACCAAGATCAATGGTCGACGTGATCGTACCAAATCGGGTGGTCGCCTTAAGATAATGCTGAGACTGTTCATACCGTTCTTTGTCGTAGATATCTGAAAATTTTTCAGGCAGATGCGTTGTCAGCCTACCTATGTTCAGACGATCAGCCACATAATTCATTGTAAAATCCACAATGAGTGTAACGATAATAATGTTGGTGATCGTTAGGTCAGATAAAAACATTGTGCTATTGGATATCCGAATTGATCAAATCCCGGAGTTTTCCGGAACATTTAAATGTGACAACCCGTCTGGCCGGAAGCGTCATCTCTTCATCCGTTGCCGGGTTGCGTCCTTTTCTTGCTTTTTTCTCATTTACACAAAATTTGCCGAAACCTGAAATCATAATATCTTCACCATTTGAAATGGTCTCTTTTATGATTTCAAGAAATTCTTCCATGACATCATAGGCAAAGGTTCTTGACAGGTCTAATTCATTTTGTATTTTTTCTGCAATAATCGTTTTGGTCAGTGCCATAATAACTATTTACTCCTGCGGCACACAAAGCTCGCTTCTTGAAAGATTAATAAAAACAGGTTCGTAAAATACTTTAAATCCTTCAGGATTGTCAAGATAAGGTTGATCTGTTATTGTGTTTTATTGCAAAATCAACATAATTATTTATTTATGGAGAGAAAATGAAACAGGTGTTATCCATCACACCCATAGACGGACGTTATGCCCGTCTTACTGGTGTTCTTTCAAATATTTTCAGTGAATCCGGACTGATTCATCACAGGATTCATGTTGAACTTAAGTGGCTGAAATTTCTAATCACGGATTTGAAGGTCCATGAGCTGATAAAGGCTGACCAGACCTTGGACTTATCAGGTCTGGACGTTTTTATAAATGATTTCAATGAAGATTATGCGCTCAGGGTTAAGGAGATAGAGTCCCGGACTAACCACGATGTAAAGGCCGTGGAATATTTTATTAAAGAAAAACTGGATGCGACAGGGCTGGCCCCAATACGGGAATGGGTTCATTTTGCATGCACGTCCGAAGATATTAACAATACGTCATACGGACTGATGCTTAAAAAAGGCAAGGACCTGGTGGTAGAACTGCTCAAAACCTTTGTGGCGGAAATTGAGAAAAAAGCCCTGCTTTATAAAAGTATCCCAATGATGTCCCGCACCCACGGGCAACCTGCTACCCCTACGACCCCGGGAAAGGAGTTTATCAATTTTGCCTGGCGTTTGAATCAGGAAATTCAGGTTCTGGAAAACACTGTGATCCAGGCAAAAATAAACGGGGCCACGGGCAATTACAACGCACATGTGTTTGCGTTTCCCGAAATTGACTGGATGGCTGCTTCTGAACGGTTTATCCGGGATTACCTGGGCCTTGAACCCATTTTATACACCACCCAGATCAATCCAAATACGGCTCTGTCCAGGATGCTTCATGCCATGGTCCGGGTCGCGGCGGTAATGATTGATTTCGACCGTGACATGTGGGGGTATATCAGTTTCGGATATTTCAACCAGCGGGTTAAGGAGGGTGAAACCGGATCATCCACGATGCCCCATAAGGTCAACCCCATTGATTTTGAAAACAGTGAGGGTAATATGGGCCTGGCGATTTCCATGATGGAGCATTTGTCGGTTAAACTGCAGAAATCACGGTTCCAAAGGGACTTGAGTGACAGCACCGTGCTACGCAGCCTTGGTACCGTATTCGGGTATTTTACCATTGGGATAAAAAATGCCATAAAGGGTCTGTCAAAAGTAGATTTAAACCAGCAGGCGCTTGAAAAGGATCTTGACAATAATCCCGAACTTCTGGCCGAACCGTTTCAAACCGTTATGCGGGTATATGGTGAGGATAATCCATATGAACAGCTTAAAGACTTGACCCGGGGCAGAAAAATTCAGAAAGAGGATTTAGCCCGATTTGTAGACGGACTTGAAAAGGTGCCGCCTGAAGTTAAAGAACGTATGAGGGCGCTTTCACCTCAGACATACCTGGGACTGGCCGAATCCCTGGTGGACAGGTATTTTGAGGAAAAATTAAAGAAATAGTAACCCAAAATCAATGATTATTGGCGTTTTTAGGCGGTTTGTAGAAGCCATCTTAAAATTTTTTTAAGATGGCTTCTAATATATTACCGGAGATTGTCCGGCATTAAAGCTATATAAGTACCAGGGAGCGGATTTGTACTCCAGACGGTTGAAGCCTTTTTGTCTCAAGGATATTTACCGCCAAAGAGAAGGTGTGATAATTAATGGAAAGGTAAACAAGGAGGCGGGATAAATGATAAGTGACAAACAAGGGCAGATGCTGCTGAAGATGGCGCGCATTAGTATTGCCGAGAAACTTGGTCTTCCTGTGGATAAAACGCAAATTAATATAGATCAATCCTTTCTGGAAATTAAACTGGGGTTGTTTGTGACCCTGCATAAGAACGGTGCTTTAAGAGGCTGTATTGGTGTAATAGAACCGGTTGAGTCCTTGAAAACAGGCGTTGGGGAAACCGCAAGACTTGCTGCTTTCAAAGATTCGCGTTTTGCACCCCTTACCAGGGATGAGTTTGACCAGGTTGATCTGGAAATCAGTCTTTTGTCCCGGCCTGAAAAATTTGAATACAGTACGGCAAAAGAGTTGGTCCAAGGGCTTGTGCCGTTCAAGGATGGTGTTATCATCAAAAAAGGAAGCAGGCAGGCGACCTTTCTTCCCCAGGTCTGGGAACAATTGCCTGACGCTGTTTCCTTTTTATCTCAGTTGTGCATCAAGGCTGGGCTCGATGCCGATGAATGGACCAAAGGCAGCCTAACTGTTCATATTTACAGGGTTCATTTATTTTCTGAAAAAAAATAGATCACCAGGGTGCAAAAAAAAATATGCGTATAGATCAGGAATTACTGGAAGTCATTTTATCCATCAAAAATAAGGATGAACTGGAAATTTTTTTTGAAGAAATTCTTACACCGGCGGAGCTTTCTGACCTTTCTCTGCGCTGGAAGCTTTTAAAAGATCTGCATGCGGGTATAACCCAGCGAAAAATTGCTGAAAAATACGGTATTAGCCTGTGTAAAATCACAAGGGGATCAAAGGTGCTGAAAAAAAATGGTTCTATTGCACTTAAAGTGTTGGATTCAATGAATTGATAAGTTCCAGGGATAGCTCGGACCATAGTTCTAAATTCAGCTGGGAGAGCTTTTGTGTTGCATGCCAGGTAAAGCTGCGCAATTCATCTCCAGGCAGATAGCCTTCCGGGTCTTGTGTTCTGATTAGAAATACCGCCCCCATGTGAACGCTGCCTACCGGTGTAATATCTTCACTGATAATTCCTATGAATTCAATGGGATCACCGGCAACTCGCCGGGCCAGTTCTTCATCCAGTTCCCTTTGCATACCTTTTTTTAAAATACTTTCAAAGCTGTCTGTTCCTATCGCACTGTCTTCTGGGTTGATATGGCCGCCGATCCCGATGGACCATAGGTCATGGAGTCGTTTTTCGTTGCCTTGCCTGTTGTAGGCCGCAGTCATGCCGCCATCAGCTGTCTGTAGAAGAATATACGGAATGATCTGTTTTTTTTGTCTGTCTTCTTCTGCAATGCCCCGGCGGACAAAGGAACATTTAGCTTTGGTGCATGTGGCGGCAAATGTGGGAAAATCCATTGAAAGGACGGTTCTTTGGGTGACCCAGGATGCCGGAAGGGTTTTTCGGTCGATGCATAAGACCTGTTCTTGTTTTTTGCTCATAATTATTTCCCACGTTTGTATTAATAATGGACTGGTTGTAGCATAAATGTTTCATAAGGCATACCTTCCGTGGTTCCCATGGCCTTTTTTTTATGTCTATGATATGTGAAATTTGTAATTATTAAATGTTTGAGGCGAATAACGTGCTTTATATTGGCAAAAAAGATATTGCAAAAATTGACCGGTCCCTGATTCTGAACGCTATTTTTCATGCCTACGAGTTGCTACTAGATCAAAACTACACGATGCCTGACCGAATTCATGTTGAGGACGGCGGTAACACCCTTTTATTGATGCCCTGTTTTGAACACAACTATTTTGCCACCAAGCTGGTGTCTGTTTTCCCAGGCGCTTCTCAATTTGGGGCCCCGGCTGTCAACGGGATCATGACCCTGGCGGATAATAAAACCGGTATGCCACTGGCTGTCATGGACGGGGCTGCTTTGACGGCCGAGCGCACTGGTGCTGTGGGCGGGCTTGCTATTAAGATTTTAACCCGTGAGAACATCGAAACGGCCGGTGTGATTGGGGCGGGTGTCCAGGGGCTGGCCCAGGCCCGGTACCTGCTGCTCAATCGTAGGGTAAAGCAGATGATGATTTTTAATCGTTCTCCCGAGGCTGCCTTTGCAAGGGTCGCAGTCCTTGCAACGGCGTATCCTGATGTAAACTTTAAGGTCGCACAGACTGCGGACAGTCTGGTCAAGGCCTGTGAACTTGTCGTAGCCGCCACAACAAGCAAAACGCCTGTGTTCAGCAATGATCCCAAGCTGGTAAAGGGGAAAACTTTTATCTCTATTGGATCATTCAGGCCTGATATGAAAGAGTTTCCTGATGCCGTCATTGAAACAGCAGACCGTGTTTTTGTGGATACCCCCTTTGCGTCAAAGGAGTGCGGTGATTTGAGCCAACCCTTGGAACACGGCATTGTTAAAGACTCGGATTTACTTGCCTTTGCACACCTTGTCCGTGAACCTTTGACCACTGAACAAAAAAATAATCCGGCTTTCGGCACCTTATTTTTCAAGTCTGTGGGCATGGCTCTGTTTGACCTGACAGTGGCATCCACAATTTATGAATTTGCACAGGAAAATGATTTAGGTATCAAGTTGGATTTTTAAGTGAATTTAAAAAAGATGGAGCGGGAAACGGGATTTGAACCCGCGACTTCGACCTTGGCAAGGTCGCACTCTACCACTGAGTTATTCCCGCTCAGCTGAAAGGCGAGTTACTTTTATAAAAAAAGCTGCACCTTGTCAAGTAAATATTTATAAACTTTCGAATAAGCAGGGGAAGAAAAAATGAGTTTGGGAAATACCCTGGTCACTGGCGGTGGCGGTTTTTTGGGCAAGGCGCTGGTCAGAAAATTAGTGGATAAAGGGGAGCATGTTTTTTCATTTTCCCGGTCCCGGTATTCGGAACTGGATAAACTGGGCGCTTTCCAGATTCAGGGGGACCTTGCTGATGCCGATGCTGTGGCCGATGCCTTAAAAGGCATGGACACCGTATTTCATACTGCGGCAAAACCCGGTATATGGGGCGCTTATGATGAATATTTCCGTATTAATGTAACCGGAACTGTGCATGTCATTGACGCCTGCATGAAAAATAAGGTGAGTCAGCTGATTCATACCAGTTCACCTTCTGTGGTGTTTGATGATAAGGATATGCACGGGGCAAATGAGTGGGCCCCTTATCCGAATAAATATCTGGCCCCCTATCCTGAAACCAAAGCGCTGGCAGAAAAAGAGGTAATTAAAGCGGCGGGGCAGGGGCTTTGTGTCATCATTTTGAGACCCCATTTGATCTGGGGACCGGAAGATAGTCACCTGGTGCCGGGTATTATTAGTAGGGCGCAACGGCTGAAAATCATTGGTCCGGATACGGATCTTGTGGACACCATTTATGTGGACAATGCAGCCGATGCCCATATCCTGGCAGCTGAAAAGTTGTCCAAAAATCCTGATTTGTCTGGAAACATATATTTTATCAGCCAGGATGAGCCCATGTCCAAATGGACCTTGGCCAATGCGTTTCTGGCTGCCGCAGGCTTGCCGCCCATTAAAGGGCATGTGTCCGGAAGGACTGCTTATGTGGCCGGGTGGCTCTTTGAATTCATTTATCGAACCTTTGGAATTAAAAAGGATCCCCCCATGACCCGGTTTGCTGCAAAGGAACTTGCCACCTCCCATTGGTTTGATATCAGCCGGGCAAAAAAAGACCTGGGCTATGTGCCGAAAATCTCCACACAGGAAGGCTTAAAACGCCTGGAGGTATGGCTGAAGCGGAAATGAAGCCGATTATATCCTTTCCCTTTTCCTTTGAGTCATTTAGGGTCAAGGCCATCCGGGTGCTTTACAGAGCGGCTAGGGGGTATCAACGGGACAGTTGTGCGCTGCGTGCATCGGCTTTGAGCCTGTATACCCTTTTCAGTATTGTGCCTGTTATGGCCATGGCCTTTGGTATTGCCAAGGGCTTCGGGTTCCGGCAGTTCCTTGAGGCAGAGGTGATGGCTTTGTTTGAGGGCCATGAGGAGATTGTCCAAAATATCCTGGTTTTCTCCAATAACCTGCTGGAAAAAACCCAGGGCGGGCTCATGGCTGTGCTGGGTGTTCTGCTTCTTTTATACTCCCTGATTAAATTGATGTTTCATATTGAAGATACATTCAACTCTATCTGGTGGGTCAGGGATGGCCGGCCTTTGATTAGAAAGCTCACTGATTATCTGACCATTGCACTGGCTGCAGGACTCCTCGCCCTTTTGTCCGGATCCGTGAATTTGTTCATGATTCCACGTCTGGAATCCTTATGGGCCTATCTTGGCGTTCCCATTGACATTAAAGGTATAATTTCTTTTTTTATCAGCATTGTTCCCTATGTGGTCACCTGGTCGCTATTCATGTTTTTTTATGTGATCATACCCCATAAAAAGATAAATTTCAGGGCAGCGGCCATAGGGGCGGTGTTTGCCGGCACCCTGTTTCAGATTATCCAGACCGCCTTTTTGAAATTTCAGGTTTTTGTCACAGGCTATAATGCCATCTATGGCAGTTTTACCGCATTGCCCATGTTTCTGATTTGGTTGCAGGTCTCCTGGGGGGTACTGCTCTACGGCACGGAAATCGCTTTTGAGTGGGAAAATATCGAAAATGAAAAAACCCCGAACCTGACTTTAAATGCCACGAGCATTCGGGCTAGAAAACTTGTCATGCTGGAAATTGTCAAGGGATGTGTGCAGCGTTTTGCCGAAAAAAAGCCCCCGGCCACAGATATCCGTATTGCAAGGGAACTAAATCTGCCCTTGACTATTGTACATTATCTTCTAGAAATTCTGATGAATGCGGATGTTTTGTATTCAGTCAATCTTGGAGGCAATACAACCGGGTATACCCCGGCCATGGATATTGAGTGCATGAGTATCATGGATGTGCTTTGTGCCGTAGAGCATCAGGGTGATTCAAGGGCGTATACGGCGGGTACCCTGCTGGCCCAAGCCCTGGAGGACAGCCTGGATGGGTTTGACAGGGCAGCCCGGGCATGTAATGGAGAGCGGTTGATTAAAGATATCTGACAAATAACGTCTGTGGGGTTTGACCAACGCGATGGATGCCGAGCAAATGATCAGCCAACGCCTGTGGTAATGTTGAAAAATTCTTTGATCTGCGGTTCTCGGGCCTTTAGCAACCCTATCATCTGCATCATTCCGGATTCATTAACGCCGACTTTTTGGGACGCATTTTTGATGGTAACAGGTACCGGATTGCCGGAATGACCCAGTTGGGCTTTCTGTGTAAGATAGTTTGCAAGATTGATGATCATAGCCTGATGACGGTATTTAACCGGCGCCGATTCCGGGGCATGATGAAACCTGCAGGGCAGAATGATGGATGCAGGAAAATTCCACCGTGTCATCAAAAGAGCGGATAATGCTGCATGATCAAGCTTTAACAGACTGTTTTCACTTAAATAAAGGGGACGTTTGTTTTCCAGTGCATACTGCCGGACTTCATTATATTCGTTTTTAAAATAAATCGAAAAAATTACTTTCCCCATATCGTGGAGCAGGGCCGGGATAAAGATCTTTGCTGCAATTCCCGGATTGGTCTGCTTTGCCAGCCGCTTTGAAGCCGTGGCCACGCCGATACCGTGTATCCACAATGCTTTCATATCAAGGCTTAGGTTCGACGTTTCTGATACGCTGGATAGGATGCCCATGCCTAGTGCAATGCCGATGATTTCATCAAATCCGATAACGGAAATGGCCCGTTTAACGGTCTGGACTTTATTTTTTTGGGCATAATAAACAGAATTTGCAAGCTTGAGCAATTTATTGGTCATAGCCAGGTCATATGAAATGATTTTGGCTAAGGTTTCGGTGGTCGTATTTTCGTTGGAAACAGCCCGGATCAGGTTATCCACAACAGCCGGGAGCGTGGGTAAATCGCTTTCCTTTTTTTGAACCATTTCAAGGATGCGTTTTCTTATTTCCATTGAATACAGATTACCTGACCGGTTCAATGAAATCGGGTGATGTTAATGCTCCCGTTGGCAGCCATCTCGTCAAACTTTTTTCGTAAAAAGCGTTTAAGTTTGTTTCGAGTGGGGGGCCATAACAGCAAAAGGCCTGCTGTGTCCGTTAAGAGACCCGGTGTAATGAGCATTAATCCGGCAATAAGGATTATAAATGCATCCAGGAGTTCCTCGGCCGGCATCACTCCCTGGTTTAAATTTTGGCGAACTTTTAACATGGTGTTTAACCCTTCCATCCGGGCAAGATAGGCACCAATGAATCCGGTTAGAATGACAAGAATTATGGTGTTTAATCCGCCGATAATACCGCCAAGCTGGATAAGGATATATAATTCAGCCACCGGGATCAGGGTAAAACATAAAAATAGTCTGAACAACATATAATACTCCTAGCTTAAAAAATACCTAAACAAATAATGACTATGGACCCGGGGTTGTCAAGGTACAAGCAATACATTGCTTATACGGCATGTGCAAAACTACTTGGGGCTGAATCTGTTTTGTTTTGGGGGAAAAGATGTCGTCCGAACTGCCACAGGCTCTCCGGTACTTTTTGATCGACACCGTGGTATAGAATATCAAGAAACAAGTTTCTGGTTATTTCCTGGGCTCCCATGCGAAGCAGATGGCCGGAGGTGACCTGGCAGTCAATCATCCCAAATCCCTGACTGTCAAGTTCCCGGGCCAGGGCCACAAGAGCGACCTTGGATGCATTGGGTACAAGGGAAAACATGGATTCTCCAAAAAAGGTTTTTCCCAGGCTGACCCCGTACAGGCCGCCTGCCAGCCGGTCACCCTGCCAGGCTTCCACGGAGTGGGCGATCCCCATTTTGTGCAACGTGATATAGGCATCAATCATTTCATCCACCAGCCAGGTGCCTTCTGGTTTGTCCTGCCTGGGTTGTGAACAGGCCACAATGGTCTGTTCAAAGGCGGTGTTGATCCGAATGGAAAAGCAAGCCTTTCGAATGGTTTTTTTTAGGCTTTTCGACACCCTTACTTTGGAGGGAAAAAGTACCAGCCGGGGATCAGGGGACCACCAGAGAATGGGTTCACTGTTGGAAAACCAGGGGAAAATACCGTTTCTATATGCCAGGATCAAACGCTTTGCGCACAGGTCTCCCCCAATACATAACAAACCGTCAGATCTCGCCAGCCAAGCCGGCGGGAATTCAATTTTTTCAGATAACCTGAAAAGGGGCATCAGGCCGATTTGATATTAAATGTTAGTTTACCGTCCTTTAGGCCCACCGAGAGTTTTCCCCCTTTTGCAAGCTGTCCGAAAAGAATTTCATCGGTGAGCTTGTCTTTGATTTCGGTCTGGATTAGACGGGCCAGGGGTCTGGCACCGAATTTGGGATCATGGCCTTTCTTGGCCAGATGAGTCCGGACACCGGCTGAATAGCTTAAAGAAATACCCTGGTCACTGAGCATGGCTTTGAGTTCCTTCATGTTTTTGTCCACAATCAGTTCCATCACCTTTTTAGATAAATGGTTAAACTGGACAATACCGTCAAGGCGGTTTCTAAATTCCGGACTGAAAGTGTTTTTCACCGCTTTTATGCCTTGGGAATCGGAATTGGCGTTTTGGGACCCAAACCCGATGCTGTTGGTGCTCATTTCCCTGGCACCGGCATTGGATGTCATGATAATGATCACATTTCTGAAATCAGCGGATTTACCATTATTGTCAGTAAGGGTGGCATAATCCATAACCTGGAGCAGAATGTTGTAAAGGTCCATATGGGCCTTTTCAATTTCATCCAGAAGAAGCACGCAATGGGGGTGTTTTCGGATGCTGTCGGTTAAAATGCCGCCTTGTTCAAACCCTACATACCCTGGAGGCGCACCAATAAGTCTGGAAACGGCATGTTTTTCCATGTATTCGCTCATGTCAAAGCGTAGGAATTTAATGCCCATGTTGTCGGCCAGCTGCCTGGCCACTTCTGTTTTGCCAACCCCTGTGGGACCCATGAAAAGAAAAGAACCAATGGGATGGTCCGGCGCTGCAAGTCCGGCCCGGGATCTTTTGATCGCTGTGGTCAAGGTTTCGATGGCATCATCCTGGCCAAATATAACGTTGAGCAGTTTGCCGGGCAAAGATTCCAGGGACGACTTGTCCGTCGCAGTCACACTGGAAACCGGCACTTTGGCTATTTTAGCCACAATTTTTTCAATATCCTTAGGACTGACGGTTTTACGCCGGCCGTTTGCCGTAAGCTTTAAAAAGGCACCGGCCTCGTCGATAACGTCAATGGCCTTATCCGGTAAGAATCGGTCATTGATGTATTTATCTGACAGGTAGGCCGCAGCTTCAATGGTTTTATCCGGGTATTTCAGGCCATGGTGTTCTTCGTAGCAGGTGCGTAGACCTTTGAGAATCTCGGTGGTTTCCTCCACGCTGGGCTCTGAAACTTCTATTTTTTCAAACCGTCTGGAGAAGGCCCGGTCTTTTTCAAAATGGTTTTTGTACTCCTCATAGGTGGTAGTACCAAGACACTTGATGTCTCCGGAGGATAAGGCCGGTTTGAGGATGTTGGAGGCATCCATGGAGCCTGATGTGGTGGCACCGGCACCCACAACCGTATGAATTTCATCAATCACCAAAAGCGCATTTTCCTTTTCTTCCAAAGCGGAAATGACGTCTTTGAGTCGCTGTTCAAAATCGCCCCTGTATTTGGTGCCGGCTAAAAGAGCGCCCATATCCAGGGAGTACAATTCACAGTTTTGAAGCAGATCCGGCACGGTTTTGCCATTTATTTTCAATGCCAGGCCTTCTGCAATGGCAGTTTTTCCAACGCCGGGATCCCCCACAAGGATGGGATTGTTTTTCCGCCGTCGGCAAAGGACCTGCATCACCCGCTCGGTTTCAAGCGTTCTACCGATAAGGGGATCAATTTTATTGTCCTGGGCCCGCTTAATCAGATCTGAAGTAAATAACGCCAGCGGATCTTTTTTCTTCTGGCGCTTGGGTTTTGGGTCGGCATGCTGGAAAAGTTGCTGGGGCTTGTCCTCATTAGGCAACTCTTTTTTTTCTTTATCTCCATCATGGGAGATGAGCCTGAGTACATCGATGCGTGTAATGCCTTCGGATTCCAGGTAAAAGGCTGCATGGGAATCCTTTTCCTGAAAAATGGATGCCAGGATATCCCCGAGATTTACTTCAGATTTTTCAGCGGATCTGGCATGATTAATGGCTCGCTGAATCATTCGTTGGAAACCGATGGTCTGCTGGAGTACATACTCTTCACTGGTCTCTATTTTGGTTAGTTTCTCATCAAAAAATTTTTCAAGATCCTCTTTGATGTGATCAGGGCTGCCCCCGCATTTTTCAATGGTTTCAAAACCGGATTCATGATTGACAATGGCGTAAAGAACATGTTCGACACATACGTACTCATGTCTTCTTTTTTTTGCTTCCCGAACGGCAAACCCGAGAGCTGTGGATAGTTCTTTGCTGATCATATACCATTTACTCCTTTTCCATTGTACTTTTTAAGGGAAACCCTTTGCTGCTTGCCAGATTATGCACTGTCTGAACTTTTGTTTCCGCTATTTCCCGGGGATAAATACCGCACACGGCTTTCCCCTTATTATGTACATTAAGCATTATTTGTGTGGCTTTTTCAAGAGATTTTCCGAATACCCGGACCAGAATATCCACCACAAAATCCATGGTTGTATAATCATCATTGTGTAAAAGCACTTTATACATAGGCGGATGATCCTCACTTGCATCATGGGATACTTTGGGTCGGGTTTTGGAATCAGTGGATGTCATACCTTAACCTTGGGTTCAATTGATTTATATAAAGGTCCCAATAAGTTGTTAAATTACATTTCATATTTTGTTGTGGGTTGAGTCTGGGTTGAAAGACCAGAGGCCGACCCATGGTTGTCATTGCCCGCAGCATTTCTTATATTTCTTGCCTGAGCCGCAGGGGCAGGGGGCATTTCTTTGGACCTTTTCAGATGAGCGCCTGACCGGCTGTTTGGGGGCGGATTCGTCAGAATGGGAAGAAAAAGTCAGGTCCTGCTGTTCTTCCTGCTTCATCTCTTCAACCTGGTTGGGGGAGGCGATTTGAATTTTAAACAGGATATCCACCACTTCCTGTTTGATCCGGTTCATCAGGTCCTGGAACATATCGAACCCTTCTTTTTTATAGATACGCAAAGGATCCTGCTGGGCATACCCACGAAGGCCGATGCCTTCTTTTAGATGGTCCATGTTCAAAAGATGTTCCTTCCATCGGGTGTCTACGGTCTGAAGAATAATAAACCGTTCAACGTGGCGTATGATTTCAGGGCCGTACATCTCTTCTCTACTCTGGTATCGGGCCTGGGCTGCATCAAATATAAATTGCCCCAGCTGGTCGGCCGAAAAAGCTTTTTGCACAGGCTCATCTAAGGACAGATCCATATTGAATTGACTTTTGATCGCTGCCGAAAGTCCTTCCAGGTCCCACTCCGTGATTGCTGTTTTGTCTAAAACGAATCCTTCCAAAAGGTCATAGGAAACATCTTCCATCATATCGTGGGTCACCTGTCTGAGATCTTTGGCTGTCAGTGCCTGACGACGCTGGCGGTAAATGATCTCGCGCTGCTGGTTCATGACATCGTCATATTCGAGCAGGTGCTTTCTGATTTCAAAGTTGTGTCCTTCCACCTTGGATTGGGCGTTTTCAATGGCTTTGGAAATAAATTTATGCTCAATATGCTCGCCTTCTTCTATGCCCAGCCGGTCCATTACGGAATGGATACGATCACCGCCAAAAATTCTGAGCAGATCGTCTTCCAGACTCAAATAAAACCGGGAGCTTCCTGGGTCGCCCTGGCGCCCGGACCGACCCCGTAACTGGTTGTCAATACGCCGGGATTCATGGCGGGATGTGCCGAGAATATGAAGGCCACCAAGCGCTTTAACCCCTTCTCCTAGTTTTATGTCAGTACCACGGCCGGCCATGTTGGTGGAGATGGTCACAGCGCCTTTCTGGCCGGCATTGGCCACAATTTCCGCCTCTTCTTTGTGATGCTTAGCATTGAGAACAGCATGCTTAATCCCCTTTTTTTTGAGCTTTTCGCTTAGGGCTTCTGAGACATCAATTGAAATGGTACCCACCAGTACAGGCTGTCCTTTTTTATGCAGCCGGATGATCTCTTGGATGGCGGCATCGTATTTTTCCTTCTGGGTTTTGTAGATAAGATCTGCCCGGTCTTCACGGACCATGGGCTTGTCTGTCGGAATGACGAGCACATCAAGATTATAAATCTTTTTAAATTCTTCTGCTTCCGTTTCCGCTGTTCCGGTCATGCCAGACAGTTTGTCATACATTCTAAAATAGTTCTGAAAGGTGATGGAGGCAAGGGTTTGGTTTTCATTTTCAATTTTAACCCCCTCCTTGGCCTCAAGGGCCTGGTGAAGACCTTCCGAGTACCGCCGGCCACTCATAAGCCGGCCTGTAAATTCATCTACAATGATAACCTGGTCATTTTTTACAATGTAGTCTGTGTCACGTTTGAAAATTACATGGGCCTTTAAAGCCTGGTTGAGGTGGTGCAAAAGTTCAATATTGGCCGGATCATAAAGATTATCGACATTGAGCAGCTCTTCACCCTTTGCAATGCCGTCTTCGGTAAGGGACACGGTTTTTGATTCTTCATCCAGGGTATAGTCGGTATCTTTTTCGAATGCCGGGATAATCGTGTTGATCTGGGTATACAGATGGGTCGATTTTTCAGCCGGGCCTGAAATAATCAACGGGGTTCTTGCCTCGTCAATGAGAATGGAGTCCACCTCGTCCACAATGGCAAAGTTTAGATTTCCCTGGGCCAGCTCTTCGGGGTCGAATTTCATGTTGTCCCGCAGGTAGTCAAAACCAAATTCGTTATTAGTGCCGTATGTGATGTCTGCGGCATAGGCCTGTTTGCGTTCCTGGGAATCCAGGTCATGAAGAACTACCCCTACGCTCAGTCCTAAAAAATCATACACCTGGGACATCCATTCAGCGTCACGTTTGGCCAGATAGTCATTGACCGTAACAATGTGAACGCCTTTGCCCGAAAGGGCATTCAGGTAAGCGGGTAGGGTGGACATCAAGGTTTTACCTTCACCCGTTTTCATCTCTGCAATGGTCCCGCGGTGCAATGCAATGCCGCCAATGAGCTGGACGTCATAATGGCGAAGTCCAAGGGTACGCACCGACGCTTCCCTGACCAGGGCAAAAGCTTCGGGAAGAATGTCGTCCAGGGTTTCTCCCTTTGCCAGACGGTTTTTAAACTCAGTTGTTTTTTCACCGATTTGGATATCCGATAAAGCCTGGATTTGGGGTTCAAATTCGTTTATCTGGTCAATAATAGGCTGAATTTTTTTAAGTATCCTATCATTGTTGGATCCGAAGAGTTTAGTAAGAAAATTGAGTACCATGTAAACGCTGCCTGTTTATATTATGAGGTCATTTAATTTGTCAGTACAACATATAAGCATTCTTATAGGAAATAAAAGAAAAAAATAATTCGTGTTCATTCAGAAATAAGTTTTTTGCCCGATTTTGAGTAGAGTTCTTTTTCGAACTCGTTGGATGAAATTTTTAATCCTCGGACTCGAAGGAGAGTTCTTCGTAAATATGTTGTGTATGACTGTAGTTAAAATTTTTATCCGATTTGAATTTGAACAAACATGCTTATTTCTCAATAGATACAAATTTTTTTTGAGCAGGTGGTGAAACAACGAACAATAAACCTCTATACACTAATTGAGGATGTATTTTGAGGGGTTGACAGGTGTACCGTTGACAAGAACCTCATAGTGAAGATGGGGGCCGGTGGTTCGACCGGTATTGCCTAATGTGGCAATTGCTTCCCCTCGTTTGACCTGTTGGCTTTTATGAACGAGGATGTCTCTTAAATGTGCATATTTGGTTGCTTTTCCATATCCGTGGTCAATAACGACAACCTTTCCGTATCCAGTTTTTCTTCCGGCAAATACCACTTTTCCGGTCGCAGTTGAAACAATTTTAGTACCTATTCGGTTGGAGATATCAAGGCCTGAATGAAAGCTTCTCCTTCCGGTGAAAGGAGATCTACGGTAACCAAAGGGCGAGGTGATAACACCTGAGACCGGCTTGATGGATGGGGAGGAGGCCAGCAGGTTTTTCTTTTTCGTCAGTTGGTCAATCAGGTCATTGAAATCAAGTTTTTCTTTATCAGCAACCGATTTGATCTGTTTTACCTGATGATGCATTTCCCGTATCAGAGCGTTATGGTGGGTGTTAAGGGGGATTTCTTGATCAAGATCGGTTTTCGATACGCCACCGATGCCCAAAAAGCCTGATGATCGTCCTGATTTGTCGATATCTGCAATAAGACGTACCTGATTCTCTAATTGTCCAAGTTTTGTGATCTGCTCTTTTAATCCCTGAATTTCTCCGGCAAACATCTGAATTTGGCGTCTCTGGTCTTCAAGTTCAGTTTTTTGGGCGGTGATGGTTTCAAATAGTACGCCATTATCACGCTCAGTCCGCTTAAGCAAATAGTAATCATAGCCGAAGTAGGATACTATCCCGACGCAGGATAGGAAGAGAAACATAGAACAAAGTAAAAATGATTTTCTAAGCGAAATTTCTTTGATCCTTGAACTATCCCCTGAATGAAGCCATATTTTAATTCGACTTTTCATCTGCCTATTAATACAAGGTATATATTATCCGGTCAAGTGGAAATTTACTTACAGCGGGGTTTGCACCCAATCCAACCCTGCTTTTTCGTCAATGGAGAACATGATGTTCATATTCTGTACTGCCTGGCCGGCAGCTCCCTTGAGCAAGTTATCAATGGCTGAAACCAGTATAAGACGGCCCGATTCAGCTTCCAGGTAAAAACCGATATCGCAACAGTTTGTTCCCTTGATATGGGACATGTTCGGAAATTTATCCGGGGGCAGAATCCTGATGAACGGTTCATTTTTATACCATTTATTTAGGGCGTTGCGAATTTGTTTTTCGTCGACACCTTCACAAATTTGGGCATAAATGGTTGAAACCATACCACGGATTACGGGTACCAGGTGGGGAACAAAGGTCAGGGACACTGTTTCCCCGGCAGCTTTAGTCAACACTTCGTTGATTTCAGGGGTGTGCCTGTGATTACCCACTTTATAGGGACCAAAGGACTCGTTTACCTCACAAAAATGGGTGGTCAGGGAAAGAGAGCGTCCTGCCCCGCTGACCCCGGATTTCGAATCTGAAATCAGGCCCTGGGGGAAAATCAGCTTTTCCTTGAGCAGCGGAACCAGAGGCATAAGGATGGATGTTGGGTAACACCCGGGGTTCCCAATTATCCTTGCGTTTCTGATCTGCTCACGGTTGAGTTCACACAAACCGTAAACGCTTTCTTCCAGAAGATTGAGGGCGGTGTGGGGCTGATATACCGCTTCATATGCTTTGGCATCATCAAACCTGAAGTCCGCTGATAGATCTATAACTTTTATACCCTGATCTATGAGTTCGGGTGCAAATGCCATGGAAACCTTGTGGGGCAAGGCCAGAAATACGACATCCACTTTACCTGAAAGCGCTTTGGCATCAAAGGACGTGCATATCAGGGATTCAAATCCGCGCATGGAAGGAAAGATGTCGGTAAATGATTTGCCCTGGTACGAGTTTGAGGTGACTGCTTCGAGGCTGGCCTCAGGGTGGTTGGAAATCAGTTTGACAAGTTCCAGGCCGGTATAGCCTGATGCGCCCACAATTGCTGTTTTAATCATTTTTTTAATCTTTATCTTTAGTCTTAATGTATATTTTTCGTCCAAACACTAAGATAAAATCAGCAATTGTGCAAACCCTAATTTGATTATTTTTTAATTATCTGATGTAATTAACTAAGCTCAATCAGCGTGTGAGCCTCGCCTTCCAGAGCGCTGTCTATTATTTTACGGATAATTTTCCAGTCGCCTTTGGCAAGCCCGGCCCCAATTTTAGGATATCCCATGCGATTACCGCTGAATTGTCTTTTCAGTGTGGTAAAAACCTTTGCTATGGCATCATAATCAACCAGCACCCCGTCCCCCGAATAGTGATATTGGGTGTAGGCATTGATCACATATAACTTGCTGGATGGCGTATTTACGCATGCCTTTGAATAACTGCCAAGTTTAGATCTGTCACCGGATTCCGTTGCAAGGTCGGCTTCCCAGGCTTGGGGAAATTGGGTGCGGATCTGTTTGGCAATTCCGGCGTCCATGGTGCAAAAACAGTTGCAGCCGTGAATAATGAGATCAAACTGCCCTTGCCGGGCCAGCTGAATTAAATCGCCTTTGACGCATTTCATGGGACGTGTTTCCGTAAATTAGTTTAAAATCTGACTTAAGAAGAACTTGGTGCGTTCATGCTCGGGATGCTCAAAGAAATCCGTGGGATTATTTTCCTCAAGAATCATTCCTTCATCCATGAGCATGACCCGCTGGGCTACGGTTTTGGCAAACCCCATTTCATGGGTGACCACAATCATGGTCATGCCCTCTTCGGAAAGCTGGACCATGACATCCAGAACTTCTTTGACCATTTCTGGGTCCAGGGCCGAGGTGGGTTCATCAAAAAGCATCACTTTGGGCTTCATGCAAAGGCTTCTGGCAATGGCCACCCGCTGCTGCTGCCCACCGGAAAGCTGGCCTGGAAATTTATTTGCCTGTTCTGCGATTTTGACTTTTTCAAGATAGAACATGGCGGTTTCTTCGGCTTCTTTTTTTGGTGTTTTTCTTACCCATATTGGGCCTATGGTCAGGTTGTCCAAGATGCTCAGATGGGGGAAAAGATTGAAATGCTGGAAAACCATACCCACTTCCGTACGAATCTTTTCAATATTTTTCAAATTGTTAGTCAGTTCTATATCGTCAACAATGATTTTTCCCTTCTGGTGTTCTTCCAGACGGTTAATACATCTGATCAAAGTAGATTTTCCCGAACCCGAAGGCCCGCAGATGACTATTTTCTCCTGCTTTCTGACTTCCAGGTTGATGTTTTTTAATACATGGAAATCGCCATACCATTTGTTCAGGCTCTGTATCTGGATAATTACGTCGTCTTGTCTGGTATCGTTCATAGTTTATGCTTTCAAAAAAAGATCTTTATCGTTTGTCCGTATCCAGTTCCCGCTCAAGCTTGCGTGAAAAATTGGACATAGAAAAACAGCCTAAAAAATAAATCAGGGACACAAAAAGATACATTTCGGTGGAAAATCCCATCCATTCAGGGTTCTGGATGACGTTTTTTGCGGTCATCAAAAAATCAAACAGGGCAATGATAACCACAAGGGAGGTGTCCTTGAACGCGGAAATCAGAACGCTGACTGTGGGCGGGATGACGATTTTAAGGGCCTGGGGTAGAATAATCAAGCGCATGGTCTGGACGTAGTTCAGGCCTATGGCATCTGCGGCCTCAAACTGCCCCTTGGGCATGGCCTGCAACCCACCTCTGACCACTTCGGCCACATAGGCGCCCGTAAACAGAATAATGGCGACCTGTGCCCGAAGAATATTGTTGATGGTGAGCCCTTCGGGCAGAAATAATGGGAAAATAATGGATGACATAAAAAGCAGTGAAATGAGAGGTACGCCCCTGATAAGTTCAATATAGGCAACAGACATCAGCCGGATCAACGGCATCTTTGATCCCCTGCCAAGGGCGAGAATGACACCCAGGGGGTATGCTGCGGTCAGTCCAAAGACGGAAAGCAGCAGTGTTAAAGGTAGCCCCCCCCATTTCATGGAGTTCACAGAGGTTAATCCTAAAATTCCGCCCTTCATGAGAATCCCCATGGCCACAAGACCGATCGGCCAAGCGTATGCCAGCTTTCTTACCCAGAATCTGCGGTTGCTGGAGAAAAATAACAGCACAAAAAGGATCATCATGGCCGTAAAGGGCCGCCAGTGAAGATCATGGGGGTAAAAACCGAAAATAACAAACCGTAAGTTTTTAAATACCACGGACCAGCAGGCCCCTTCGCATTGTTTGCAGACATCCGGGGTCGTGAACCAGGATGCCTTGATAAAGGCCCACTGAATAAAGGGTGGAAGAAATTTAAGGAGGAAGGCAAGGATAATGAGGGTTAAAACGGAATTAAAAATTCCATTAAACAGGTTTTCCTTAAACCAGCCAATGACGCCTCTTTGGGTCACCGGTAGTTTGATACTTTTTATTTCCTCAATATTTATGGGGGTGACAGTCATATTATCTTTCCACCAATTGCGATTTTTTGTTGTACCAGTTCATGAACAGGGAGGTGGTCAGGCTAAACATAAGATAGCATCCCATGATCAGTGCAACCCCCTCAATGGACTGTCCGGTGATGTTAATGGTGGTGTTGGCCACAGAAACAAAGTCCGGATATCCGATGGCAATGGCCAGCGACGAATTTTTAAGCAGGTTGAGCATCTGGCTTGTCAACGGCGGGATGATGACGCGAAGGGCCTGGGGAAGGATAACCAGGTTGAGGATAAGGCTTTTTTTAAGCCCAAGGGACATGGCCGCTTCTGTCTGGCCCCGGTCGATGGCCTGGATACCGGCGCGTACAATCTCTGCCACAAAGGCTGATGTGTAAATTACAAGGCCTAACAGCAGGGCAATGAATTCAGGCGAAAGCATCAGTCCGCCTTTGAAATTAAATCCCTTCAGTTTAGGGACATCCATGGTATGCGGTGCACCAAAGAGTAACCATATCAGAAACGGCAGGCCGATAATAATGCCCAAAGAGGTCCAGAAAACAGGAAAATCCTTTCCGGATGATGTCAGTCGCCGCCAGGCCCAGGATTTCAGGATCAATGCTCCCACAATCCCTAAGCCGAAAGCAATAAACATGTAGACATGGGCCGGATGGGAGACCGGGGCCGCCATGATGACTCCCCGATTACACAGATACATACCGGGAAAAGGATTCAGGGCTTGTTTGACCGGGGGCAGGGCTTCGTAGAAAAGGGCATACCAGAAGAAAAGCTGAAGCAAAATCGGTATGTTCTGCATGACTTCAATGTAAATGCCGGCCAGTTTTTTCACCAACCAGTTGTCGGATAGTCTGGATATACCGACAAATACGCCGAGGACAAGACACAAAGCAATGCCGAGGACACTGACTTTAAGCGTATTCAGGATGCCGACGACCAACGCTCTGGCGTAGGAGTCTGCAGCCGAATAGGGGATCAGGCTTTCACCGATTTCAAAGCCTGCTTCTTTATCCATGAAGCCGAAACCAGAGGCAATATTTTGTCGCTCAAGGTTGGCCAGAGTGTTTGAGATCAGATACCAGGCTAAAAGGCCCACCATGATTACGGTCAGTGCCTGGTAGGCAATGGCCCGTTTATCCGGGTCCAGCCAAAACGGTACTTTTTCTTCCAAAATACTGTTTTTCATAATTTATTAATTCAGATGAAAAGGCCCGGAGGCTGAATGCTCAGACTCCGGGCTATATTGGAAAATTGCTATCTGATGGGCGATGCATACATCAGACCGCCTTCGGTCCACAAGGCATTGAGGCCTCTTTGCAGCCTAAGTGGAGTATTGGGGCCGACGGTGCGGTCAAAACTTTCACCATAGTTGCCCACCTGTTTTACAATATTGTAGGCCCATTTGTTATCAAGGCCTAATTGGGCGCCCATACCCGGCGTTACGCCAAGGAAACGCTTGATATCCGGTTTTTTGGATTTGAGCATTTTATCAACATTTTGGGACGTAATGCCGAATTCTTCAGCCTGGATCATGGCCATGATGGTCCAGTTAACAATATCATACCACTGGTCATCACCGTGCTTGACAACAGGCGCCAAAGGTTCCTTTGATATAATTTCCGGTAGAATTTCATAATCAGTCGGTGTCTGCGCTATCGCCCGGGCACCAGCCAGCTGGGACGCATCAGATGTAAGCACATCGCAACGGCCGGCAAAAAAGGCCTTGGCCAGCTCTGCGGTTTTTTCAATAACAACGGGTTTCCAGTCCATGCCTTGGCCCCTGAAGTAGTCGGCAACATTCATCTCAGTGGTGGTACCGGGAAGAACACAGACAGTCGCACCGTCCAGGTCTTTTGCACTTTTGACACCCAGTTTTTTGGATACAAGAAAACCCTGGCCGTCATAGTAGTTGGGATGAACAAAGTTAAGGGCGTTTTTGGTTTCTCTAGAAAGGGTTACGGTCGTATTGCGGCACAGTACGTCCACTTCACCGGATTGTACTGCCGGCAAACGCTGTACAGCGGTCAATGTAGTAAATTGAACCTTGGTTGCATCGCCAAAAACAGCGGCTGCAACGGCTTTGGCTGCATCAACATCCAGGCCTTTCCATTCGCCGTTTTTGTCTGGCTTGCTGAACCCGAACAGGTCGCCGTTTACACCGGCTTTAAGATAGCCGCGGGCTCTAACGTCATCCAGTGTTCCTGCTCCGGCAACAGATACGAGAACCAGTGAAATGATACAGATAAACGCAATATTTAACCGCTTCATAGATAACTTTCTCCTTAATAATGATTTTTGATATTTAAAGAAACATTCGTAAATATTTAGCATATTATGTCTATTTTTCAAAAGATTTTCTTGTTTTGTGCATAGATCGGATATGTAGAACCTTTTATGCTCATATTTGTAAGAAATAGATTGGCCGAATTGGGTAAAAATAATGTAAATTAGATCTGACGCACCTTGTCTAAATCATATCTCAGGGATAAATGACAAATTATGTGTATATGTGAAAAATTTCTAAGGGAACCTGTCAATGCCATCTCTCACGGGGCCGGAGCAGTGGGCGCCATAGCTGCATTGACGTTAATGGTGATATCTGCGGCCCTGTATGCCGATGTCTGGCATGTGGTGTCTTTCTCTATCTTTGGCGGAACTCTCATTCTAATGTACGCTTCAAGTTGCCTCTATCATGCCTTAAAAATTTCAGACCGGGCATTAACAGTTTTCCGCCGCATCGACCATATCATGATATTTGTTGTCATTGTAGGCTCCTACACCCCGTTGTGTCTTGTCCCTTTGCGGGGGGCATGGGGCTGGAGCCTTTTGGGGGCCGTATGGGCCATTGCGTGTGCCGGTATATTCATTAAGATTCTTTTTATGGGAGCGCCCAGATGGATTTCCACCGTGATATATCTTGTCATGGGCTGGCTTTGCGTGATTGCCGCATATCCCCTGGTTAAAAATCTGGAACCCGGTGCTTTAATGTGGCTGGCCGCAGGGGGGCTTTTCTACACCGTCGGCGCTGTTATTTACAGCTTGAAAAGGCCCAATCCCTTTCCCCGGATTCTGGGTTTTCACGAGATCTGGCACTGCTTTGTCATTTTGGGTAGTGCTTCTCATTTCTGGCTCTCGTTTAAATATTTAATGTACATCTGAGGCCCTTAAGTCCAATATATTGTTTATTCGCGTTGCATTCAGGACTGGTATGTCTTAATTTTATCTTTATTTAATTTAATCAGGAGATTTTTGTGGACATATATAAAAAAGAACAGATAACGGATTATCCTCATCTGAATTTAATTCGCGCCGATTACAAAGACAGGGGCGGCATGAATAAGTCTTGGCTGTATGCGTCCAGGCAAAATTCGGCCGAGCCCGATGCCGTAGTGATTGTCCCGTTCCATGAACGGGAGAATAAATTGGTCCTTATCAAAGAATTCCGGGTGCCCTTAGGCGGGTTTCAGTATGGTTTTCCCGCAGGCCTTGTGGATTCCGGCGAAAGTATTGTCCAGGCCGGCCGGCGCGAACTATATGAAGAAACCGGCTTAACTGTTGTGAATGTGATAAAGCAAAGCCCCGCGATATTCTCTTCAGCAGGATTAACAGACGAAAGCATCAGCCTTTTGTATGTGGCATGTGACGGATCGGCAAATATCGAGCATAACGAGGCTTCCGAATTGATTGAGGTAAAAATGCTCTCCCAAGACCAGGCCGTCAACTGTATGCGCCAAGACAATATTCTGTTTGATGTAAAAACATGGATTGTTCTGGACCGGTTCGCTTCAACAGGCCAGGTGGTATAGGACCCGTGTTTTCAAATTTTATATATTTTCTGGCAGCCCTGGTTATTTACACTACGTCGGAGTTGTTTGACAAACCTTCGGGGGTTGACCTCGGGGCCATTGGTTTCTGCCTGGCCTCAACGGCTGTTTTTGCCCTGGTCTGCCGGCTTTGTTTCAATCGCCTGTCAGCCCTTGGGCAGTCCTTGGCGACACAGGATATTGACCAGCGGGTGAATACAGCTGTTTCACGACTTTCCATTGTGGCTCTGGTGCTTTTTGCCGTAAATATTTATGGCTTCCGTGTAAATCATTTACTATCGGGTATTGCTTTATTCCAATGGGTGCCCACCCTCGGTGCGATGTTGTTTCTTGGATTGTTTCTTTTTTATCTGATTTTGATATGGAACTTTGCCTATCAGATCCAGAAACGTTTTTTTACCGGTTCTTTGACCAAAAAAAGTTTTATCCTTTCCAATGTTGCCTTTTGCCTGCCTGCCATGCTGCCCTGGTGTCTTCTGTCTTTTTTGGCTGACTGCCTGGGACTTTTACCCTTTGAAGGACTTAATCGCTTTTTAAACTCCACAGTCGGGGAAGTGATTTACATTCTTTTTTTTGTCATTGCCATCTCTGTGTTTGGACCGGTCCTGATACAGCGTTTATGGGGATGTCGTCCACTGGCACCAGGATTTGACAGGCAGCGTATTGAAAAAACATGCCGGATGGCTGATCTCAAATACAGAGATATCCTGATTTGGAACCTGTTTGGCGGCGGTATGATCACTGCCGGTGTTATGGGGATTGTCGGTCGGTTCCGGTATATCCTGGTGACGCCGGCATTGCTTGCCTGTCTGGATGATGATGAAATTCAAGGGGTCATCCTGCATGAAATAGGTCATGTATATCACCGGCACATGCTTTTTTATTTGTTTTTCTTTGCCGGATTTATTGCCTGTAATTTTGTTTTTTTTGAACCTTTAATGCTCATGATTTATTTGATCAATCCCTTGCATGACGGGGGGACTTTTTTAGGGCTCAGTCAGGATACGACCCATGCCGCCATCACCTGTCTGATACTCATAGGGCTGTTTATTCTGTATTTTCGGTTTGTTTTTGGTCTGTTCATGCGGTCTTTTGAACGCCAGGCAGATCTGCATATTTTTAAATACTCAACTTCGCCATCGGCATTGATTTCCACCTTTTACAAGATTGCATCCCTAAGCCGCCAGTCCATTGATAAACCCAACTGGCACCATTTCAGCATTGGAAAGCGTATTGGTTTTTTGGAAAAGTGCCGGATGAACCCGGATCTGATCCAAAGCCACCATGGGAAAGTAAAAAAAATGATTGCCGGGTATCTCCTTGCTGTTGGGGGTATTTTTTTCATTGGGTACAGTGTTAGTTACGGAGGACTTAACACCTCTTTTACCCGATTTGTCGCCGGAAAAATTTTAAGCCGTCAGCTTGAGCTTAATCCTGATAATTCTGATTTATATGTGCAGGTGGGTGATTTTTATTATGATGCCCGGCAGTATGAAAAGGCCACGGTGGCCTATGAAAATGTTTTAAAAATTGATCCGGTTAATGTCCATGCCTTGAATAACCTGGCCTGGCTTCTGGCCACATGCCCGGATAAAGCCTTTCAAAACGCCCCCAGGTCTCTGGCCCTGGCCCGTCGGGCCGTGGATATCCAAAAGGAAGCATATATATTGGATACCTATGCCGAAGCCCTGTATTTGAATAATCAGAAAAGCCAGGCATTGGCGGCGGCAAAGCAGGCGCTTGAGATTTCAACCCAAAGAAGCCAATATTACAGAGAGCAGGTGATACGATTTGAAAAAGCGATGCAGAACTCTTTTTTTTGAATATCAAGGTTACGAGCCTGTTTAAAAATAGACTGATTGGCTGCAATCACATGATATTTCGCTTCGATCCCCTAATTTTTAAACAGGTTCTAAAGTCCCACGGGAAGAAAACTCATGCTGGCTATATGGACTGCCTGTTTGACGAACCGGTCCCCCCGTTCAGCTATTATCAGGGCCATGGTATCTGATAAAACAATTAGTTTACCAAAAATCCGCTCAAAGCTTAAGTTGGGTATGTCCCCCTCCAGGGTGTTGGTGATCAGGCATACTCTACCGGTGGATGTATGTCTGGTTTTCAGGCGCCACACCAGAATTTCTATATTTCTGGCTGAATTGTAAAAATTTTGGGAGGAGAGAAAATCAAGCATGAACAGGCGGCATTTATTGTTATAGGCCATGTGCAGCATGGTGAACAATCCGTACATGACCGCATATACCCGGTCTCCTTTATAATCGGGTTCAAGGCCTGCCAACATGGCGTGGGTTGACCGTCTGTTTATAAGATCAGGCTCGGGAGGCGGGGCAGGGCATTTGAATATGTCTGAAATCCTGGATGAGATAGTTGCTCCCGGGGTTTTAGCCAGTTCCCCGGGATTCATTTTGTACAATTTTCGGGTGAGTGTTTTTAGAAGCGTACGTGTCTGCTCAATATAAATATCCGATACCATATTGATATCGGATTTGGCCAGGGTCTCAACGCTGAAATTCGATGAGACACATCCGGCTGATAGAAGCGAAATGCAGACAAGAACAATACTGGAAAACCACTTAAGAAACGTGTGTCGTTTGAAATTCCTCAAGGCCCTGATGCATTGTTTTGACTGCCAGTTGGATACAATGATGCTTTTTTTCCGGTATACTTTCAAGGACCCTGAAAACATCTCCGTCATTTATTTCTAAAGCCTGCTCAATAGTTTTTCCCTTGACAAGATCAACAGTCGCCATTGCCGCAGAGATGGCACCTGCACATCCTGCGATCTCATATTTGGCATCCTGAACAATTTCGTGTTCATCAACTTTTAAATAGATTTTCATTGTATCACCGCAGGAACCAACTTTAAAGGAAATTTGGTTCGCATCTTCAATGGAACCCATATGTTTTTTTCCAAGATAATATTCAATAGCCGGTTCCCCATATCCGGCTTCGGACAGCATTTTACGTTCTGAATCCTGTATTGTAATTTCTGTGACCACTTCATACATCCTTAATTGTATGCCCTTACCAAAAACAAATATTTTATCGGGCAAAGGAATAAAATATTTTCCCGGTACATAAATATAATAACCTCTCTAAAATAATGAATTCCGTTTTTATGTCAAGGGGAATGACTATTTTCGTCTTATGGTTCTCACGATTATTCCTGCGATATGGCATGAAGAATAAATATTTTTCCGGTTCAATTCCGGGTTTTACATTGAAATCTTCAAAGCACTGTAAATAGGGGGTTGTGATTATATCCAGTTATGATATTCTATACCGACGATTTCGACAGGTCAACCATAAACCGTTAAATGTTGTAGCTTAAATATCTTATTCATTATCATTTTGGTTAAAGGAGATCCGTAATGAAAGAGTTGATTACACTGATGGCGAAAGCGCTGGTTGATGATCCTGAAAAGGTTGAAGTACAAGAGATCAAAGCTCAGCAAACCGTTGTTCTGGAACTGCGGGTGGCCAAAGAAGATCTAGGAAAAGTGATCGGCAGAAAAGGTCGGACAGCCCAGGCCATGCGCACTATCCTTTCCTGTGCTTCTGCAAAGGAACAGAAAAGAGTCATTCTGGAGATTGTTGAATAGGGCGAGAATTGACGCACTTTATGTGCATACAAAGGCTTGCATGACCTGTTGGCAGGCGCGGTTTTTACCCCCAACGTTGTATAAAATTTTTTTAAAATTAATGAAGCGATTGGAATCAAAATGAAAATTCATATACCGCATTATCATCAGGATCTCACATAGGTCAGATCCTGATTTTGTTTTAATTTGCTTAAATTTTTTATCCTTCTGAGAAGCCATGAGAATTTTTCTTTATTTGTTGTCAAGGTTTTGAGGTCGCCTACCATATCCCGCAACCTTGAGCGTCTTGAAGCTATAATTCTCATGCCTTTTGCTACGTTGGGGTTTATAACTCATAAGTCATCTGTTGCAGCGAGTCTCTTTCCAGAGGCTTTTAAAAAAGGAACCCGTTACAGGACGATTAAATTATGAGAGATTAAACTAATAATGTCTCATTCTGTAATATGGATAATGTCCATTTTTAACGTCCGTTGTTTTATTGAAAGGGATAACGCCAATGCAAATATTAAAACATTTTTTTTGTTTAATTCTGTTTTTTTTCCTGATTTCCTCTGTTTCGGTCATGGCTGCTGACAAGGGTCATTTCAGCATAAAGCCAGGTACGAATGATGGCAAAAAATGGCGGATCGGGTATTTTGAGGGTGGCGAATACGTTAATTACCAACTCAATTTTCTGGGGATTGTCAGGGGATTGATGGACATGGGATGGATGGAAACGGCCAAAATTCCGGATCAGTCCGGTGAGCAAACCGCCAAATTGTGGCAGTGGTTGGTAAATAGCACCAACAGCAGGTACATTGAATTTGTCAAGGATGCGCATTACACCGGTAACTGGGACACTCCGCTTATTGAAAAGATGGTGCCGCAAATTATTTCACGTCTGAATAATAAAAAAGATATTGATTTGATCATTGCGGCTGGAACCAAGGCCGGTCTCAAGCTTGCCACAAATGACCACACAGTGCCTACACTTGTTATCTCAACCACGGACCCACTGACTGCCGGTATTATTAAAAGCGTTGCCGATTCGGGTTTTGATCATGTTCATGCCCGGGTTGATCCCTACCGCCATGAACGTCAGATTAAGCTTTTTCATGACATTATCGGATTCAATAAACTTGGTATTGCCTACCAGGATACTGAGCAGGGTCGCAGTTACGCAGCACTGGACAGTGTCAAAAAAGTGGCAGATGAGCGTGGATTTAAAATTGTTCCCTGTTTCACCACAGATGAAGGTGCAGATGTCAAAAAAGACGAGGAAAGTGTAAAAAAATGCTTTGCAACTTTAGGGAAGAGCGCTGATGCCATTTATGTTACCACTCAGAACGGTGTAAATGCAGACAGTATTCCCGAGCTTGTAAATATAGCCAATAAATACCGGATTCCTACCTTTACCCAGTCCCATTCCGAGCAGGTAAAATATGGATTCTTAATGAGTATATCCAGGGCAAATTTTCAATATGTCGGGCGGTTTTATGCCAAGACCATGGCCAAAATATTCAACGGAGCTAAACCAAGGGATATCGCGCAGTTGTTTGAAGACCCCCCGAAAATTGCCATTAATTTAAAAACTGCTGAATTGATCGGTTATGATCCGCCTGTTGATGTTTTAAGTGCAGCAGATGAAATAGTTGAAGACATTGAGATTCCTAAGAAATAGGTTATGGGTTCTCACATAAGGGGATTTTTCCGGATAGCTCCCTGGAACATGCCTGTGCCACCATCTGCTGCCAGTCCGGTTGACAGGTGATTGGGGTATTTGCATCTTTGAGTGCGCCAAAAAGGCCTGCCATATGGGCCTGGGTAACGGTCAGGCCAAACGCTTTGATCAGGTCGTTTCTGTTCACTCCCCCGGCCTGGATGATTTCAATGGGACCTGCCGGCAACAGTTCATTGTCCTGCCCTGGGCTCATGAATGCCAGCATCGCGTCTTGGTAAAGGTTCGTGGTGATCTGCCTTATAATTCCAGCATTTGCGGTATCTGACTGTGCTTGAAGGCAGTCGGCAATAGCGGTTTTCATCCAGGTGAGATATGCGCCTTGGAATACGCCGCCCACACAGTTAAATCCCCTGGCAAAACAGATGAGCAGAAAACAGGTGAGCAGGGACGGCAATAGTTTTTGTTTTTCAAGCGCCTGCATAAGCTCATCCGGGGTAAAATTCATGGTAAAAGAATCGCCCCGGTCATCCCTGCCGCATAGATAAAGATCGCCTTTTATGAATTTTAATAAAAGGGGAACCCTGTGCCTATAATCATCAATTCCCCAGAAAAAAATAGTACCTGTCGCAGTTCCATGCGGTTTTCCAGGAGTCATATCTCTGGCATTGAGCTTATCGGCATGCCAGCAACCTGGGCAGCCGTCCAGATGTTTAATAATAGCGTCACGCAGCGTTGTATTGAAAAATATTCGGTATGCAAGGCTGTTTTCATGGTTAAGGTCGTTGCCGAGCAGAAAGGCGGTAACCTTTTCGATTTCCAGATATACAATATCCGGCGGATGTTCACTGGTTTTAAGCATGCGTTTTCCAAGCTGTTGGTTGATACCCATGGCCTGGGCCGAATAGCTGTTTTGGTTTAAAATCGCATCACCGGCGTACTCATCTTCCAAAAGGCTTAAAATGGTTCCGGCCGTAGTGCTGGAAATCAGGTTTTCCTTTTTCCATGCAATTGTTTTTTTTATGGCTCTTTGCTGCATGGCCATGGTAAAGGGTTTTGCCAGGCTGGCCATGGTCCGTTTTTTATTATCCGGAAATACAGGCAGTCTTAAGGGCAATTGCCTTCTCACACCCGATCCGGTTCCATATACGAGAAGCCCCCGGGCAAAGGTGGAGCTGTTAAGGGGCACATTGCCGAAACAAAAAATCGGGATGGTGGTCCCTTTACGCCGACCGGTGAGAATCCCTGCACCGTAGATCAGGTTCCCCTGGACGGAATTGGCAAAATAATCAATGCCAAGGTGTGTAGTGGTCATCACAGTGCCTGATGCCATCAAATCATTGGCAGCACGGGCGGCTATATTTTCTCCCAGAACAGGATAAATCTGATCAAAAGCAGCCTGCCTGATGTCTTCCCTGGACTGTACGCCTTGACACGGTGGTGTGTTGAATCGTTCGGTATACACCCCAAGGGGCATATGCCCAAAGGTGTTAAGAATATTTTTTACCACGGGAAGTTTTTGGCAGACCATCTCCAGATATTCCGATGCATCGTGATGTGACTGTGTTGTCATGAATTTATCCGCCTAACCCACAAAAATAAAGATCAGGGTGAAAAGCAGGTAGGCTGCTGCTGTGGCGGCCATGCCTGAATCTGATCCCATGGTGATAAAAAGCCACCCGAACAGGATGGGGCCGACGACCTGCCCCAGGCGCAAAATAGCATTTGAAATGCCGATAGCCTTGCCGCCACCCAATTGCTTGGTGATGTAAATATCTAATACATAGGCGCTTCTGACCGGAATCATGCAGGCGGAAAGACCTAAAAGAAAGATGGAAACCGTAACGGAGATAACTCCGGAAAGGTCTTTAAAAAAATAAAAATTGGCAATGCTCAGGCTGCCGATGAAACTGCCCATGACAAGGTATCGTTTCTTGTCGTGGGCCTGACCAGCAATTTTTGAAATATAGGGCGCCACATACATCAGGCAGATGCCGTAAATCATGAAAATTCGGCCGATACTGGACTGGGAAACGCCAATGCCTTTCAGGTAGATGGGGCTGTAATAGTTCATGAAACCGATAAGCACAATATACCAGGGAAGCCCGTAAAATACGATCAGTGTGAAAACTTTACGGTTGAACAGAAAACTATATACAGACGGTTTCCGGGATGACGGCAGTGTTTGTCCTGTTGGTGAGGGTCGGGGCACGTGCGCAGGTGGCCTTGGGCGTTTCATGGCATCTTTCATCATGAAAAAGGTATATACAATGAGCAGCAGCAGAATACTGCCGCCTACCAGAAACACTGGGGCATAACCCATACGGTCCGCCAGCATTGCTCCTGTGGCACCACCGCAGATACTGCCTGCATATACCCCGGCCCACAGCTGGGCCATGCCCTGGGCACTGTTTTTTGTTGTGGTATGTGCAATGACAAATCCTTGGGCCGCCATCAGGGACAGCCCGTAACCCATGCCCACAAGGCCTAACGCAATAAGAAAGTACAAGGAAGATGAGGTCAGCCAGGCACAGATAAACCCTGTGCCGGATAAAAACAGCCCGATCAGAAAGGGTTCTGCCCAACCTCGTTTGTCGCACCATGCACCTGATATCAGTAACGACATGGAAGTGAAAAGCATTTGCATGGAAATGGGAAGGCCCATGATGATATTTTGGGAAAGTCCCAGTAATGGATGAGATGGGTTATACAATATGGCCATGTGGAGTGGAAGAAACGAAATACAAGTGTCTACCCCGAAAAAAAAGATGAACGCCACCGGTCGAATGGATGTGTAATGCACCTGCCGTCTATGCGCAGGGGTGTCTCCCATGATTTGACGATCAATAAGCTGGCGCTCAAGGATCAGCAACTCAACAAAAAAGAAAATAGAGATCACCAGCACCGTGATGGAATCCAGGGCAATTGCTTTAAGTTTGTTGAACAGAAAATCTTTTGAAATATGGATGGTTAGTTTGCCGGCCAATGCATCGGTTTTTGATTCCCTTGTGTTCAACAGGTCCTGGGTGACGGTGCCGTCCGGATCGCTTTTCAAAAAAAGCGTTCCGCTGCCTGAACTTTTATTATTTTCAGACATTGTCAAATTACGCATACCGTGCTGGGTGGCAATGTAAAGTGGTTGTCCCTTAGTATCAGATATGCTAATGGCTTCAAGTTCAGGGGAGACGGCAATGACATCGGCCAGCTTCTGGTCCATTTTGTTCAGTCGCCGGATATTCAGACCCTTTGCCAGTAAATATTCAATATCCTGTTTTAAGAACTCTGATATGACAACACTTTTCTGGGTAGAAACATCCAGAAAATGGGCTTTGAATTCAAAAAGATTGAACAGGTTCAAGGAAATCTGGGCCAAGCAGATGATAATAAAAAACGCCGCAGAAATTTTAAATTTGATTCGCCCCAGGGATTTTTTAGATATGCTGGGATCAAGGTTCAAAGATCGTAGAAAGATGACTATAAGCCCCATGGCACTGAAAAGAACCAACGCAATCAGATTTCTATTTTTCATCACGATGGTACGCAACAGGGTTTTTATCTGCTTCTGGTTGAAGGCCACCGTTATTGTGGCGACCCATTTTTTTGAAAATCCCTGTTCCACCGGCAGGGAAAGATAATAAATGCCTTCATGTTTCACCGCGTGGCTTTCCACAGGGGTTTGGGTGCCCTTGACCATCGGAAGCCGGGCCGCTTCAGGTAAGTTTGTCCCCACAACCGGTGCACTGCTGCTGTAAACAATATGTCCATCCGGATCGGTGATGGAAACAACAATGTCATCCTCACCAGTGCCGTCTGCACTTGTTTTTTTCTGTTTTGGGGCCAGGTGCTGCCAGGCTTCCAGGATCAGTTTGTCCATGCCAATGAATTTATCAACGCTTTTACCGAACCGAAGCGCTGTCTCCAGGTTACGCTGAAGGTCCTGTGCCACCACGTTATTTTTGGAGAGAACGGTTTCTATATATAGTTTTTCAAGGGTCGCCGATGTTAAAATCATGTTAAAGCCAAGCGTCAGCACCAGCATGATAACGGCACCTGAAAATAGGCGAATCCGTGATCTGTTTTTTTTCAATTGACTCATAAAACAGCTGTGTTGTCTGGTTCTTTCTGGTAACGGATTCGAGTAAATGGAGATATGAAGCTTTGGAGAAATGCCTGGTAGTTCATTGTGAAATCAACAAAATCTCCCACTTTAAAGCGATGACGGCAATCCGTGATGTCTGCCAGGGTATAATTAGAGTTTACAGAAACAATTTCCATGCCCGGGATTAAAGGTGTCAACCCCAACGGGTAGGTGTCGCAGATGCCGAAATTGAGAATGGCACGTTTGCGTATGCCCAGGCGGGTAAACTGGGGTCGGCCGCCCAAGGCATCCTTCCCACAAAGCTGGGGCGGTGTTATCCGTTTGTCTTTTATTTCAAGTATATCGCTTCTGAATGTGACCACCCGGGTATCCAGATTCGGATGTACCTGATTTATTGTGGGAATGGTGCCTAAAAACACAGACTCTCCCAGGCGGATATTGTTGATTCGACCGGGAAGTGGTTTGTGCTGCATCCATTCGAGCAGTACGGAGCCGCCCACGGACACGGTGTTAACCTCAATGTCGAGTTCGGATTCAATCTGGTCCGCCAGCCGGGCCATGAGACCAAGGTTGTATTCATCCGGTACTGTTCCGGCACAACACCCTAAATTAGTGCCGATGCCCGCAAATTCAATGGCCCGGGGGGTGAGCTGGTGAATTTTACGCACAGTCTCCACCACCTGGTCCGGCATTACACCTTCCCTCAAATCTCCGGTATCCACCATCAAAAGAATGCTGTGGGGGCAGTTCATGGAAATGGCTGTTTGGTTGAGTTGTTCAATAACGGTCATTTCAGAGTTGAAACTTATGCTGAAACACTGAACAATGGCAGGTAACTCATGGATTGAGGGCAGGGAAATATATATGGGCCGTTTGGGGAAGACAGATCTTATGATTGGGCCGTCAGGCACCCTGGATATTCCAATGTTTTTAAAACCTAACTCCATCATCTGACGGATCATCTTTGGGTCTGCACACGGGTCTTTGATAATGCCGGTGATGTCCAAGTGATGTTTTCTGCAGTGCCGGGATAAAAAACGGATATTGTGACGCAGTTTATCCAGGTTCAGGATTAATTGGCTCATAACGATATTACATTTTTATTTTTGGAATCTGATCATCAGCATGGCAATATCATCGGACTGGGGCGCGGAACCTGCATGTTTCCTGATGCGATCTAAAAGATTGTGTACTATCGTTTCCGACGGCAGGTCCCGGTCCTTTGACACTTCATCAATCATTCGCTGATTTGAAAACTGCTCACCGTCCTTGTTCATGGCTTCGTTGACCCCATCCGTATATAACATGAGTCCTTGTCCATTACTAAGGGGTAGGGCGCTGTCCGAATAAATTATGCCCGGCATGGCACCGACTATTGGTTCTTTTTTGTTTTCTATAAAACGGGCCCCGTCTTGGGTTATAATAATGGGCGGGTTGTGGCCGCCATTGGCATAGATCACCTGCCCTGTTCGAATATTCAAGATGCCGATGATAAGGGTAACGAACATGGAGCGGGGGTTGTCGGAGCTTAGGACATTGTTGATACTGGTCATTATCCGGGCGGGGGATACATCTTTTCCACTGAACACCCGGATAAGGGTCCGGGTGACCACCATGAACAGGGCTGCGGGAACACCTTTGTCGGATACATCACCTAAAGTAAAAACAACATGGTCGTCATCGAGCTGGAAGAAATCGTACAGATCTCCACCGACTTCCTTGGCCGGCTGCAACGTGGCATATAGATCCAGATGATCAAATTCAAGCAGCTTTGGAAAGGTTTTAGGCACCATGCCCAACTGGATTTCCCTGGCAATCTCCAGTTCACTTTCAAAGCGCTGCCTGGCCGCGGTACTGTTTATCAGATCCTGGATGTTTCGGCTTAGTTCGTGGCGCATAAGGATAAATGAGGCGGCCAGGTCTCCCACTTCATCTTTGTATTTTTTAGGCAGGTCATCCACCGGTGTTGACTTGCCCATGGGTTTGGTAAAATCCAGTTTCGGAATCTTTCTGGCATAGGATGACAGCCGCTGCAAAGGCGTAGCAATTCGGCTGATGACCAGAATAATGGCGACTATGCCGGCCATGAACATCATCACGATAATCAGGCTCTGCTGGATGACCAGACGCTGGGCCGGCAGTTTGATTTCCTGCAGAGGAATGATGACGCTGATATACCATTTAAACGGCTTAAAATAATAACAATAGGCGATCATCTCCCTTGCATTTTTATCAGGCATGTCAGGCAGATAACGAAAGTGTGAAAACTCAGCAGATGCGTTTTGACGGATATCGTCATTTATCAGATTGCCGGTCAGTTGATTGATCAGGGTACTCATGGCCTGGGACCTACTTCCCAGATCCGGAACCAGTGAGGTACCTGATGTATCAAAAATATACACAAAGCCACTGTCCGCAATTTTCAGGCCCTGGGTATAATCTGTCAAAGATGAGATGATTTGCGCTTTTTGTTTTTCCGCCAACGCCTGGAGCCGGCTGATATCCACGGATACACCGATGGTAAGTGACCAAGGGGTAAATGGTTTGAAATAGGCAAGTACGGACGCGTTTTCATCGTTCTGTTCAGGGTTGAAAGCTGCAAAATCTCCCCTTTGGGTCAGGTTGTCAAACTGCATGACCTTAGCTATGTTTCTGTGCTTGACATCGTTTAATGATTTTAGGGTGGTTACCTGCGCATTGGAAGACGCCGTTACATTGGATTGTGCATCAATGATGTAATAGTTGACATTATCAAAAGGGGCTGTTTCAAGCCAGGACAGTGCGTGTTCAAGCCCACTTGTTTCCGGTGATTTGTCCTTAGCGACAAAGCTTTCAAACACCGATGCGATAAGCCTGGCCGTGTCCTTTAACTGGCTGCGTTTTAAAATGGTCAGGGATCGCTTTTCCTTCAAGAGATTGTGGTAATCCCCTTCAATAATTAAATCCAGGGAGCGCAGAATATTCAAAGCGGAATTTTGCTGGGTTTTCAGCATGGCGTTACCCACATCCCGGTGGGTGAAAAAAATATTGACCAAGGTAGAGATCACCATGACCGGAATAACAGCAAATAAAATTTTCCCCTTAATTGTTGAGAACATCGTCGTTTTGTTCACTCCTCATATATCGGGATTGTAACGGTTTCTATCGCAAACAGTCTCTGATTTTACATTCAGCCTATACCACCGTCGGCCCGCAGGTCCATAAAGTTTAATAAAATCGTAAAGCAACGGTGATATTTTTATTTTTATACCATTTGGGAAGATCGTTAATTGTCGCGTATTGTTTTAATCTATCTTTTATAATGAATGAATTCAAGCCAATAAGCTTATATATTTGATTTACGTCTCATTAGAGATTGCGACATACACGGCAACCGGTCAAAGATTGTGATCTTGTGGAGCTTTAAGGCATGGAATAGATGAGTCGTGCAGGTCTTCGGATGGGGTCCTCATATCATCAAAAAATTTTAACGCAAAGGGGCAGGATTTTTTTATTTCAGGTCTACAGGGCTTTGTCAAAGATGTGTTTGAACTGTCAAGTTTTTTTTAATCTGCGGTCCTAATGGCCTGCCCCCGGGATGTGAAAGAAGACCTCGAGCCGATCATGATGGTTTCCATAATAGGGGGATTAACTAAACTTTCAGAGCGCCATTCAACAATAAAATTGGCCCCAGATCCCCCGGCCTTATCATCGTAGTCCACGACATAGCGTACGGATTCAAGGGCCTTGAGAAAAACAGGTGAGGGCAGGTACCTTTTTATAAGTGCCCCCTTGGTGTCGTGGTAATCGACGGATACAATCTCGATGGCGTGGAATATGTCTGTATTGCGGATGCTTAAAGTCACGGTTAAAAACGAAGGAATTTGTCTGTTGCCTGTATAAATATGTGAATATGCCGGGACATAAATTTTTTGCCCCTTTGAAAGCGTTGGGCTCTCCTGGCTATACGCCGTACCTTCTGCCCACAATAACAATCCAATCAACAACACCGGGTAACATAGTAAATATTTTTTTGTCATCATTTTTATTACCTTTCAGAGAACCGTTTGAAACAGGAACGTTTTTCCCTGATTCTGGGCAAGATTAACCTGAGTGTGTGCATTTTAGCAAGCCTGGCTGATAATTTTTTTCCCTTTGCTTTTATTTCCATGCACAAAATACCCGGTGTCCCTCCCCTGCCGGTTTGTTTATTTCTGCCGTGCAAGAAACGTAATCCGAGATGAAATCCTTGTAACCCGGGCTTCGGACCTATAGGCGTTGAACTATGAATCGTCTTTAATTTCAATGCGTTCTCTTTGTGGCATGGGGGTTGCTGTCTACAGGAATACCAAGGACGCGGAAGAATTTGAACTTTCGCCCTAACCCGACTTTATTAGAAAGGAAATGAAAAATGAAATGCAACAGCGAAAAAACAACACGTCCGGCTATGTTTTTAATCGCTTTGGCTCTTACATCAGCAGGATTTCTGGTTTTCTCTCTCTGCGTATCCACTACAGCCATGGCAACCGATGCCGATACCATTGAACAGCAAGTCTCTTCACCCGACGCACAAGAGCCTATGGCACCTGAGGCCATTGCCCCTGGAACCCAGGATGTCGACACACCCGCCCTTGAAGAACAGGCATCTGAAAGCGATGGACAATCAGTTGATCAAAGTCCCATGCCGGTGGATTCGGAACAATCCTCTTTAGATGAACAAAAGCAGCAGTTTCTGTCCAGGCAGATTTTTTTTGCATTTAACAGCAGCCAGCTGGATGAACAGGCCCAGGCCCAGGCCCGGGAACAGGCCGCATGGCTGGCGGATAATCCGGATGTACGTGTTGCGATTATAGGCTATTGCGATCAAAGTGGCCCCCAAGATTATAACATGGCTCTTGGAAAAAAAGGGCCAATGCGGTGAATACCTTTCTTGAAAATCTTGGGATTGCCCCCCAGCGATTGACCGAGGTCAGTTATGGGGAGAAATCTCCTGTCCGCACCACAACCGATCAGACCGCCGCCCGGATCAACCGGCGCGTTGAGTTTAAAATTCAGCCGGCAGCCTGATTTCTCGCCTAAAGCGGCCCGGACCTTTGACCTTTTGTACAGGGGAGGGGGTGGACCAAACATCCCCTGGCAGGAAAAGCGTTTTTCCCTCCTTTGTCAAGAGCCCGGGCTTTTTTCCCAGTTTCTTAAAAAACAACGTTCTGTAAGTTATTTAATCCTTGTCATCCGGCTGAGTTGCCTGGTTTAATCGGCGCTGGGATTCGGTCCAGTCAATGCGGCTTAAAAGTCCCCGGATGATTCTGACATCCCTGGATGCCAACCCGGCGTTGGAAAAAATCCTGCGATAAGTCCGCAGCAGATGATCCGGGTTTTGGGGATCAAGATAATCAATCTTTAAAAGCGTTTTTTTCATGTGGGCAAACATGGATTCAATATCTTCTCCCCGGGCAGGGTCTTTAACCCCCGGTGAATGGAATTTTTTTACAGACCCGGATTTAAGGGATGCTTCGTAAAGCAGCACTGCCAGGGAGTGGCTCAGATTCATGGACGGGTAGTCGTCATGGGTGGGAATGGTGATAAAATACCGGCACAGCGCCAGGTCCTTTGTCTCAAGACCGGTATCCTCGGGCCCCAGAACCAGGGCGCTGTGATGTTCCTGTTTCTGGGCTTCGATCCGGGCACCTGCCGTGGCAGGTGTTAAAAACCCTTTTCTGTATTTACCGAACCTGCGGGTGGTGCCGTAGGCGGAATGAACGTCAAAAAGCGCCTGTTCCAAAGTTTCAAAGATGGGGGCCTGTTCAAGGAGATGAAAAGCGGATAGGGCCATCTTTTTTGCGTCAAGGGATTTATATTCACTGCAGGGGCTGACAAGACGCAGCCGGCTGCATCCGAAGTTCATCATGACCCGGCATACCGCGCCAATATTGATGGGACCCTGGGGGCGGACCAGGATAATAGTGAGATGGTCCATGGTATTTTTATCCTTGAGCATTGGTGTTTTTAGTTTTTGGGGGATTCCAGAATCAGGGTGACGGGCCCCTGGTTGATCAATGATACATCCATATTGGCCTGGAATTTGCCTTTTTTCACCGCAACGCCCAGTGACGCCGCCCGATCGGCAAAAAAACGGTAGAGCCGGCGTGCAGGCTCAGGCGGTGCTGCATCCGTGAATGAGGGGCGGCGTCCCTTGCGGCAGTCTGCCATAATCGTGAACTGGGAGACCACTAAAAGCTCGCCTTTGACATCAAGAAGAGACCGATTCATTTTCTCCTGGTCATCTTCAAATATTCTTAAGTTGATGATTTTGTCCACCAGGTATTCCGCATCTTTTTCTTTGTCCTCATGGGCCATACCCAAAAGCACCACAAGTCCTGTTCCAATGCTGGATATCATCGTGTTGTTTACCGTAACGTGGGCTTTTTTAACCCGTTGAACAATGGCTTTCATCGGTTTCCTTAAGATTGGTCTGTTTTCAATTTGGGGATAAGAAATTCAGGCGGGCGTCATGCACCAGGGTCTGGGCCAGTTTGTGGGAAAGCCCATATCTTTTAAGGATTGGATTGCCCTGTCCACAAACATGCCTGCCTGTTCTTTGCTGTGTGCGTCGTCGCCGGGAACCACGGGGATGCCCAAGTTCTTTGCCCTGGCCAGAATTACCGGGGTCAGGTAAGGTCTTTTTTTTCCTTTGGCAAGGGGCCGCAGGTTATAATCCAGAACCAGTCCCAAATCTTTTATCACAGAAAGATTGCGCCGGATGCGTTTGCTTATTTCGGGTTTATCAAGCCGTGCTTCAAAGTCGGGATCATAAATGCGTATAAGATCAAAATGGCCCACAACAAAGGGATGCAGATCCAAAATCATTTCATACTGGGTGTCAAAATAGGCCATATACATGGCATCAAGACCGTTGAAATCCGCTGCAATGGCCTCATAGTCCTGCCTGGAATAGTCAAAGCATCTGTCCTTGAGATGATGGATCGAGCCCACAATATAGTCGGGATTAAATTCCCGGATCAACGAGCGCACCCGTGCCGGGCTTCCGGTGACGGTTTCGGTCTCAAATCCCTTAAATATTCGGATATCTGATTTATATTTTTGCCTAAGCCGTTCCAGTTCAAGAAAATACCTTGAAAATCGGTTATCAAGGTCCTTAACCGAAAGGCCTTGCTTAAGCTCATCGGGGTAGAGAAACCGGTCCCCGGGGGGAGGCATGTGCTCGCTGATACCTACGGCTTTGAAGCCTTTGCTGATATAGGCTTTTATCAAGTCTTCAAGGCTGTCCTGGGCATGGCAGCAGAATTGGCCTGAATGGCCGCCATGAAGGGATATGAGCTTAGAATCAATCATGAGGCGGACTTTACCACCAAGCCGGGAGTAAAATCAAGATCAGGAATATCTAATTGTGGAAGAAGCGCTTTACCGGACGCAGGTCACATCTGACGTGGAACGATAAAGGCGTCCACAGCCACCGCGTACTCTCTCCGGGGGCACATCAGGAATGGATTCAAATCGAGACTTTCCAGGCGATGGGCATTGGGCGCGGCAAAGGCCGATCGCCTGGTCAATGTGTGGATCAGGGTTTCGATATCTGCCGGACCTTGTCCACGCACTTCTTTTATCAGCGCGAAGCCTTTGATCTCACGGATTATCTGTGCCGCTATGTTCTCTCTGAACGGAGCCAGATGCATGGCATTCTGCACTCTGGAAACAGGCAGAAAAAGATGCTACAAGTGGATGGTATATACTTGGTGTCAATTTGATATATATTTGATGCACAATACATTTTTGTTCATCATTAGTTTCAGGTGGGTTTTTTGAAAATATTATTCCTTGAGCCTTTTTACGGCGGGTCCCACAAGGCGGTGGCAGATGGTTTTGCTGCCTGTTCCCGCCACCAGGTGGATATTTTATCCCTTGCCCCCAGATTCTGGAAGTGGCGGATGCGCGGCAGTGCCCTGGCATTTGTCCGGCAGGTTAAAAATTTGAACGATTATGATCTTATCTTTGCCACGGATATGGTGGATGTCACAGATTTCAAAGCCCTGGCAGGGCCACAATGCCCGCCCGTGGCCCTGTATTTCCACGAAAATCAGCTCACCTATCCCCTGGAACCCGGTGAAAAGAGGGATTTTCATCTGGGGTTTACCAATATCATCTCTGCCCTGGCTGCGGATGGCGTATTCTTTAATTCGCAATTCCACAGGGATGATTTTTTTAGCGCTGCAAAGCGCCTGATTCGTAAAATGCCGGATCTTCGCCCGGGATGGGCTCTGGATAAAATTCGGGGTAAATCTTGTGTACTGTATCCGGGTATTGATTTGGATCCCAGGATTGCTGTGTCTTCGCAGCTCCAGAGAAACCGTTTTGACAGACCTCTGGTGATATGGAATCACCGGTGGGAGTATGATAAAAATCCAAAGGCCTTTTTTTCTGTACTGGAACGGCTTAAGCGCCGGGGGATTCTGTTTTACCTGGCAGTGATGGGTGAACAGTATGGTACCGTCCCGGAAGATTTTAAGGGTATTGAAGAAAGGTTTGATGCCGAACTTCTTGTTTGCGGGTACCAGGAAAATGCTGCGGATTACAGAAAATGGATAGCCAAAGGCAATGTCGTTATCAGTACTGCCATTCAGGAGAATTTTGGTATTTCAGTGATGGAGGCCGTGGCCCATGGATGCTTGCCTTTGTTGCCGAATCGTTTGTCATACCCCGAACTGATCCCCGAGCATTTAAAACCAGATATTATTTACCGTGATGTTGATGACCTGGAAACCAGGTTGGAATATATTCTGACGAAGCCCAAAGCCTATCAGGACAAAGCCGTGGCACTATCTGCCCATGCAGCAACGTTTTCCTGGAAGCATATGGCGGAAAAATGGGATAAGGCTTTAGATCTGGTTATTGGGTCAGGCAGGAGCAGAAATTGACAAACATTTGCCTGTTGTATTGACCTGCCATGACTTCGTTCTTTAAAATTTGCAGAGAGTTATACGGTTTTTGGGGTTCCCCATGGTGGCTGGTACCCCGGTAGGTCAAAGGTTCATAACTGTTAATCAGACCGATGAGCTGGGCATCCTCGGATATCTCGGTGTTACCTTTGGGATAGCCTGAACCATCTAATCTTTCATGATGCTCCAGGGCCACCAGGGCAATTTCCGGTTTAAAACAGGCACTGTCTTTAATGGTGCGGTACCCCTTTACCGTATGGCTTTGAAATTCCTTGAACTGGGCGTCTGATAATTTGGCATTGGTGTTCAGGATTTCCGGTGGAAGTTCTGTACAGCCGATGTCATGGAGGATGGCACTGACCCCGAGCGTTTTGGCCTTTGCCTCAGTATAGTGATGGAATGTGCAGAACTGCATGCTCAAGGACAAAATATTTACGGTGTGCTCCACTAATTGGTCTGAGGAACTGGACAGTTTTGCCAGGGCTTCCACCAAAGTTTTATTTTGGTTGTACCCCTGGAACAGGATTTCTATGGTCTCCGGCAGCATTTTGCCTGAAATATTTAACGGGCCTTCCAGAGCTTCCTGGACAAGGGTACTTAACGCCTGCCTTGTGGGAACAATACCCTGGGAGAAAATGGTCTCCGTCAAATGTGCGTTCATTGTTTTGTAAAGGGCGCTGGATGCGCCCTCCCTGTCAGAGGTGCGGATAAAAAGATCCGGAAATTGCTCTTCCTTGATCCGGGGGGCCTTGAGCAGTTCGCCTTCTTTTTTATAGAGCAGCGGTTCATTTTCCTTTGAAAAATAGAACAGCGGAAAATTTTTGAATAATGAGATTTGAGACCGTTTAACAGGAATGAAATCTTCGTTCATTTTATTTAAATCACCTTGTGGTTGTGGTTAATGGTCTTCATGGGAGTCATGGTATCACCTCCACCCGGCTGCAGTGAAATGCGCAGGTTTCTCCCTGGTCTGTCAGGCGCTGGCTGGTGAGTTGGTTGATGCCTTTGCCCTGGTCCATGAATTGCGGCCAGTGTATGCCTTCGGCCACAACCAGGCCGGGCCGGGTGTCTGTGGTAATTTTTGCATCCAGCCGGCATTCCCCCCGTGCGTTGAATACCCGTACCGGGGCATCCTGGACGATATGGCGCGCTGCAGCATCGTCGGGATGGATTAACAGTGTTGGCCTGCCCACAAGTGTTCTGATTTTCGCGATTTCATTAAAGGCTGAGTTGAGAAAAAGGGGATGGGGTGGGGTTATCAGTTCCAGCGGATATGTATCATCGCCTTGGGGGTCTCGCCAGACCTGGCCGCAGGGCAGGGGATCCAGGCCTTTGTCCTGCCAGGCCTGGGAGAAAAATTCCACTTTTCCGGACGGGGTGTTAAAGCCCTTGGCATAGGGATTGAACGCGATATTGAGACGAACCGCCTTGCCCTGCATGAGGGCCTTTGTATCCACTCCTTTCAGACTGGGGTGGCTGTCTTCAAGAAATCCTTTAATGAATTCATCTTCGCTGATTCTGAATACCTCTTCCTTGAATCCCATCCGCTTTGCAAGGGCCTGAAAGATGGCCAGGTTGGTGCGGCTTTGTCCCACCGGCGGAATGACTGATTTTGCCAGACGAAGGTAATTGTGACCATAGGATTTGTAAATATCCGTCATTTCCAGAAAGCTGGCCGAAGGCAGAATAATATCTGCCATTTTTGCCGTGTCGGTCATGAACAGTTCATGGACCACAACAAAGAGATCTTCCCGGGCAAGACCCGTGTGGACCAGGTCGGACTGGGGCGCAACAGCCGCCGGGTTGCTCATGAAATTATAGAACAGTTTAACCGGGGGATCATTAAGGCGTGTCAGGGCATTTCCCAGTTCCACCATGTTTATAATGCGGGTGTCTTCGGGGCACAGATCCGGGCGGGTGAGCCGGGTAATATCCGAAGGCCCGCCGCCAAGGCTTCGGGTAATGCCGCCTCCGGTCGTATCAAAGGCCCCCACCAGGGCGGGCAGGCAGGCAATGGTCCTCATGGCCATGGCGCCTCGAAGCTGGCGAGCCGGTCCCCAGCCGGTCCGTATGAAAGGGGCTTTGGCTTTTCCGTAAGAACGTGCTAAATTTTCAATGTCCCGGGTCGAAACACCGCAGATCTCTGCTGTTTTTTCCAAAGGATATTCAGCGGCCCGCAGGACTAATTGTTCATACCCGATGGTTTGCTCTTTAATAAAGGTTTTTTTGACAAGGTTTTCCTGGATCAGGATATTCATTATGCCAAGGGCCAGTGCTGCATCTGTTCCGGGTTTCACCATGAGATGAAAATCCGCCTTTTGTGCGGTTATGGTCCGATATGGATCAATCACCACAATGCGGGCCCCCTTTTTCCTGGCTTTGAGGAAAAAGGACCATGCGTGGATATTGGTGGTCAGGGTATTACTACCCCATATGATGATGAAATCCGAATCCACTGAAGACTCAATGTCCGTGCTTGGCCCGGACCCCAGGGTGGTCTTAAAGCCTTCGGTGGCTGCCGGTCCGCAAATGGTTAAAAGAAGCCTGGAAGCCCCGAGCTTGTGAAAAAATGCCTGGCCGGCATTTCGGTGAACGATACCCATGTGGCCGGCATAAAAATAGGGCAATATGGCTTCGGGACCATGGGCTTTCACCACTTTTTGGATTTGCCCTGCAATTGCATCTAATGCCGCATCCCAGCCGACAGGTTCAAAACGACCGGATCCTTTCGGGCCTTTTCTTTTTAAGGGTGTCAGGATTCTTTTTTCATTGTGCACATGTTCAGGGAAAAATTTTGCTTTACGGCAGATGAATCCTTGTGTAAATGGATGATCAGGGTCCGCTTTTATTTTTGTTATTCTGCCGTCCTCCACCTTGGCAAGGAGTCCACAGGTATCCGGGCAGTCTTTGGTGCACACAGCTGGTTTCCACATAGCTTATGACTCTCTTTTTAGTTTTTTGTTTAACCATACCATTTTTTACCCGCAAGGATAAAGTTTATTTGAGACAGGTATTGACGGCGATAAAATACGCATTACTCTTGTAACATTATGAATAAAAAGTAATATAAATAGGAAATGGAGATGTATTATGAATTTTGATAAATTGACGGTAAAATCCCAGGAATTATTCCAGCAGGCCCACACGATTGCGGTCGAAAAAGGGCAGCAGGCTATTGAGCCCATTCACTTTTTAGGGGCTATGCTGGCTGATGGCCAGGGTATTGCTGTCTCCATATTTAATAAAATAGGCGCTGATCCCGGTGCTGCCGTGCAGCTTGTCTCTTCTGCCTTGGACAACATGGTCAAGGTATCCGGAGGGAAGCCCTATCTGTCCGAACCCGGGCGTAAGATGCTGGATCTTGCCTTTAAAGAATCCGCAAAGATGAAGGATCAGTATGTCAGCCTTGAACATATCCTGATCAGTCTGACCCAGGGTAAAGACAAGGCTGGCGAAATCCTTGCCGGTTTAGGTGTGACAAGGGATGTTGTCCTGTCCGTGCTCAAGGACATCCGGGGTAACCAGCGGGTGACCGATCAGAACCCCGAAGACAAATACCAGTCTTTGGAAAAATTCGGAAAAGACCTGACGGATTTGGCCCGCCAGGGAAAATTGGACCCGGTCATTGGCCGGGATGAGGAGATTCGGCGAATTGTTCAGGTATTGTCCCGTCGCCGGAAAAATAATCCTGTGCTCATTGGCGAGCCGGGGGTCGGCAAAACCGCCATTGTGGAAGGCCTGGCCCAGCGGATTGTGGAAGGAGACGTGTCCGAAACTTTGAAAAATCGGCGGGTCATTGCCCTGGATATGGGGGCTTTGCTGGCCGGGGCAAAATACCGGGGAGAATTTGAGGATCGCCTCAAAGCGGTATTAAAAGAGGTTGAGGCTGCTGAGGGCGAAATCGTTCTTTTCATTGACGAGTTGCATACCGTAGTGGGAGCCGGTGCTGCCGAAGGGTCTGTGGATGCTTCCAATATGCTTAAACCCGCCCTGGCCCGGGGCAGTCTGCGCTGTGTGGGGGCCACCACCCTGGACGAGTACAGAAAATATATTGAAAAGGATGCTGCCCTGGAGAGGCGTTTTCAGCCGGTTTTTGCCAAGGAACCCACCGTGGAAGACACCATCTCCATCCTCAGGGGGTTGAAAGAGAAATATGAGGTACACCACGGTATCCGGATTAAGGACTCAGCTTTGGTGGCGGCTGCCACTCTTTCCCACAGGTACATTGCTGATCGGTTTTTGCCGGACAAGGCCATTGACCTGATTGATGAGTGCGCATCCAAGCTTCGTATCGAAATCGACTCCATGCCCCTGGCCATTGACGAGATTCAGCGTCGGCTGACCCAGGCGGCCATTGAACGCCAGGCTCTGATTAAGGAAAAGGACAAGGCCTCCAAGGATCGTCTTGAACACCTGGAGAAAAATATTGCAGCCATGGAAGAGGAGATTCGGCCTTTGAAGGTGCATTGGGATAATGAAAAATCCATTATCCGGGAGATTTCGGCTATGCGGGAGGACATTGACCGCTTCCAGACTGAGGCCCAGCTTGCCGAACGTGCTGGTGACTTTGAGAAAGTCGCCCAGATCCGTTATGGCACCATTGCGGATTTGAACAAAAAAATTGAAGAGAAGAAGCAGAGCCTTGAAACCCTGCAACAGACCTGCAAGATGCTTAAAGAAGATGTGGAAGAGGCTGATGTGGCCGAGGTGGTTTCCACCTGGACCGGCATCCCCGTATCCAAGATGCTCCAGGGTGAGCAGGAAAAATTGATCACCATGGAATCCTATATTGCAAAACGGGTGATTGGCCAGGAAAAGGCCATTGATGCAGTCTCCAATGCCGTGCGACGGGCAAGATCCGGCCTGCAGCCCGAAGACCGGCCCATTGGTACTTTTATATTCATGGGGCCCACGGGTGTGGGTAAAACTGAGCTTGCCAAGTCCCTGGCCGAGTTCATGTTTGATTCCAAGGACGCCATGGTGCGGCTGGATATGTCCGAGTATATGGAAAAGCACAGCGTGGCCCGTCTCATTGGTGCTCCTCCCGGATATGTGGGATATGACGAGGGCGGGTACCTCACCGAGGCGGTGCGGCGCAGGCCTTATAGTGTGATTCTGTTTGACGAGATTGAAAAGGCTCACCCGGACGTGTTCAATATCCTGCTCCAGGTCCTGGACGATGGCCGGATGACCGATGGCCATGGCCGGACTGTGGATTTCAGGAACACCATTATTATCATGACATCCAATATCGGGTCCAGAATACTGCTTGAAGCAGGGACGGGCGGTGCTTCCGATGGGGTGGAACAGGCGGTACAGCAGGCCCTTAAAGCCGCGTTCAGACCTGAGTTTTTAAACCGGATTGATGAGATCATCACCTTTCATGCCCTGGAACGCGAACATATTATGGATATTGCTGCCATCCAGATTGCTGCCCTGAACCGGCGGCTGGCTACAAGGAACCTGGCTGTTTTTCTGGATGATGATGCCATGAGTTTTGTGGCACAGAAGGGATATGATCCCGGGTTTGGTGCCCGTCCGCTTAAACGTGTGATCCAGCAGGAAATTGAAAATCCGCTATCCATGGCACTGCTCAAAGGGGAGTATCTGGAAGGAGAGACCGTGTATTTCCGTCTTGACAGAGAAAAAGACCGGCTTGTTCCCGGTCATGGACCAAAAAATGTGAAGGCTGAGGGATAATTCAGCCTGACAAAAAAAGGAAACAAACCCCCGGACCTGCATTTAAAATTTTTGCAGGCCCGGGGTTTTATTTTTTTTATGAAAGAACTGAACTAACCGGTGAAAGACCAGGTCGGCCATGGCCGTTATTCACCTGTTACCCCGATGGGATACCAAGGAGAAACACCAAAAGGCAAATCAGGGCAAGTGCCCCAAAAAGCCAAAGGCGTTGTTGGGGTCTGGTGAGATGCGTACGGTTCTGCCGGGCAACAATCCATGCAACACTGCATTGGAGCGTATAATAAAGGGCAAATGCCCTTGAGGCATAGGCAATAATTTCATTGACATTGGTTACCCAGGTCAGTGCCACTGTGACGATAGTGACCAACAGGTAAGTGGCTCGTATGGAAAGCTTGGCATGGATGATATCCTGGATTAATCCCCCCGCCCCCGAGGTGTCCGCCACAGACGCACTGAATTGGCTTCCAATGGCGGCAACGGAAAGTAGTAATGGCAGCGCAGAGGCCACAGATGTTGACATGCTGATGATTGCTGTTACATCCGATCCAAGATCTTTGTGAAACAGTATGGTTGCCAGAACAATGAAGGTCAGATAAATGCCCGTGGCGATCAACTGAGCAGTCCGCATGGTGCGGATTCTTTGGTCTGCAGTATGTTCCTGTCCAAGATAGCGGGAGGTTTCAAATCCCTGGACAACAATCAAAAGCCCTAGCAGCACTCTTAAATCACGAAAATTGACGGAAGATGAAATCCGGGGTAGTTCCCAAAGTCCGCTGGCGGTCAGTTGAAAATTATAAATGCCAAGTCCGGCTAAAAGCGCTCCGATTATGCCAAGATTTAAGGCAATGGCATATTTTTCAACCTTTTCCAATTCGTCCAATCCCCGCCACATTCCGATTCCCCCGATGCTCACCAGCAGCGCTGTGGTGATGCAGTTGGCCGCGATCTCATTTTTAATATTGACGCTGTTGAGAAGAAATGCTGATAGCAATTGCAGGTAATAGGTGATTGAAATGAAATATGCACAGGTCAGAACTATCCTGGAGAAAGAACCCACACCTTGTGCTAAACCATGCCCCTCGTTTTCAATGGGTTCAAAATGGCGGATATTGAACCGGATGGCCTCACCCACAAGATATGCCAGTACAAGAAGCAGTGCCATGTATATCACAGCCAGGTTGCCGACGATCCCGGCCAGAAGAGGTGCACTGATCAAAAAACCACTTCCCATGATTGACGCCAGAGGCGTGACCGTGGCTTTCCAATTTGAAGAGTGGGACAATCGTTTGGAAAAGGCAAAGTAACTGCCTAAAGCCAAAGCAATAATAACAATGGTGCCATTTAACATGGATGTAGATCCAATCTGTTTATTCTATGAATTTGAGAAAATTGGTTCTCATCCTCATAAGAGTTCGCTTCAATCTCCTAATTTTTAAAAGGCTCTTAGATCCTTGTCTGAATTTGTGTAGATCATGTTCTTTGTGATCAGTATTTTGCGATAACCCAGACCGCGTGAACAACGCCTGGAATATATCCCAAAATTGTCAATAAGATATTGAGCCAGAATTGCGCCCCTATTCCGACTTGAAGAAAAACGCCTAATGGCGGTAATAAAACGGATAAAATGATACGAAGCAGGTCCATAAACGACTCCTTTGCTTGGTGGTAAATTTAACAGTTTAATTATAGTATAGGTTGGCGTTGAAAAAAGTAGGGCCTAAATTTTAAAAAAATATGCACCGTTGGGATTATCCCTGCCTCAAGGCAACTGTAAGTGAATTGATCTTCTGCCTTGCGTCATTGAACACCCCTGAAAGGTTCAGAGAATGGTTGGCAAAGATACAATCCGGGGCGCCATTGAAAATCAGCAGCGGTTCAAAGTTGCATCTGTCGAGAACTTCTATGATTGTATCAATCAGGCTAAGGCTGTTTTTATCCTGAAGCACAGAATAAAAATCTCGTTTTATGGCCTTGAATGACAAGTGCAATGCGTAGGCCACACCCTGGGCATAGTAAAAATTGTCATCAATCTCATGCCAGGGAACGACCACCTCTGACGTTTTTTCTTCCACACCAATCACATCAATGGGAGATTTCCCGCCCGCTGCAGTTGGCTTTTGTGCCTTTTTTGCCGCGCTGATAAGTTTTGTATTAACGCCGCCCATCAAAGATATATATTGATCCAGTAACTGCGCGAGGTTATCGGCCCGCGGGTAGAATGTGGATGCCCCTGAGATAAGATTTTCATGATACAGGCCAAGACTATTGTAGCCTTCGTTCCATTTGCTTTCAGCCGAAGGAAACAACCATTTATAAGGATCGTTTGAAAATGATGTAAAGGCCTTTTCCGCATGGGAATCCAGTTTGTCTGTGGTCCTCATGCGGGTCAGATTATCTCTAAGTACCCTCGTATTGTATCTGACGACTTCCAGCACTCCTAACTGGAAATTGGGCATATTATCAAGGAATACAGTCGGCCAGAAAATATCGTTCGGCAGCCATCTGTCAAGCATCGTTTCCACAAGTGCCTCGTTGGCTTGAACAAAATATTCGCCATCTTTACTCTCGATAATGTTGGATAAATTTATAACATCAGGTTTAATAGAGTTTCTGATCATTACGGAAAATACAAAGACAATAAAACTTATTATTAAAGTAATGGTAACTATCAGGATTTTGTTTTTAGGTGTGCTTGATTCAAAGCCTGAATCGGATTTTTCATTAGCCATCATTTCCTCCGGTTATTGTTTGAATAGTTGTTTGACCCTAAATATTGACCCCACCATTTGGTGGCGTCAATTTGTATAATTTTATAGGAATAAGGCTTAGACTTATATAGGGGATAATGCTTATTTTGGACAGTCAATGCCTGTATTTAATCTGCGGTCTTTAACAAAATTTGAACCTAAAATTTTCATGCCGTTTGCAACGCCGGGGAACAGTAAAAAAGTGGATAAAACTTGTGATGATAAATTACTATGGTATAGTATTATTACTAAGTAATGCTTAAAACGCATTGAAAAAAGGTGATCAAACCGGGGCTTAGTGACCATTCTTTTTCAGTTTAAGGTATATGACAATGTATTTAACATCATCAGAGATAATTTAGGCGTAAATTATATGACTTGGATTTGTAAATATAAAAAAGGTCGCAAATGGTTGACGACATCTGCTGCACGCATGATTATGATAATTTGTTTATATTGTCTCTTGTCTCATATGCCTTTCGCTTTAGCCCAAGATACGGTACCGGATGTGTGGACAGGTCCCGAAGCGGTCCAATTTGCTCTGAAGAATAATCCCGACGCACAGATGGCGATAAAACGAATTGCCTGGTCCGCAGCTGCCATAAAAGAAGCCAACGCAGCCTTCTATCCGCAATTGGGTGTGCAGGCAGGATATTCGCGTACCAACAATCCCATGTACTCATTTGGAAATATCCTTAATCAGGGGGTGTTTTCCAACAGCATTGATTTTAACGATCCCGGTGAAACAGACGATCTTCAGCTTATGCTTCAACTGACATACCGGATTTACAACGGTGGGCGAAGCCAGGCCAGTGTGAATGCAGCCACTGCCCGGAAAAAAGCCGCCATGCTCCAGGAAGAAGCCGTTAAAAACAGCCTTGGCTTTGCCGTGGTGAAATCCTTTTTTAACATTGTCCAGGCCAGGGAAAATGTCAATGCAAGACAAGCTGCAGTTCAGGCCATTGACGCGTCAATACATGTGGCCAGGGCCCGGTTTGAAGAAGGAGATCTACTCAAACAGGAGCTGTTGAACCTGGCGGTGCAGCAGTCCCTTGCCGATGAGGATCTGATTCAGGCACAGCATGGGCTTGCCCTTTCAAAGCAAAGCCTTTTGAATGTGCTGGGGCTGAGCGGAAGCCAGGTGGATATTAACCTTGCCCAGACTCCGTTACAGCCTGTGCCCAGTCGGCCTGATTTTAAAGACCGGTCGGAAATTAAAGCCATGCACTTTCTGATCCAGGCAAAGCAGGCCGGACTTCGCCAGGCCAAAAGTGGGTATTACCCCACGGCAGATGCCTTTGGTTCCTATCAGGTGGACAAGGGATTTGAGATGAGCAGCGGCTCCGGCGACTCATGGATGGCCGGCATCCGCGTCAATATGACGCTGTTTGACGGCAAACAGACGGACGCCAGGGTTCAACAGGCTAACATCGCACTGGCCCAGACAAAGGATGAGCTTCGGAAAATAGAACTGGCTTATGCGCTGGAGATCCGGCAGGCTGTCTTGAATCTTGATCAGACGGACAAAAGGTGCCGGGTGACCGAAAAAATGGTGACATCGGCCCAGGAGTCGGCCCGCCTTTTCCGGGAACGATTTAAAGTTGGCCTTGTGCTTTCTTCCGAATTGATTGATACGGAAAATAGACTGACGGAAGCCCAGGTGCGCCACGCAATGGCCAATGCGGAACACCGCATCGCGGTTGCCAATTTAAGGCGGGCCTGCGGATTACTGCAATACTCTGACTGACAATAACATTTTTAAACAATGGTTATTACAATGAAAAATCGTACACACCTTATGTTTGTTTTGATGATGATTTTGGTGCCCGGTGTTGGTGGCCAGGCACAGGAGGCGTCCCCTGCGCTGCCTGTTGCAGCAGTACAAACTTCCGCCGTAATTGAGCAGACCGTGCCCACCCTTATTGAAGTCGTGGGAACCCTGCAGGCTGTTGAACGTGCCGCCATTGCCGCTAAAGTGACGGGTGTTGTGGCCGACGTGCCGGTGGTCTTGGGCTCCCGTGTAACCAAAGGCGACCTGCTGGTTAAAATCAGTGCCCGGGAGATCGAAGCCCAGCTCAATCAAGCCCAGGCCCGGTTCAATCAGGCCGGGCGCAACCTTTCCCGTGAACGCAAACTTTTAAAGAAACATGCCACCACGGCTGAAACCGTTAAATCCATGCAGGATCAGTATGCCGGGGCACAAGCGGCGGTGCAGGGCGCCCGGACCATGCTCAGTTATGCCACCATCACCGCGCCTTTTTCCGGCGTGATCACAGTAAAAAATGTGCATGCCGGAGATTTGGCCACACCCGGCACGGTGCTGATACGCATGGAAAATGATCAGAAGCTGCAGGCGGTTTGTGCCGTACCCGAAAGCCTGGTGCTGCAGATCCGGCCGGGTCAATCGCTTACGGTCACAATTCCTACGGCCGGACTGATTATCAACGGCAAGGTGGCAGAAGTGGCGCCTTCGGTTGATCCTGTCTCCCGGACAGCACCAGTCACCATAGATCTTTCATACAATGAGAGAATGCGCACCGGTCAGTTTGTCCGGGTCAAGCTGCCCGGACAGGCCAATGCATCCCTGTTTATACCCGACGGCGCCGTTTTACCCAAAGGGCAGATGGAACGCGTCTTTGTGGCTGCAGACAACAAGGCCCATCTTCGCCTGGTACGAACCGGCATGCGTCAGGACGGCCTGACGGAGATTGTTGCAGGTCTGAATCCCGGTGAAATGGTTATTTTTAAAAACAATGAACATCTCGTGGACGGACAGCCCATAAAAATAAAATAGAGAAATTCCATGAATGAACAACAACAGTCTTCCGCACACCAGGGATTTGCCGGCCGGTTAGCCGCGACCTTTATTGAATCCAAACTGACACTGATCGGTATCTTTGCCTCACTTCTGCTCGGGTTGATGGCCATTACCATGCTGCCCCGGGAAGAGGAACCCCAGATTAAAGTCCCCATGATCGATGTCATGGTCGCCATGCCCGGGGCCGGTGCCAAAGAGGTGGAACAGCGTTTGAGCATCCCCATGGAAAAGCTGCTCTATGAACTGCCCGGCGTGGAGTATATCTATTCCACCTCCATGCCCGGCCAAAGTATGCTGGTGGTCCGTTTCTATGTCGGTGAGGATCTGGAATCTTCCATTGTCCGGCTGAACCAGAAGCTGCAAACCAATTTTGACCGAATTCCCCATGGCGTTTCCAGGCCCATGATCAAACCGCACACCATTGATGATGTGCCGATTCTGGCGTTGACATTTCATTCCAAAACCTATGACCATTTTATGTTGCGAAGGTTGGCCGCCCAGGTGGATGATGAGGTGAAATCTATCTTTGAGATCTCTGAAACCAACCTGATTGGGGGTACCCGTCGCCAGGTGCGTGTGCTGTTTGACCCGTTGCAGCTGGCGGCCCGGAATATGACACCCTTTGATTTGATCAATCACCTCACCCAGGCCAACCGCCAGGCATTTTCAGGGGTCACCCAGGCCAATAACCGGGAAATGCTCATCCAGACCGGCACCTTTCTGGAAACAGTCGAAGATATCGGCAATCTCGTCATTGGCGTTCACAGTGGCAATCCTGTCTACCTGCACCAGGTGGCAAAAATTGTTGACGGTCCCGAAGAGCCAAAATCTTATGTATTGTTCGGCAGCAAGGACCGCCACGATCCCGAAGCGGCCGTGACCCTTTCCGTGGCCAAACGGCCCGGCGCCAATGCTGTTGATGTGGTGGAAAAGGTGCTGACCAAGGTGGATGAGCTTAAAGGCAGCCTGATCCCCGGGGATATGACGGTTACCGTGACCCGGGACTATGGGGCGACTGCGGCTGAAAAATCCAATGAACTGCTTTTGCACATGGGCATTGCCGTGTTCGGGGTGGCCCTTCTCATCTTGGTTTTCCTGGGATGGCGGGAATCCATGGTCGTCATGCTGGCCATTCCCTCCACCTTGGCTTTGACCCTGCTGCTTTTTTATTTATATGGCTATACCCTGAATCGAATCACGCTGTTTGCCTTAATTTTTTCCATCGGTATTCTGGTGGATGACGCCATTGTGGTCGTGGAAAATATTGTCAGACACATGCGGCTGCCTGAGAATCGGTCCCGTTCTTTTAAAGACATCGCCGTCATTGCGGTCAGCGAGGTGGGCAATCCAACCATTCTGGCCACATGGGCCGTGATTGCCGCGATTTTACCCATGGCTTTTGTGGGTGGACTCATGGGGCCGTACATGCGTCCCATCCCGGTAGGGGCGTCTGCCGCCATGGTCTTCTCCCTGCTTATCGCGTTTACCATCACCCCCTGGGCCGCCACCCATATTTTAAAGCGCAAACAGAGCAGCCTATCCGGGAACACAGGGACCGTGGAGAAAAGCCATGATCCCGACCATGCCCCGGATGATCCGTTCACCCGGTTTTATCACCATATCATGGATCCGCTGCTCTCCCACGGCGGCTGGCGCATCCTGTTTTTCTGTATCATCATTGCCATGCTGTTGGGGTCCTGTGCCATGGTTGGCTTAAGTCTGGTTAAAGTGAAGATGCTACCTTTTGACAATAAGTCGGAATTCCAGGTGATTCTGAACATGCCCGAGGGCGGTACCCTGGAGCAGACCACCCGGGTGGCCATGGAGATGGCCCAGGTGATCAAACATGAACCGGACGTCACCGATTATCAGATTTACGCGGGTACGGCTTCTCCGTACAATTTTAACGGTCTGGTCCGTCACTATTTCATGCGTTCGGGTCCCAGTGTGGCCGATATTCAGGTCAATCTGGCATCCAAGCATGATCGGGACCGGCAAAGCCATGAAATAGCCAAAAACGTACGTCCGGCACTGACGGCCATTGCTAAAAAGTACGGGGCCACCATTGCGGTTGCCGAAGTGCCTCCGGGTCCGCCGGTGCTCCAGACCCTGGTTGTCGAGGTTTACGGCCCCAACCATGCCTCACGCCTGGCTTTGGCTAAAAAGATCAAAGAGATTTTTGCCCAGACGGATGGTGTGGTGGATATTGACTGGTACCGTGAGAATGATCGCGAAAAGACCATTATTACGGTGGACAAGGAAAAAGCGGCGCTGCACGGCATCAGTGAAGGCGACATCACCCAGGCAGTGAATATGGGGCTTTCCGGGTTGTCTGTGGACCTTCTGCACCAGCCCCGGGACAAGGAGGAAATAGATATTGTATTTCAGTTACCCAAAGCCGAACGCGCCCGGATTGACTCTATCCTGAACATCGGGTTGCGCAATCCGCACAATCCGGCGTCGGTTCTGACGCCCTTGCGGGAACTTGTGACCCTGAGCCGGGCACCCGTGGACCAGCCCATCTACAGAAAGAATCTCAAACCGGTGATTTATGTGACAGGCGATGTGGCAGGCGATGCCGAAAGCCCAGTGTATCCTATCCTTGGGATGAATAAAGCCGTTGAACAGCTGTCAGGCAAGGATTTTGGCGGCAGTCTGGACCATGTCACCATCTATAATTTAAAGCAGCCGTTCAACCAGGCCGAGCCTTCCATCAAATGGGACGGGGAGTGGCATATTACCCTGGAGGTGTTCCGGGATCTGGGTTTGGCATTCTGCGTGGTCATGGTACTCATTTATATGCTTATGGTGGGCTGGTTTAAAAGCTATGTAACACCCATGGTGGTGATGGCCGCCATTCCATTCTCTTTGATCGGGATTCTTCCCGCGCACTGGGCTCTGGGGGCCTTTTTTACCGCCACCTCAATGATCGGATTTATGGCGGGTGCAGGGATTGTCGTGAGAAACTCAATTATTCTGGTGGATTTTATTGAGCTGCGGCGAAGCCATGGCCTACCGCTGGCAGAGGCCGTGGTGGAAGCCGGGGCCATCCGGTTTCGGCCCATGCTGCTGACAGCCCTAGCGGTTGTGGTGGGCGCTTCGGTGATTCTGGCAGACCCGATCTTCCAGGGTCTTGCCATTTCACTGATGTTTGGAGAGATTGCCTCCCTGCTGATTTCCAGGATGGCGGTGCCGGTTCTGTATTATATGGTCCAGAAGAAACCCGCAGGCAACACGGATTTGCTTTGATCTTTTATGGATTACCTCTCAAATCCCGATAATTGACAGGGCGTTATTTTTTAACGGTTTGTATTTTTAAGTTATCGGCAGAACCATTGGCAATGGTTCTCAATTCTTTTACGAACGCTTTCATTTGCTTTGACTGTGCACTGAGTTCTTGTGAAGCGCTGGCAGACTCTTCAGCGCTGGCTGCGTTCTGCTGAACAACCTTATCCATTTGTGCAACAGCAATATTGACCTGCTCTACACCCTGGGCTTGTTCTTCAGAGGCCCCTGCAATCTTTCCTACAAGATTTTGCACTTTCACCGTACTCTGGCTTACTTCCTTGAATGTCTCATTGGTCCGTGTGGCAATCTCACTGCCGGTTTTAACCCTTTCTATGGTTTCCTTGATCATTTGGGCCGTATCTTTTGCAGCTTCTGCGGCCCTCATGGCAAGATTTCTGACCTCGTCGGCAACTACGGCAAACCCGGCACCGGCCTCTCCAGCCCGAGCAGCCTCTACCGCAGCATTTAATGCCAAAAGATTCGTCTGAAAAGCAATCTCATCAATTGTTTTGATGATTTTAGAAATCTCTTCGCTTGCATTATTGATCTCTCTCATGGATTGAGTCAGCTCGTCCATTGCCTGATCCGCCTTCTCAACAACATGGCTGGTCTGTGCCATTAAATGATGGGCTTCCTTTGAATTCTCAGCATTTCTTCTAGTCATAGAAGAAATTTCTTCCAAGGACGCTGACGTCTCTTCTATGGATGCTGCCTGTTCGGTTGCACCTTCTGCAAGAGTGGTGCTGGCCTCAGATACCTGACCGGAAGCCTCGGAGACCTGATTCGAACTATTATCCAGACTTTTTATGACACAACCCAGGGGGATGGTGATACTCCTTACAATGAACCATACTGGTGTGGCGATGCCCAGAAGAAGAATAAGACAAAGAATTGCTGTTCCCCATTTAAGACTGGAAAGACTCTTAAATAATGCAGATGCATCCTTTAAATAGACAAGTACCCCAATTTGCTGACCGTTGAAGCTTTTCAAGGGTACTGCCGCCACCATGTAGTTACCTGTTCGTTCCTTGTGGACAAAAGCTTTGCCTGAAGTAAGCATATCGGATGAGATCACTTTATCCGTAATCTCTTTGCTGGTTGAACTGACAAAAACAAAATCATTGCCTATGATCGGATTTATTTCCGGGTTTTGCAGTTTAGTGGCAATCGGTAAAAATTCTTTGTTCATATAAACCGCAATAAGCTCATTTTTATTGGATATACTGTATTTAACAACCGGATCAAATGTCGAAAGGACCTCCACAGATCCTAAATACTTGTTCTCATCGGAAAAAATCGGCGCAAGTCCTCTGATGGCAAAACCACCTCTTCCGATTTCAATTCCTTTTATAACCTCATGGTTGCCTTTACTGATTGTAAGGATTGTATCCCTAAAAGACCTAAGATCGTCACTTACTTTTTGGTCAGGGTTCCAAAGCCGTAAAAGGCTTCGTGCTGGAGGCAGGTGAAAATGGATTCTGAAACTACCGGATTTTAATGCTTCTTTATATCCTTGTTCCAATGATGCGAAAAACGATCTCAGCGATTTTCTCGCCTTTTCCATTTCCGGATTTTTCGCATTTGATATATCGCCTGAATAGGCAATGCCATATGCATGCTGGACAGCATCCGCTCTGCTAAAAAGTGATGCCATGGAAAGCATCTTACCGGATATTCTGTCAATGCTGGTATTAATATCCGAAACTTTTGACTCTATGGTGGCGTCAAGGTTGGTGTAGATCATTTTTTCAACCACAGAGTTACCTAAAATAAACAGGATGATTGAAAAAGTAGCGATAATACTGATAACCGGGAATAATATCCGAGTACCGAGTTTGCGTTTTTTTAGCATGTTTATCCTCCTTTTTTGTAGATTAAAATTATTTATTATTTTAAAAAATCTTTTATAACGGGCAATACAAGAAGAATATCGATATAAGTAAAATTTAAATTATATTATAATAGTAATATGTTGTTGTTCGAACGGGCTCTTGTATAATAGAGTAAAATTTTAGGTTATCATAGCACAATATGAATTCTTGCCACAATTGACGAAACAGTTATAAAGTCTAAATTTTAGAATATCCATAACCCTAAATTAAAAGTACTCATTTGTTGATGGCCTTGCATATGGTTTGAACTTTCAATGAAAAATTAAATTTATGGCACAGAAGTTGTATTGAAGTATTATATGGTTATTAAGATGACGTTTGATTAATACCCCGAATCACAAGGAGAAAATCATGACTGAAAAGGAAACAAAGAAACACAGAATCAGCGGCATATGCCCGCAGTGTGGATGTAGCCATTTATCAACAATGACCGAAGAAGAGATCAAAGAGAAATTTCCTGATCTTGAAAATGCCACAATGGAATGCTCAGAGTGCCTGGCCAGCATGGAATTAGGCTTTGAGGAAATTGATGAATAATTGAACAGTACGTCGGTCTTTTAGTAAATTAAATCCCACCACGTCTCACGGGGAAACGCGCCATAAGCGTATTTTATGGCCGTTTCCTCACTTGTCTGAGCCGCAGGAAAAAATAAGACCCTTCCTGTGCATCAGGCGGTCCGCGTCGTTAAAAGCTGCTCAATATCTTTTGTTTTTTTTTGATACGCCTCACATCATTAATCAATTTTTTTATGGCCACTTCCTTGGCCTTGGCTTCAATCTCCATAGTGATATCTAAAGCCGTCCATTCCTGGGGCAGGTCCCTGATATCAATAAAATCATGGTGTTTCCTCGGATTTGGCGATCCCCATCCATCCTTGGGTGAGGATAGATGAAACAAAGGTTCCCGAGTCCATGTTTTTATGCTTTGTTCTGTGGCGTTTTCAATCGATAGTTCGTCACCAACGCATCTGTGGTGGTGGACGTCATATACCATGGGGGTTCCGAGCTGTTCACACACCGGCAAGAGATCTTGGGGGGTGTAGCTTCTATCATCATTTTCAAGGGTTAATCTTTTTCTGACCGGATCCGGCAGGGTCTCAATGGTTTTTACCAAACGCCGGAGAGCGGATGGTTTATCATTATAAACGCCTCCGGCATGGATATTGATCACATCTGCATTGGCCCATTCGGCCACCTGGGCCTGATATTCAAGTTCTGCCACGGATTTTTTTACCACGTCTGGATTGGGTGAACAGAGGATGACAAACTGGTCGGGATGAAAGGTTGTTCGGATGTTGTTTGCTTTACTGAAGTCGCCGCAAGCTTTATACGCTTCGATAATTTTATCTGCGCCGGGAAGCTCGTAAATATCATAACCCATCTGGGGGTGTGTCTTTAAAGGAAGAATCTGACTGTTGATTCTAAATGATCCGATTTGATTCTCCCGGCAGAATTCAAGGGCGCTTAGCAGACTTTTTGCATTCACTTCGCACAGATGGGCCAAGCGCTGCAATTGTTCTGCTCTGGAAAATTTTCCAAGGTACTTTGCCGTAGTTCTCCGAAATTTGACAGGATGTTCTTTGAATATACAGCAAAGACCGAATCTGATCATTCTGGTTCCTTGGAATCGCTTTGATTCCCGTTATCATCAAGGGTGTTTGCCAAAATTAACTGTTACCCCGGAAAACACCCTTGATATGTAATGGTATTTAATCTGCGGTCCTTAACAAACCAGACAGACGGCTACTCAGATGCAGACGCTGTGGTTCCCGGCAGTGGCTCGGGTTTGCGCAAACCCAATTCCTGGTCCAGAAGATACATTCCCTGGGCTGAATCTTTAACCCGCTTAACTTTTCCCAACACCATCCCCACACTTTCCTCTTCTTCCACCTGTTCAGTCACAAACCATTGCAAAAAAATCTGGGTGGCATGGTCTTTTTGGGCAATGGCAATATCCATGAGATCATTGATCATGGCAGAGACCTTCTGTTCGTGGGCCAGGGTATCTTCAAAAACAGCAAGGGGGGTTTCCCATTCGATCTGGGGGCCGTCAATGCCGGTCAGTTTAACCCGTCCCCCTCTTTGGATAATAAAGTTATAAAATTTGGCGGCATGGGTCATTTCTTCCTGGGCCTGGGCTTCCAGCCAGGCAGCACAACCGTCCAGATCGTCAGCCTTGCACTGGGCAGCCATGGATACATACAGATATGATGAATAAATTTCAGCATTAAGCTGTTTGTTCAGGGCATTTTCAACTTCAGTTGCTATCATTTTTTATACCTCCATAACTTTAACGAGATTACCATAAAGTTCGCATTTGTAAGTTTCAAGTTGTTTTACCATTTACACCTCCTATTTGGGTGGGCGAGAAATACATATGAAGGTTCTTCTGTCTTGCATGATGGCGTACACTTATCTAAAAAAGTCTGTGTAACCTCCATATATTTTTTAACATTCGTGTGGGCTGAGCCTGGTTGTTGATCGGTCAGGCCAGTCCGTGGTCGTTTGTATAAAATGAGGATTGTATTGAAGAAGTCAATTCTATTTTTAGATAGGAGTCCAAATAACGGCCATGGCTGACCGATCTTTCACCGAGGTTGAGCCATAACAAATCATAAAATAAATTAAGCGGTTAGATCAGTATCCTCTTTCATTCCAAGACCCGTGCGCATTGGGCGATAGAAGATTTTTACCGGTTTAAAAGGTGTCTGAAAAGGCTTTGATTTCCGGGTGGTCACTTAAAAATCGGTACAGGGTTGCCCTGCCAACACCTAACACACGGGCGGCTTTGGATTTATTTCCTCCGGTTTTAACCAAGGCGGCTTGGACATTCTCCTGATTGAGCTTGCCCCGGGTAACCGGTACCGCAGGCGCTGCAGGTTCATTTGATACTGCATGCCGCATGGGTTGCCTGTTGGATGCAAAGGGAAGATCCGTGGGCAGGATAATGCTGCCCCGGGACCGAACCACGGAAAATTGGATCACATTTTTTAATTCCCTGACATTGCCGGGCCAGTGGTGGTCCATCATTGCCCTGATGGTATCAGGGGCAAGTTTTGGTACGGTCTTTTTGTTTTCTTTTTCCGCCTCCCGCAGGAAATGCTCTGCTAAAAGCGGGATATCATTTTTTCTTTCCCGCAGGGGAGGCAGGTGGATGGGAATGACGTTGAGCCGGTAGTAAAGGTCTTCCCTGAACCGCTCTTTCCGGACCTCTTCTGCCAGATCCTTGTTGGTGGCTGAGATGATTCTGACATCCACGCTGATCTTTTTTTCTCCACCTACTTTTTCAAATGATCCCTCCTGGAGGAACCGTAACAGTTTTACTTGGGTTTTCAACGGCAGATCCGCCACCTCGTCCAGGAAAAGGGTGCCTTTATGGGCCAGTTCAAATCGGCCTTTACGCTCTTTGACCGCCCCTGAGAACGCGCCCTTAACATGGCCGAACAGCTCACTTTCCACAATGCCTTCGGGAATGGCCCCGCAGTTGACCGGAACAAAACTGCCGTTGCCGTAGGACGAAATGTCATGAATCGCATAGGCCACGCGTTCTTTGCCGGTACCTGTTTCACCGGATACGTGAACCGGGTAGTTATACAGGGCCACATCTCGGATTTCCCGGAAAATGTCCTGCATGGCTTTGTCCTTGCCGATGATGCCTGCAAAATTGGAAAGATCTTCTGCTTTCAGGGACAGACGTATGGAATCGGTCATATCCCGGAATGAGGCTACAACCCCCCGGATTTCCCCTTCATGGTCCTGGATGCAGTAAACGGTCATTTCCAGATGGCGGGTCTCCCCTGTTTTGGTGACCATGGTAACCGGGTATTCCTTGGTTCCGCCGGAAAGTTTCGGGGAATCTTCGCAAAAGGAACATTTGGAACCGCAGAACGGCGCCTGGAAGACTTTGTGGCAGTCTTTGCCCAGGACTTCTTTTTTACTATATCCGGTAATTTTTTCTGCTTCTTTGTTAAAAACAGTGATGATACGCTTTGTTGTATGTGCCATGACGCCGACTTTAAGATTGTCCACCACAAGATTGAGATTGTGCAGATCCAGCAGAGAATGTGTAAATTTTTCCATTTTTGATTTCCAGGCAACGCGCTTTTAGTAATCGAGACCAGGCTGTTCTTGAAACGGTCTTTTAAATGGCACATTTGTGTATCAGGCGCAATGTTTTTTTGCATCTGTAAAAAGAAAAATGGTGGATACTCAATGAATGTTCAAACAACAAGGGCTTTGGGAAAAAATAAATCCTCCATTTGCGTGCCTTAAATACGAATAAAACTTTGTCGCAAAATGTGTAGCTTTTATTTTTTCCCAAAGCCCTTAGGACCGCAGATTAAATAAGTTGGGCAGAAATAACGCCGAACTTTGGTTCATCTACAAGGCGCATTAAAGGTTGAATACAGGCCTATTGGATCTTTGATGCAACGAAGTAGATGGGCCAAAAGGCAAGCTATTTCGTTCAAGTTATTTAATCTGCGGTCCTTATGATTGAAATGAAAATTTTTTTTGGGGAATTACTCCCAGGAAATACAGTCTTTGGGACAATTTTTCACAGCTTCAAGGATATCTTCATCATCCTCATAGCTGTCAAGGGATAGTATATCCACATAACCTGCGTCATTAATTTTAAAGACATGGGGGGCCACGTCAATACAGACCCCGCATTGGTTGCAGCAGCCAAGATCAATTACCGGTGTCTTTTGTATGCTCATCAAATCATTCCTTTGTCAATGGATTCAACCCACCAGCCTTTTAACATATGAGCCTGTTTCTCTTTTTCTGCAAGATCAAGAAGTTTGTATCCTGTATCCAGCAAAATCCCATAAAGCACACCGCATCCCGGATCTTCATGGTGTTCATATCCGATCTGTGCCAGTTCTATCATTTTATGAGCCAGCTCAATGGTGCGTACGATGTTTATGTCACATTTTTTTTTCAGCATGGCAAATTCTCTTTAATCGTTTTACACCAGGGTAAATAAAATTGGTAATTATTCATTTCCGGCCAGGATCTGTTCCGGGGTGCAGGCATGAAGCATATCCGATATACGGGTAGCCGTAAAATTCCACCCAGTGTAAATATCAATGTTTGTTTTGTCTGTCTGGATAACATTGGGCAGACCCATGGATTCGAAAACATGAGCATTAGACAATGCCCTGATGGCATATCCACGCTTTACCGGATCTTTAGAAGAAAGATGCTCTTGGAGCTGTTCTCTGGTGATATCGGTCAGATCTTTGGGTGCTGTACCAAGATATGTACCAATTCCCCACAAAACGCCGCGCTGTAGCATTTCATGTTCAATGTGGTTGCCTTTGTGATCCAGATAGGAAAAAAGGATGCTTTTAAATTCCCGGGCCAGGGCCGGGCTTTTACTTAAAATTTCTCCCATAGCCTCAGGTGATCCCCAGCCGATGCCGCCGGATTCGTCGTTCAAGTTCCACATGATCCGTCTCAAAATTATTCTGGCTTTTTCCATGGAATGATCCGCAATCCTTGCAGCAAGCTCCCCCATGGCGGTCCCGCTGCGGAACTTGATCAGTTCCTCCTTGTTGTAAAAATAAGAGAACAGATGTCCGGTGAGTTGGGCATCCGGAATCTGAGCAAGCCTAACCAGGGCCTGGCTGCGACTGCCTAAGGCAAGAATTTCGCCCACCTTTTTTTTTGTCTTTCTGCCGTATGGTTTCATGGCTGTTCTCTTTTTAATGTTATTGCGGTTGACCGCCTTTGAAATTATCCTATGCGGTTCTTAACTTACGTTAAAATAGCACAAATTATGCCAGGCCGGTTTATGCCTGGCTGTTGACCTTTACCCTATCATTGTGAGCTCTTTTTATATAAAAGAATTGAACTAACCTATTAGTTTCTTACATAATTTGTTGTGGTCTGAACTCGGTGAAAGACCAGGTCGGCCATGGCCGTTATATGAACTGCCCTAAAGCACTGAATTTGACCTTGAGTTCATGGATGTGTTTGTCATAGCTGTGCATTTTTATAATAGCCCGGGTGATTAGATAGCAGCCCAGAACGATCAATCCAAGGTTGAGAATACCAAAGGGGATAACCAGGTGCAGCACGTTGAAAATATTGTAATATTTGGAGGTGGCAATCAAAAGTCCGATCACGGACAAGGGCAGGGCCAGCACTGCAATCCCGGTTCTCATAACAGCAAGGGATGTTCGTTTCTCAGCCAGGAGAAGCTGTACTTCGTTGATGACAATGGAATCAAATTTTTCAAAATTGCCGGCGATATCAATTTGTTGTGTCAATGATTTTACTCCATTTTTAATTTTAGTGTGATTCAATTATGTCAGCCATTGAAACGTATTACGATTTTAATTTTTTAAACAAGATTCATTCCAGAAGTACAGGCCTGCCTGTTTTTTCAGGGCGTCGGGAGAAACAGCATTGAATCGTATCAAACGACTTACCAATGCGTGTTTCAAATGGTTTGAGAAAAAATGTTCGGCGGGGTTGAAAACACAGCCAGGATTCATTTGTCTCAAAGTTTGACACACAAATGTGTCTCGATACAGGTATCGCTATTGATTTAAGGACAGGTAACCAGTATAGCAGACATGTGGCGCAACCCCGGAATTGGGATTTATATTCACAATTTAATTTTCAGGATAAAAGATATGGATATTGACCAGCTCTTCTTGTATGGTGCACCGACGTTTTTTATTGATTCGGATCATGAAAAAATCATTGCATTTTCATCCCGGCATGCAGGACCATCAGATAACCCGGTGAAAAAGGCTGTAAGCATTTTTTACGCTGTCAGGGATCAGATCCGGTATGACCCCTATGAGATTCCTAATCACCAAGAGGGCTTTAAGGCAAGCCGAATTCTGACCGAAAGCAAGGGCTTTTGCGTGTCAAAGGCTGTGCTTTTGGCCGCCTGTCTCAGGGCTCAGTCCATACCGGCCCGGCTGGGATTTGCCGATGTAAAGAATCATTTAACCACGCCCAAGCTCAAGGCAAAAATGGGTACGGATCTTTTTAAATGGCACGGATATACTGATATCTTTTTGGAAGAAAAATGGGTCAAGGCAACACCGACATTCAACTTGAGCATGTGCCAGGCTTTTGATGTCCTGCCCCTGGAATTTGATGGCCGGGAAGACAGTGTGTTTCACCCCTTTGACGCCAAAGGGCAGCGGCATATGGAATATGTTGAAGACCATGGGCATTTTGCGGATCTGCCCTGGGTCAGGCTTATGGAGGCCTACCGGATCGCCTATCCCGGATATTTTGAATCGGGTGGGATTTCAGGCGATTTCAATGCCGAGGCAAAGGCACTGCATCCTGATAAATGAAAAATAAGGTTTATAAGGATTGTCTACTGTGCTCATTCACCTGAAAAACTGAGCTTGTCAGACGAGTAGTCCTCGCCTCAAACACCTCGGTTTGATCTGCTTGATTTAACATAGCAGGCCTCAATAACAAAAAATCATCACCCTGCCTTACTCCCCCCCCCCCCCCCCCCCCCCCCCTCAACAATTTTCTAAACAGGCAATTTAGGGTCCCAATTATCGGTTTAAGGTCAACCCCGGGGGAATTTGAAACCTGTATTTTGTTTTTTCAAACAATTGCATGCGCCCGACCTGCAGGGTGCCTACATCCCATAAACACCAAACGATGCAGTATGCGAATGAAAAAGTACAATAAGAACATCGTGCATTATTCATCCTTCCAAAGGATACATTGAACCGGGCAGTCTTCTATCGCTTCGTCAATACATTCTTCGGAACCTCCTTCCTCCATAATAACAAATGCCACGTTCTCCTGGGCGTCAAACCCGAAAACTTCTGGACAAAGCTCCACACAATTTTCACAGCCAATACAGTCTTCCGTTTCAATATATACTTTTTTGCTCATGATATTTTCCTTTCATAAAAGCAGCTGAAATATTTCATAAACTAATATCTCTTTTAAGCAGATTTTTGCTTACAACTGAACCACTTGCATCGTCGACAAATTTTTTAAGATTGAAAGATGTTCCTTTGGGTGCAACCGATGGATCATTCATTTCTATCTCCTTTTTTGACGAAAATATTATACTGCCATTGTATAAAATTATCCACTCTTGATTTAAAAGGGGAAACTACTTGTAATGATTAAATCGTAATTAGTTATCACCAAGCACCTGAAAAATGAAAACAAGTACTCAATATTTATCTATAATAAGGAAAAAACAAATCCTCATTTGCCGGGCCCGGTTTTCAACACCTCGGCAGCATCCTTGACCCGGGTTTGCTTCAGCAGAAGACGTGCATACGCGCTTGCCCGGGAAAAATTTGTCCTCATGACCGTGGCCTGGACCCTGGGCAGAAATTTGGGGTCCACGCTAAGGGTGGTGATACCTACGCCGATCAGAAAGGGGATGTGGTCGGGATCATGGGCCATCTCTCCGCACACGGATACATCAATATCGTGGCGGATCGCCGCCGCTGCAATTTTTGCAATGCCGCAGTTTACGGCAGGATGATAAGAGATGTAGTGCTCGGCCACCAGTTCGTTGCCCCGGTCTGCACCCAACATATACTGGATAAAGTCATTGGTGCCAATGGAAAAAAAATCTGCCAGTTGCGCAAATTCATCTATGGTGGCAAGCACAGAAGGCAGTTCGACCATCATGCCTACCTCAGGATCGTTTTTGTGGGGTACCCCCTCCTGTTCCATTTGATGGATACATTGCGCCATTACCTGTTTTGCCGTTAAAAATTCGTCAATGGAAGAGATTAATGGGAACATCAGGCGAACTTTTTCCCTGCCATGGGCCGCCCTTAAAATGGCTCTGATTTGAGCCCGGAAAATATGGCGGTGCTTTAATGAAAAGCGAATGGAGCGTAAGCCTAATGCCGGGTTGGCCTCCTGGATAAAATCAGTGTGTTTTATGACCTTATCTCCACCGGCATCCAGGGTGCGCACCGTGGTGACGGTTCCCGGTTCAGTTTTGTCAAATAATCCTTTATAAATAAGGTATTGTTCGTCTTCCGAAGGGAAATTGGACCGGATCAAAAACGGGAATTCCGTACGGTAAAGGCCAATGCCTTCAACTTTTAGCTCCCGGGCCAGCTGAATTTCACTGAGCAGGTTGATATTGGCAAGCAGCCGGATGCGTCTGTTGTCAATGGTGTAGGTGGCCGGCTGCATCTCCCGGGTCTTTGCCCGCTTTTCAGCCTCCTGTTTGCCCTTGAAAATGGAACGGGTGTTTTCGTCCGGATTGATGTAAATGTTGCCTTGGCCTGCATCCAGCAGCAGTTGGGTGGTGTCGGGCAGGTCTATAAAGACTGGATCATCGGCAATAATCAGCGGAATGGACAGGGATCGGGCAAGGATGGTGACATGGGAGGTAACGCCACCGCCCACCAGCACAATTCCCCTGATGCCGTCGGCGGTGAGTTTCATCATGTCCGAGGGGTAAATGTCCTGGGTGACAAAGATCGTTCCCCTGTCAGGGGTTTTGGGCGTGTGTACGGCCTTTAGATGGGACAAAAGGCGTATGCCTAAATCCTCAACATCCACAGCTTTTTCCTGCATATAGGCATTGGGATTGTCCGAAAAGATTTTTATGTATTTCAGGACGATCTGCTGGATGGCTGCCACAGGAGAGATGCCCTGTTCTATCAGAGCTTTCATTTTTCCCGTGAAATTTTTGTCCTTGAGCATCATGAAATGGGCCGTGAATATTAAAGATTCGCTTTCCGGAAGACTTGCGGCAAATTTATCCTGCAGCTCCTTTAATTCATCAATAGTTTTTTCCACGGCGGTTTGAAAATCAGCCAGGGAATAGGTGATATTGGAGGCGTCCGCTTCAAACAGGATGGCCTTGCGTTTTTTCCTCGAAGGCCGGATCGTGCCAAAGGCTAAGCCGTATCCATCTGGTTTGCCTTTAATAAAAACAGGGAGTTCTTTTGAAATGATGTCTGCATCTTCGTTTATATCCGCCGACTCAGACGCCAGGGCCATGAGCAGTCTTGCATTTTCAATGGCACCGGCCAGCTGGGTGGCGGCTGTTCTCAATGCCCGCTCATCAAGCAGGGTAAAATGGTCCATCTCCCGTCGCTGGACTACCAGAACACCGATTTTCACCACCCCACGTCGGATGGGGACACAAAGAAAAGAATTAAAAGGTTCTTCTCCGGCATTGTCAAAATATTTGAAACCCGGGCTTGTTCTTGCGTTTCCCACCCGCAGGATTTGGTCCTGGGAGAAGCATTGCCCTACTAAGCCCTCTCCGGGCAGCATCCTGACCCGGTCAACGGCTTCAGGCTTCAGACCCCGGGTGGCTTTCAGGACCAGGTTTTTAGAGCGGGAATCAAAAAGGTAGATGGAGCAGACATGGGCCTGGAGGTGCTTGGCTACAAGTTCGCTGGCACCGGTTAAAAACGCTTCAATGTCCGATCCGCTGGTGATGATGGAAGCAAGTTGCCCCATGTCGAACAGCAGGTTAAGATGGTCGGGTTCTTTTCTATTCATATTATTTTTATATGAGCATATTTCCAAAAAATACATAATTCCCTGAACGGACAGTGGTTCAGTTTAAAGCTTTACGTTGGAACAAGAACATTGCCCTATTTTGGGGTCTCATGGCTTAGAGTGTTGACGGGCCGGACCCAAGGTCGTTCATAATGACCGGGTCCGGCGAGTATTCGATTAGTCAATTTGGACAAATTTGGATTGTTTGGCGGAGCAGATCGGACATTTTTCAGGGGCTGCGCCCAGTTCAATGTAACCGCAGACCGAACACAGGTAAAATTCGCTGACATCCAGATCTACACCGTTTTTAACGGCTTCCAGGGCTTTTGCGTAGAGGTTGGCATGCACTTCTTCAGCACCCAGGGCAAATTTAAACATGATTTTGGCCTTATGGCCGTCCGCCTCCGCCTGTTCCAGCATGGGCGGATACATGTTAGAGAACTCTTCGGTTTCGCCGTCAATGGCGGCCTGGAGATTATCGGCGGTTGACGCAATCATACCCAAGGCGGCCAAATGCCCCTCGGCATGAATCCGTTCTGCTTCGGCAGTGGTTTTAAACAGTTTTGAAATATTTTTAAACCCTTCTTTTTCGGCTTTTTTGGCAAAAGCCCTGTATTTCTGGTTGGCCTGGCTTTCGCCTGCAAATGACTCTTTCAGATTTTCATTGGTTGTTGCCATTCTTTCCTCCTTATTTAAGAAATTGATAAAAAGCTGAATTTATATATCGTACCTTGCCTTTTTACTATTTTCTTGAATTTTTATCAATCATTGTATCGGTCATTAACATCGTGAATAATTATTCGGCCCATGGGGATGTTCAATTATTTCTGGGACAACCGCTGTTCAGTTCTGCCCGGCTATAATCCGGTTTTCCGGAGATCCCGGTCAGGCGAACTTCTGCTGACTTGTTCTTCTAATACGGGTCGTAAAAACTATCCGGGGTTGTCTGATCATGAATGTTACCATAAAATGATAGGCATTGTCAGGATCATGTAAGCTTAGGGTGATGGGTTTTTCGTGTCCTGCTCAGCCGGCACCAGAGAGATGTATAGATGAACCCATTAAACCCCTTTTCGAGGAGTAGGCAGCTCGGTTGTGATTACGGTCCATGGAAATTTTTTCAGTCAAAGGAGACTCAATATGTTCAAATTTAAGATAAACGGGTTTTTTATTCTTTTTTTGTTTTTTCTTGCGTCCTGCGCTCCGAAACCGTCTTTCCTGAAAGAAAGCGGCAGTCCGAGCGGCGTTCCTTCATATCCGGATTTGCCCTTCAGTCAATATGTTCAGGACAGCAGGGAAAATATTGAACAGATCCTGAGAAACCTCCGGTTCGCCAATGGTGCCAAGCCCTATCTTGGCGAATATTCGGCTGCCCAGGCAGCAGAAATGCGGGGGCCCTTTGAACACCTTCCGGAAAAGGGCAGCACCGGGCCCGGCAAAGGTAAGGGCTTTCTGCTTATTCACGGGCTCACGGATTCGCCTTACCTGATGCGCAGCATAGCCGACTCCCTGCACCAGGCCTATCCCAACGGAACCATCCGGGCTGTGCTGCTGCCCGGCCACGGTACGGTGGCCGGAGATTCCCTGAACATGAAGCATACAGACTGGATGGCTATCACCGACTATGGGGTCCGCAGCTTTGAAAAGATGGAGAGAATTTCCGATCTCTACCTGGTGGGATTTTCCACCGGTACGGCCCTTGCAATTCGCCATCTGCAGAACAACCCCCAACGTCCTAAAATCAAAGGACTTATCCTGATCTCTACAGCCGTAAAGGCCAAGTCCGGGGCTGCCTTTCTCAGTCCCTACCTGTACTGGGTAAAAGACTGGCTCGACACATTTGAAGAAAGAGACGCGGCGCGATATGAATCATTTTCCGTTAATGCCGGCGCCGAATTTTATTTGCTTACCAAGAACATCATGAAAAGTAAAATCCTTATTGACGTTCCCGTACTCATGGCGGTCAGTGCCGACGATGAAACCATTGACGCCAATGCAGCCCGGCAGTTTTTCTGTGACCGGGTGACCGCCCAGCGCCGCGGTCTGATTTGGTATGCATCCCGCCATGCCGAGCGGAATATTGATCCACCCTGTGAGGCCATTAAAGAAGTTAAACTGGGGCCGGTTGACCGGGAATTCCAGGGAACCGTATACCGGTTCGCCAATTATGCCCATACGGCCCTATCCATGAGTCCCGCAGATCCCCATTACGGGGTTAATGGCAAGTATCACCAATGCAAAGCTTATGATACCCCGCCGGACATGGCAGCTTTCAATAAATGCCAAAAAGGCTCAGCCAAAACTATTTTTGGCGAAAAAGACATTGCCTCGAAAGCGGCCAAAAAAGAGCTGGATTACGATTACTGGAGAAGAGGAACTTTTAACCCGGATTACCCGAGACTGGAAAGGGCCATAATTTGCTTTGTCGATGAAGCCTGCGACCTTCAAAGATCTCTGGATGATCAATAAATGGATATGCAGAAAGATAAAAGGCTGCCCGGCTTAAGTATAAGGCAGCCTCTTTAACGTGATCTGCGGTTTGTTAAAACGGTCTTAGCTGGGAAACATGTTGTCTTCAATCTCCACAGCTACGGTGCTTGTGCCGAGCAGTGCCGCAAACCGGCCCAGGGTGATGGGCAGTACGGTCTGGGTATAAAACTCAAGGCTTTTGATAACGCCTTGGTAGAAGGGGATATCTTTCTTTTTGGCCTTTGCAAGTTTTTGGACAGCGGTCACGCCGCGCCACAGCAGCATCCATGCAAAAATGGTGTCTCCGGTGGCATCCAGGAACGGATGGGCATTGGCAAACGCGGCAAGCATTTTGGGGCTCATGGCGGTGGTGCCCATGTGAATGGCCACTTCACCTAATTTGTTTACCACCTCTTCAACCTTGGCCGCTGATTTTTCAAGGGCTGGGATATCCTTGGCCTGGGCAATTGTTGCCTGCATTTCACCGAACAGGTCCATGACGGGTTTGCCTTTGTTCATGCCAAGTTTGCGGCCTAGAAGATCCATGGCCTGGATACCGTTGGTTCCTTCGTAGATCAGGGTGATTCTGACGTCACGCAGCAACTGGGCCATGGGATACTCTTCGATGTATCCGTAACCGCCGTAGACCTGCATACCCTGGGAGCATATCTCAAAGGCCCGGTCTGTAACATACCCCTTGGCAATGGGGGTGAGTACTTCAACAAAACCTTGGTATTTAGCCTTTTCTTCGTCGGTTGCCGCATATTTGGACATATCAATGCAGTAATGGACATAATAGATCAATGTACGCATGGCTTCTACATTGGACTTCATCACCATGAGCTGGCGCCGCACATCAGGGTGGCGAAAGATGGGGACGGTCTGGGCATCAGGGTTCATGATTTCTGTCAAATCCCGGCCCTGGATACGGTTTTTGGCATAATCCAATGCATACATATAAGCTGCGCCGGCACAGGCAAACCCCTGGACACCTACAAGCAACCGGGCTGCATTCATCAACATGAACATGGCTTTCATGCCTTTGTTTTCTTCGCCTAGGAGGGTACCTATGCAGTCGCCTTTGGCGCCCAGGGACAAGGAGCAGGTGGAGTTACCGTGGATGCCCATTTTGTGTTCAATACCGGTGCAGATGACATCGTTGAATTCGCCCAAAGACCCGTCTTTGTTAACCCTGAACTTGGGGACCAGGAATAAGGAGATGCCTTTGGTGCCGGCAGGGGCGCCTTCAATGCGGGCCAACACAGGATGGATGATATTTTCTGTCAGATCATGTTCGCCGCCGGAGATAAAAATTTTTTCACCCACAATGTTGTAAGTACCGTCGCCGTTAGGGACGGCTTTGGTGGTCAGTGCACCCACATCGGAACCGGCGCCCGGTTCGGTCAGCAGCATAGTGCCGGTCCATTTGCCGGTGTACATGTTTTTAAGATAGGTGTTTTTCTGCGCTTGGGTACCAAACTGCTCAACAAGGTGGCCTGCACCCTGGGTGAGGGTGACGTACATCATGAACGGGTAGTTGGCACCGTTGAAGTATTCAGCGGTTGCCGCGGCAACGGTGAAAGGCATGCCCTGTCCGCCCCATTGGGGATCTTCTGTGGGGGCCAGCCATTCCCCTTTATTGAACAGATCAAATACGCGCTTGAAAGACGGCGGCGTGGTGACCTTGCCGTTTTCAAGTGTGCAACCGATTTCGTCTCCTTCCTTATTTATGGACAGGAGCTCTTTGATTGCCAGATTTTTTGCTTCTTTAATCACCATATCAATGGTTTTTTTGTTGAAGTCGGCGTAATTGTCGTTCAGTTCCGCAAGGGTCTGCGCCTGAAGGAGCTCGTGAACGACAAATTCAATGTCCCGCTGGTCGGAAATTACCTGTGCCATGTGTCCTCCTCACTATGGGATTCGTCTGGGATTTTTAATGAACAAACCTTCATTGTAATTTTTTATTTATATTCTGAGTTTGTGTTATTTCCCGGATATCAATTTTATTTTGATCACATTTTAATTACAATAATTTATAAATAAACGTGGGTTTTTGTTTTATTTTGGGGAATGATGGCTCTCCAAAATGAATTGCCATTCATTGCATTAATTTTGTTTCTTAGTCAAGAAATTTTTACAAACCAAGGCAATGTTGATATATAGTTCCACCATGAAAAAAATACTGATTTCAGCCTGTCTTCTGGGACAGCCAGTGCGCTATGACGGCAGGTCCTGTCCCTTTGACTGCTCACTCATAAACCTGTGGCAGGCCAAAGGGTTGCTGGTTCCGGTCTGTCCGGAAATGGGTGGAGGACTTCCTGTGCCCCGGCCGCCAGCAGAGATCACACCTGGCGGCGGTCCAGGGGTGTGGGCGGGAACCGCCCGGGTGAGGACTCGGCAGGCCGATGTTACGGAATTTTTTATCAAAGGAGCACAGGTAGCTTTGGACAAAGCGGTTGCATGTGGTATTAAAACAGCCTTTTTAAAACAGAAAAGTCCTTCCTGTGGAAGTTGTCGGATTTATGACGGCAGTTTCAGCCGGTCTCTTGTGGACGGTATGGGCGTAACAACCGCGCTTTTAAGGCAGAACGGCATTCTGGTGTTTGGTGAGGACCAGATAGACGAATTGCCGTTTAAACAAATATGAAATTTATATTTTGGGCATAGGCCCACAAAAAAATAAAGGAACCGGGGCCGCCCGGGGGAGGGAGAAGAGTTTATGCCGGACATCATAGTCGATTCCTGGGGCATGCTCCAGGAGGAATTGTTCAAAGGTGCCTGGAATGATGCCATCCAAAGGTATCGGCCACCCTTTGTTTACCGGGGCCTGTCCGATGCATCCTACCGCCTTGAAACCTCTTTGATGCGCCTGGGTGGGCCGTTCTGGTCCCTTGAAAAACATCTGCTGCGTAATTTTCGTAAATATTCCCGGGCCCAGGGACGGGAAGACCCCGATTCCTTCTGGCATCTTCTGGCTGTGGCCCAGCACCACGGACTGCCTACCCGCCTCATGGACTGGACCTATTCACCCTATATTGCCCTTCATTTTGCCCTGGCCAACCTTGAGCGGTTTGACCTGGACGGGGTGATCTGGCGGATAAATTATAAACAGGTCCATGACCGCTTGCCGTCAGAGCTTAAAGGACAACTGGCCGCAGAAGGCGCCCAGGCTTTTACCGTGGAGCTGCTCACCAGTATCGGCCAGGAAAGTCCGGACTGCCGCGTCGGGGAAAAAACGTTTCATCAGTATGTTGAGACGTTAACCCAGTTTGATGCCCTGGGGCGGTCCGAAGAGTTCCTGCTTTTTTTTGAGCCGCCATCCATTGACGAGCGAATTGTGAACCAGTATGCACTGTTTTCAGTCATGCCCAATCCCCGCCGCGTCATTGATGACTGGCTGAACCTTCACGCTGATCTTTTCCAGCGCATCATTATTCCGGGGAGCCTTAAGTGGGAATGCCGGGATAAACTGGATCTGTGCAATATCACGGAGCGAGTGCTGTTTCCCGGCCTTGACGGGTTGGGATCCTGGTTGAAACGCCATTACAGTCCTAAAATATGATCCTTGTCTTTGAATACCATGCAGATGTTATGACGCGCTCAACGTTCAAGCACAAATGCCCATTGGGAAAGAATGGAAGGATATTCAATAAGACTGGACTGGATAAAACCGGGCAGATTGTAGATCGCCTGGTTTTTTATTGCCGGAATGTTTGCCAGTCCCGGGCTCTGAACAAGTGCCTGGGCTATGGCCTTTTGGACGGCAAACCCGTCACCCGTGATGATGATGGCATCGGGTGCGGTTACAATTAAACGGTTGAGCTTGCGGATGGAATAATGCCCCTTGGCCGGTTTCTTTCCCGATTTGACCATTTCATGGCCTACATTTATACTTTTCAGTGCAGACAAAAGAAATTGATCAGCATACCCGCCCGGGCTTTCCACCCGTAGAAAGGATTTGCCTGAGGATGCCTGGAACACGCCGTTAAGAATCACCACCCGTTTTGCAAAGTTCTTTTTTTCTATATTTTTCATGACTTTTGCCAGGTTCTTTTCATAGTTGTCCAGAAGCATTTGCGCTTTATCCGCTTTACCTAAAATGGCGGCCATCTGGTTGACGGTTTTGGCCAGGTCATGGGAATATTCAACAACCGTTACGGATAATCCCTGGTTTTCAAGCATACCCGCTATTTTTTCCGGGTGCAGTTCCGGAACCAGGGCACAGAAGGGATTGCCTTTTTCAATGATCACTTTTTTTATCTGGTGGGCTTTGGCAAAACTGATCAATGGTTTGGCTTTTTTCTTTTGCAGACAGTTGGGACAGCCCAGGACCTGGCAGGATGTTTTCAAGGTGTCGCACAGCGGCCATAAAGAACAGCGCACTGACATTGCTGCAGGCAGTACTCCAAGATTGTAGGCAATATCCACAAGCCGGTCCCCGATGATGATGATATCGGCTTTTTCGGGTATCTGTGTGGCAGATGCCATGCAGGGTGCAGTATTGAACAGGAATATGCCTGCGGCCAGAATGGCTGTGGCCGTGGCAAGTTTTTTATGGACCGGCTTGTTTAGCGCCCTGGCCGGGGTTCTGCTTTCACCTTTGGTCAGCATGGTTCGCAGTATGTTCAGGCTGAACAGTAAAATAGAGATCAAAATTAAAATACCGCTGGCAACTACAAAAGGAAGCCTCACTCCTTCAATAAAGCAGAACAAAAGAAAAAACAAAGAGGTGATAATAAACAGTTTCGCCATTTTTTGGGGCATGATCATTTTCTCCTTACAGCAGTGATAAGAATTATCTGTTATAGTCTAAGTAATGCTTGACCTAAAACCGGATGCTGAGTCCTGCATAGGCATTGGCCGGTTCTACATAGGTCACGCCGTCATATGCTTTTTTTTCATTCAAAAGATTATCAATGCCGGCGAAAATCCGGATCTGGTTTGGAAAATCCTTTGAGAAATAAAGATTCACAGTGACATATCCGCTTTTGTCTTCGTCATCCGATACATGCTGATCGCCGATATAGTTGATGCGGGTGGCGGCACGAAATTTGTAGCCAGGATGATAATAGGCCAGCCTGAAAATGCCTTTTATATCCGGGCTGCCATCAAGCTCTTCTCCGGTCTCTTTATTTTCCGTGTCCAGCCAGGTGACGCAGGCGCCGGTGCTCAAGTGCCAGGGAAGTCTTATATCTGCCCGGGCTTCAATTCCCTGGGTGTGGGCTTCGGCAATATTCTGATATTGGTAATAGGTTATTTTATTATTTCCTGAACCCGTGGTGGTTATGAACTTGGCATCAATCAGATTGTCGATATCATTCCTAAACGCAGTGATCCCTCCCGAAAAAGGGCCTTTGTCACCCTCAAGACCGATTTCATAGGACACAGACTCTTCGGGTTCCAGATCCGGGTTGGGATTGTACACATATTTCGCTTTGTTGTGGTAGGAGGTCACAAACAGTTCTGATATGGAGGGTGCTCTAAATCCTTTTCCAATGGAGGCTTTGAGCCTGAGGTCGTAAAGAATGCCGTAGACCAGAGATGCCTTGGGAGAAAACTGGCCGCCGAATTCGGAATGATCGTCATAGCGCAGGCCGGCTGTAATATATAACGAAGAGAAAATTTCAAACTCATCCTGGATGAAAATACTGGTATTATCAAGGTCGTTATCCGCACCTGTGCTGTCTTCCCGTCCTTCCTGCCGGAATTCGGCGCCAATTGATAGAAGATGGCTGCCCATAATCGGGCCGGTGTACCTTGCCTCTACCTGATTCAGCCAGCGTTCGGAATCCTCTTCGCTGGTTACGGGCGCTATGGGCGAAAATTGCATTTTATTTTCATGCTCGGAGCGGTAGGCCCGGACCAATATATTCCCGTCCTGGGCGATTTGATTATCGTACTGAATAAAATAATTGAGCCGCTGGTCTTCGGCATTTCGTTCACGGCTCTGGCCCTGGTAATACCGTTCCCCTTGGCGTTCCAGATCAAAATATTCAAATCCAGCGCTTAGATCTGATGCATCGGTCAGTGCATAGGCGATCCGTCCTGCTGTAGAATTCAGATCCTTATCGTCACCATCATCAGGGCTGTGGCCGTCGTCATTCCAGCCGCCGATGCTCTGGGTGGAACCCGACAGTATAAAAGACGTTTTTCCCAGCTTGGAGCCAACCCAGGCAGATCCCATACCGCCGTCGGAATCCTTGTCCAGATGGCTTTTGTACCGGGTGAGCACTTCGCCTGATGTCTTATCCGGTGCCTTCTTGGTGATGATGTTAACTACGCCTCCTATGGCATCACTGCCGTATATGGCGCAGCTGGGTCCCCGTACAATCTCGATCCTCTGGATCATAGTCACCGGTATCTGATCTGTGCTGGTAAAATCTTTGTATCCAGCTGCCAGGCGCCGGCCGTCAATGAGCACCAGGCTTCTTTTATTTCCAGTGCCTCTGATATTTGCAACCTTGGCCCGTCCGGAATCCGTGGACACCATCAGACCCATGGCCTGTTCCAGAACTTCGTTCACGGAAGTTGCCCCCATCTCTTCGATTTCCAGGGCCGTTATAACCTGAACGGATCCCGGGGCTTCTTCCAGGGTTTTTTCCGATATGGTGGCGGTTACCACCGTTGGACTGATATTTACTTCAGCCCAGAGCGGTAATGGAAACAGTAGAATAAACAATCCCATAATCTGCATTGTGGTTTTCACTTTTTCTCCTTTTCGTTTGTTTAGGGAGTTTATATTGTCTGATAATTTTATTGTCAATGTAAAAAGTTAGTTGAATTAATAAGTATTTAAAAAAGCCAATAAGTTCTTATTCTCAAACTTTTTCTCCATTCGTTTCCAGTACTGCCTTCTGTTTCAAAATTCACTGTTAATTTAGTTAGATAGCTGGTTTGAGAAGATCCCTTAAAAAAACAAAAGGGGCAGAACCGAGTTTCCGGTTCTGCCCCTTCTATATTCAGGAATGATCGTATTATTTTATAATGATGTGACCACCTCGTGAATGACTTCAAACAGTGTCTGGGGTTCCATGCCTTTGGCTTGGGCTATTTCCTTGATGGTTTGATTCGGCTCGGCGTTAATCTGTCTGGCACCAAGACCGTTGATGATTTTTTCCGTATCCAGGTCGTACTGGGTACATAAATCCTTTAAACGCATTCTTCCAATGCCGGGAAAGGGTTGGTCAGGAAAAGTTTTGGTATCGACTGTTGTCTTGGGTGGCAACATGGCCACATATACATCTTTGGGGGTGCAGTTGTTTGCCCGGGCAATGTCAAGCAGGGTCCAGGATTCGTCATCAAATGCCATATCTGACTTTTGAAGCTGCTGTTTGATAACGTCAAGATCAAGATCCGTGCGTTTGGCAAACATCTTCAAAGAGGAGAGCTCCGCGTGCCCGTAAGGGGGTTCTCCGTATTTTCGGGTACCGGCATCCTTGAAAGATGCACTGAAATCAAGAATGGTGCTCATGGGCGGAATATGAAGCAGGGTCCCAAAAGTGAAAATCAGCGTGAGGGCAAGGGCCATATTAAAATCCGGGGTAAAAATTTTAAGCTCTTTTGCCTTGTTTTTCATATATGTAACTATGAGTTTCCAGTTGTAGTACAGGTGCAAAAGGCCTGAGACGAGAAACAAAACGCCAAGGTTGATATGAACATCGCCCCAAAGGGTTTTGGTTAATCCCATAAAGCGCCAGTCAGACCAGTAGGCAATCCGTCCATGGGGAACAACATAGAGGACAATGCTGGTCACGATCAGCAGCAGAAAAGATAAAAACATGGTCAACGAGGTGATTTTTCGTAGTTTCATAAAGTTTTTCTCCTGTTCGTGTTTCGATTATTTTTTTTGAGTCCCTTAGGGAGAGTCCTTAATCTGAGGCCGGGTCCAGGCAAAGCACCCGGATTTTATTTCCTGCTGCCTGCCATTTGAGATCAAAGTCAAACAGCCGAATTCCATATACACGCTCTTTATCCAGCCCATCAGCCCCGGTGTCTCCTTTTCTACTGGAAAACTGGGCATTGCTATAAGCGGGCCGGGGATCATTTTCCAGCACCTGGGTAATGATGGGCAGCAGATTGGGGATGGTTTTTTCCCTTTCCCGGATCTGGGTCGCGGCTGTGCTGGAAAAATTGACTTGGCACGTCTTATTGTCCGGTGCCGGTGCAAAACCGTCCCGGGCAGTGTCCAGTCGATCTGAATAGGGCAGATAGGGTTTGATATCCAGAACAGGTGTCTGATCCAGAAGATCCACGCCGGTCAGATGAAGGACCGGTCCTTTGGCCGTAGCTTCAATATCTTCAAGCCGGACACAGGACATACCAATGGGGTTGGGCCGGAAAGGGGAACGCGAGGCAAATACGCCCACCTTTTTATTTCCCCCAAGGCGGGGAGGGCGCACCATGGCAGACCATTTCCCATCCTTTTTCACGGCCCTGTGAAAAACGAAAATTATCCAGATATGGGAAAATTGTTCAAGACCTCTGACAGCCTCGGGCCTTGCAAATTCAGGAAAAAATTTCAGCATTCCCGGTGCCTTGTCCGCAAGGTTGGGCTGCCGGGGGATGCCGAATTTTTCCTTGAAACAGCTATGGATCACTCCAATGGGTTCTATGGTGGGTGCTAAATGGACTGCCACAGGGTTTCCAGTTCGCTGATTCGTGATTCAAAATGGGATGCCGCCGCTTGCACAGGGGAAATGGTTGCCATGTCCACACCCGCCACCCTGAGTTCATCAATGGGAAACATGGAGCCCCCAAGCTTGAGAAAGGCAAGGTAATCATTCACAGCAGGCTTGCCCTTGTCTGTTATCCGCTGGGCAATGGCAAGCGCTGCCGCTAGGCCCGTGGCATATTTATAAACATAAAAGGAAGAATAAAAATGGGGGATGCGCAGGCATTCCAGGGTAAGGGCTTCGTCAATGACCATTTTATCGCCGAAATATACGGATAAAAGATTTTTGTATACGGATGTGAAGGTGTCAATGGTCAGGGCCTGGTTTCCACCAGCCAACCCATGGATGATATGTTCAAATTCGGCAAACATGGTCTGGCGGAAAAATGTGCCCCGGATATTGTCGATTTCCCGGTTCAGTATGTAGGCTTTCATTCTGGGGTCATCCCTGTATTTTTCCAGAAGATGCCGGGCCAAAAGTGCCTCATTAAGGGTTGAGGCCACCTCTGCCACAAAAATCGTGTAGCCGTGGGTGGGGTAGGGCTGGGCTTTGTTGGCAAGAAAGGTGTGCATGGAATGCCCGGCCTCGTGAATCAGCGTGAAGAGGCTGTTAATGGAATTGGGATCATAGTTGAGCAAGATATAGGGGTTGGAATCGTAACATCCCGAAGAGTAGGCCCCGCTTCGCTTGCCTTTGTTTTCGTATCTGTCCACCCAGCCCTTGAGAAGGCCCTGCTCCAAGGTGCCACAATAGTCTTGGCCTAAGGGTGCAAGCGCCTCAATGCAGGTCGCAACCGCCTGTTCATAGTCCATGTGAAAGTCAATATCAGGAACAAGCTGCACATAGGTGTCGTACATGTGCAGTTCGTCAACGCCCAGGGCCTGTTTCCTGAAATCAAGGTATTGGTGAAGGGACGAAAAAGCTTTTTTAACATTGATAATCAGGTCGTCGTAGACATTTTCCGGAACATTGTCCGCAAACAGGGCAGCCTTTCGTGCCGAATCAAAATGCCTCGCCCTGGCCCAGAACAGATCTTTTTTTACTGAGGTGGCTAAAGTCGCGGCAATGGTGTGTCTGTGGTCATGGTAGGTCTGGTAATATTGATCAAAGACTGTTTTGCGAAAAGTTCTGTCTTTATGTCCTTGAAAAGTAATAAAGTTTCCATGGGTCAACGGAAGCACATCGCCTGCGGGATGCTTTATCGTATCAAAATTAAGATCTGCATTATCCAGCTGGGAGAAAATTCTTTGGGGCGCGCCCAGGCTTTCGCCGGCCATTGCCATCAGCTGTTCTATTTCGGCAGTCCTGGTATGGGGAATGTACCTGATCATTTGTTCCAGGTAAAACCGGTATGGTTTAAACGCTTCTTTATTAAGATACGCTGTCAGCTGGTCAGAGGGTATGGCCTGGATTTCAGGCGAAATAAAGCTTGAGGCCTCCCCGATGCGGGTGTAAAGATTGGAGGCACGTTGGAAAAGCCCCTCGTTGTCCGACTGGGTTTTATCTTCATCGTTTTTCAGGTGGGCAAATGTATATAGAAACGCCATTTCTCGCCCGACACTGTGGTCGAATTCAATGCAGGCTAAAAGCGCATCAGGCCCCTGGGCAAGGGTCCCTTTGAAATCGTCATAGGTGGGCAATTTCTTTTCCAGTGCCTGGGAACGCGCTTCCCACGCCTCGGTGGTTTGAAACATGGGTGACAGATCCCAGCAGTCACTTTGAAGGACCTCTTTTCTCAGGGTGTCCGGCTGATGAACCATAAAAAACTCCTTTGGCTGGTGAATAACTCAATTACAGGTATCTGGTAGGGCATTGCGCAGGTCTTGTCAAGCATGAACATTGTAATGTTGTAGTTTTATAATTAGCCAGTCCGTATTCTTTTGTTGCCCGGCCAGGTTTATTTGCCTAATAGATGACTCAGATATTTGATCCCGATAACTGTTTGTCTTTTAATTTTGGAAGATTGGGATAACGGGTGGGCTTCCAATAAGCTTTGATTCTGTTGTGTCAGTGATAATTCGCGGCGAAGAGGGTGACCAAAAATAGGAGACCAAAAATAGAAAAATAGGGGATAGACCGAAAGCGCCGGGATAAACCGGTATAGAGGAGGGGATGCGAGGAGGACAAGATAACAAGGTCTCCCATATCCATTATGAAAAGGAGAAAAATAATGCCTAAAAAGTTAAACATTAAGGCAAAGTTACTGTTTAGCGTGACGATTTTTGTTATTGCCCTAATGCTGGTATCCGGATATATCAGCGCCAAAATTTCATTTGCTATTATATATGATAGAATTGTGAACAGAGAAGCGCCTGCCAGCGTGAACTATATTGCTGAAACCTTTGAAAAGAAAATGGATAAATCTTTGAGTATCGCCCGGCTGATTGCAGACAATCCTCATATTATTCAGTGGATCAAGGATGGCGAAAAAAAAGAGGGCATGAACCAGGCCATATCCTTTTTTAAGGAAGTGAAGAAGAATGATATGGATTTTGTTTTTCTGGTATCGGCCAATTCCAAGAACTACTATACCAGTGATGGGCTCTTTAAGACTGTGAGCGCAGATAACCCTAGGGACAGCTGGTTTTTCGACACCTTGAAAAGCAAGACAAAGCTTGCCATCAATATTGATACTGCAGAAAAAGCCAAAACCCTCATGGCCTTTATCAATTTGCTTGTCGGGCCTGTTGACAATCCAATTGGTGTGGCAGGCGCCGGCATCAACCTCACAGCCCTTTCCGAACAATTGAGCACAACCAAGCTAAGCGAAAACAGTACTGCCTTTCTTATTTCCCAGGACGGAAGTATTCAGGCCCATCCGTCCGAAAACTATGTTTTCACCATAAAAAATATCAAGAACATACCTGATCAAGGGTTTCAAAAAGAGATCGTCCAGGCCCTCCTGACCGAGGAAAAGGGAACCAAAGAATATATTGACGAGAAGGGCATTGAAAAACTGGTGGTCTTTAAAATAATTCCCGCCTCCAATTGGAAAATTGTATTTGAGATTCCCAAAAAGGAGCTGGGCAAGGGGCTGGGGAAAATCCAAACCGTTAATACCCTCATGACCCTGATCTGTATTGTGGTTTTGGTGTTGGTTTTGTCCTTTTTCATTAACAAGATATTGAAACCGGTAAAAGAAACGGTTGCTACTTTGGAAGACATTTCCCAGGGAGAAGGGGATCTTACCAAGCGGATTGAGGTGACCACCAGTGATGAAATAGGCATCCTTGCAACGGCTTTTAATACCTTCCTGGATAAGCTGAGCAGCATTATCGCCAATGCGACCAGCTATAGCGCCAAGGTGGATGAATCCTCCGGCACAATGCTGGATATCACCAAGGCCGTGTCAGTAGAAACCACATCAGCATCTTCAAGAATTCAGACTATTGCAGCTTCGGCAGAAGAGGTTAATCTTGGCATGGAATCGGTGGCATCGGCCATTGAAGAGTCCAATGCCAATATCTCCATGATTGCCAGCGCTGTTGAACAAATGAGTGCGACGATCAATGAGATCAGTCAGAAATCAGCCTCCGCCAGGACAATCTCGGAAAAGGCTGTGTCCGTGTCACAGGAAACCTCATCGCAGATTAAGGAACTGGGGGGGGCGGCTAATGAAATAGGCAAGGTGACAGATACCATAACCGATATCTCCGAGCAGACAAATCTATTGGCCCTTAACGCCACCATAGAAGCTGCCAGGGCTGGAGATGCGGGAAAGGGTTTTGCAGTGGTCGCAAGCGAGATCAAGGAACTTGCAAAGCAGACCACCATCGCAGCCCAGGAAATTAATACCAGGATTTCAGGGATTCAAAGCGCCACAAACACTTCTGTTCTCAATATTAAGGAAGTGGAATCGATCATAACCGATTGCAATGATTTGATTGGATCCATTGCCGCTGCCATTGAGGAGCAGACGGCCACCACCCAGGAAATATCAAGCAATATTTCACAGCTTTCCAATGGGATAGCGGAGGTCAGCGCAAATGTGAGCGGCAGCGCCCTGGCCGTCAACAGCATTGCAAAGGAGATTGATGCGACTAATCAGTCTGTGTCCGGTCTTGCCAACAGCGGATCCCAGATGACTGTCAATGCAGAAAAGATGGCGGATCTTGCAAATAAGCTTAAACAGCTTATGAATCTTTTTAAAATTTAGCATGGGCGAATTTAAGGACTGCAGATTAAATAACTTGAACGAAATAGTTTCCCTATTGGCGCATCTACTTCGTTGTATCAAAGGCCCAATAGGCCTGCTATCCAACCTTTAATACGCCTTGTAGATGAACCAAAATTCGGCGTTATTTCTGCCCAACTTATTTAATCCGCGGTCCTAAGCAACGGTTATCTATTTTTTCGATCTACCAATGACCCAGGGCTATTAGCATCCCGGGAATCACATCTCCCGCCCCCCGGGTCAATGCGGTTTCATCAAAACAACAATTTTTTCTTTGACACGAAATTATTGGCAATGACTGTATAGCTGCGCTTGGAATGTCATTAAAAAATAGCGCCAATTTAGAACATGAACATCTGTGGTTTATCCGTCAGCATGTTCGTTGTTGGCAATTGGTATGATGTCTCGCCATTTGGATTTAAATTTTTAAGATGGCATCACTAAATTTTCAGTCGCAAATTACTACTTATGAGATTGATTAATGATTTTGGAACACTATGCTCGATAGCCAGGTCATTCCATCGTGAAACATGCTCTGTGATTTCCTCAATGATATGATCAATTTTTCGGTTGGTAAATATGGGGCTTATTTTTTTTAAGCTGTAAAAATCTTCACGGGTAAAGTTGTCTCTTTTTCCATTGAGTTTCATCCAATGGCTGCTGATCCAAGGGCTTCCCGGCTTGTAGCTATATGCTATATCATAAGCAGGAGCCAGTTGCCATTTATCTTGGCTGTCAAGCATATATCCAAAATTTTTAGAATGGTCATCATGATTACGTGCAATAATATTAAACACCATTCGTTTAAATATTTGTATTGCATCATCTGGAGCCAACTTTAGCTCCCTTGCAAGTGAAAACAACTCTTCATATGAGTATGAACCAACCTTCTTGTAATCTACATGTGCAATTCCATTTAAGGTTTGTACATGTATCTTCTGATTGCCTTTCCGGTCAAATCGTTGAGTAATGAAATGGCGTCTATTCCCTTCATTAAGCAGCCGGCATGGCATCATGTTTATGCCGCAGGCTTTGGCCATGAGGTGATAAACATACTCCATTGTGCCATACCCCAGTGGATCACCAAATGTTTCTTTGTCTTTGTTGGTTTCACTGACACCATCAAACTTCATCACGAAATGCGTAAATCCTTCAGGTGCAGTGGTTTGCCCTGACCTGACCTGGGTAAAGTCATTATCAAATGCAAGAACTGCTTTAGCCCTGGCACCGCCAGCACTCATACCCACAGATAATAGCGCCATCATCGCCTTTTTATCTTCCTTGTCTTGTGATCCAAGTGTGACCTGGAATTTTTCCCGTTTATCCAAAATTTCTTGAGCAATAAAAACTAATGACTGAATTTCAATTTGCTGTGATCTATTCAGATTTTTTCGTTGGATTGCCGGAGAATAGGTTAATGCCCCCATGCCACGCTTTCCAGTGTATTGAAGACGCTGCAATGGAGTGATGTCTGTTGGTGATTTCCCTTGTCTTGCTATCCAGGCATTCATCACGGCATTACCAAAATCATCAGGTAAAGAATCGGCAATCATTCCAGGCAAGCCTTTGAAGGTTTCGTTACTGTTTTCCGGAAATGAAAATATTTTTTTAGATAAAGGCATTTTTATAGGTGAAAGTTCAATACCGGACTTAATAAAACGAGACTCAAATTCAAATGCGCCAACACCTGTTTCAGTATTGAAACTGACAGCACCAACATTCTGTTCGTTATATTTCACTTTAATGACTTCGATTACCATAATGATTTATCTTCTCTGATTTGGCGTTTTTTCTTTTGAGTTTTCGAAGCGCGTTGTCGTTTTTTTCCCTTCAGTTTAGCCAATTGTACAGGGGAAATTTCCTGCATGGGTATAAACATGTTGATTTGCTCTACCATTCCAAGGCTTACCAATATTGCAACCAGATTTTTAAGTTGAACATTACCTTTCTCGGCATTAAGAATCGTCCTCCTATTCAAACCCGTTCTTGCTGCTACTTCTGCCTGGGTTAAATCGGCGTTCAGTCTCGCTTGTTTTAATCGCTCTCCTAATTGTTCAGCGATTGCGATGGGGGATAAATTTTCAAACATAATAAAGTTACCAATTGTCCACATTAGATGATTTTGTCTTATTAAAGTACCAATTCAGTAACACTATAGCTCGCGATAATTTGTATGTCAATTTGTTTTATAAGATGCAAAAATAGTAACATTGGGATTTTTTTTCAATATTAAGGGTAAAATAATGCACTTTGACTTTATGCGCTATTCAAGCAATCACGGATGTTATCATTTTAGACTTTGAACATGATAAGTTCATCAATCAATTTACCAGGAAGTAATTCGTAAAATGGGCCTTGGAGGAGTCGAATCTCCCTCGCATTAAATTTATGCTGGTTATAACGGATTTGAGGGTCAAAACATAACCTATTGGAATCATACACTGAGCAACCGACTTTTCAGAAGGGTGCAATACGTTAAAATGGATAATAAACCCTGTTTTGAATACGAATAGGCTATAATTTTCAAGGCTTTTGCCACATCCAAACCATAGCCTCCCCCCCCAAATCAGTTCGTTATAATCAGGAACATTCAACCACTATGGACTAAAATCGCTGATTTAAGGTGTCGCTGCGCGAATCATTTTTATACGGCTACGAGAACCAAGAACCGAAAGCCGTAGCTTGATTCCTTAATGCCTATAAAAATAATGTACTGTTTGATGAGGGAGCACTGAGGGTGCAAGGTCTTTGGAACACGTAGTAGCCGCGTGCGGCAAGGCGTCTCGAATATATAAAGGGCTAAAGAAACCGGCTAAATCAGTGCTCTACTCTACGCCGAATTTCATTCGAATTTACGATCCATTTTTTAAGAAATAGAGTAGCAGCTTTTCCCCATCTTCTGGTAGGGCTGAAATCCAGTATCCCAATTGTTCCTGGCAAAAAATATAGTGTACTTGTCCCATCCCAAGAAACTTATACACTTTGATTTTGTTACTGATAAAGGTTTCTGGGTCATGGAATGGTGAACGAGGATTGCTCACCATTTTTTCTGCCATGACCTCAGCCTGATCTCTGGTCAAATCCGCGGTTTTGCTGCGTGATATCCAGATCATGGCGGGGCGTTTTCCAGGTAGCTGGTAGGTGCCGATGGCCCCAGCTTCTACGATAATATCTTTGCCATGCAAGCTGTTGATTTGTTCCAGGGCTTCGGTGCCGGTGACCAGCTGAATCTGCTGCCATTCGCCGATACTTTTCGGTAATAATGAACCGAGGTTCTGTTGTTTTTTAGCTTGCTGGCTGCAGGCACATAGCAAGGCGAACAGCAGGAGTGATAAGCCAATTGTGATTGTTCGTTTCATAATAAAAAAATCTCCATTTTTTTTCGTTTTAAGTAAATTCTTTTTTTGTGACATCAATGAGTGCTATATCAAACATGAGCTGGGATCAAATATCGGTTCTCTCTATGCGTGAAAGGCCGTCTTGTGCTTAGATTGATGTTTTTTGGGGGGGAGCAAAAACATAGTAATTCGGAGGACACTTTACATAACCCTCAATAGTTAAGTAAGGTGTCCCCCGAATTACCAGTAGGTTGCTGTGGCCCGACCCCACCCCACCATTTTAGAATTTATGAAATAGTCTCTTTAGAAGGTCCATTCTGGTATCAAAATGAGACAGCTAAGAGCTATTTTTCGTAGTTTTGTGAGTTTTTTATACATATTAACAGTTACTTACATCATATTGCTTGGTCCGACCCTAATTCTTATTTGCAGCCGGGGCAGTGACGGTTCCGGCAGGAGTTATATCCTTTTTTAAGATGGCCGCATGTGTCGCAGATCTCCCAGTGGGTGCCGAACTCTCCGCGCCGACAGTGCTCGATATCGTACATCACCTTGTGCTGCCGGGGATGCAGCCTGTTTGAGGATCTGAAGGCAGGGCCGTATTCCCTGAAGATATCACCTACGGTCGGGCCGGTTGCCGATTTATCAGGAAGCGGGGTATGACTGCAGAGTGTCTTCATCGGTTATCGAAGCCCCCCGTTCTCCGGGAAAGTCTGCACCATAGATTGGGAAATCCTTATTTTATAGGCGTTTCGGGTTCTACGAGCAGTATAAAACTGGCACATTCACCGTCCAGGTTTAATGTAACAAGTTGATTACCGGTTGTCCGTATATTTTTAATATTTTTAATATCTAACCGCATATCATTCACGGAATTAATGATATTTGAATATATTGTTGGAATTCGATCCTAATATTTAAGATTTGGTATAAAGACGCAAGTTGAAAGTAAAGTAATTTCAAAAGATTAAAATCGCTCGCAATGCCATTGAACAGGGAAGACTTAAGATCAGCCCGGACAATTTGATCGGATTACCCTGGCCTGATCTTAAGTTTTATAAGTGGCACTCAAGTTTTTGTTTCCAGTTTTTTGCCATCAACGCTTAAGTTAACAACATTGAAGCGGTGCTGATCAGGACCGAATCTGTCCATTTCCCCAGGCCACAAATTTAGTGGTGGTCAGCTCTTTTATGCCCATGGGACCGTAAGCATGCAGCTTTGAGGTGGATATGCCGATCTCAGCGCCCAGGCCCAACTCTCCCCCGTCATTGAACCGGGTGGATGCATTGACAATGACAAGGGAGGCGTCCACTTCCCGGATAAAGCGCCGGGACCGGTTCAGGTCCGTTGTGATGATCGCTTCGGTGTGGTTGGAGCCGTAGGCCGCGATATGGGCCATGGCATCATCCATATCCTTAACCACTTTAACTGCCAGAATCAGATCCAGGTATTCCATGGGCCAGTCCGCTTCGGTGGCGGGGACTGCATCGGGAAGTATCTCGCAGGTTTTTGGGCACCCCTTAAGGGTGACACCGGCATCGGCCAGTGCCTTGTGGGCCATGGGCAGAAATTGTTGCGCCACACCTTCATGGACCAGCAGGGTTTCCAGGGCATTACATACCCCGGGCCGCTGGGCCTTTGCATTAACTACGATGCTGATGCCCATGTCCAGGTCTGACAGATCATCCACATAGGCGTGGCACACCCCTTTGTAATGTTTGAGTACAGGGATGCTGGAGGCTGCCACCACATGGCGGATCAGGCCTTCGCCGCCCCGGGGGATGATCAGGTCGATATATTCCTCCTGTTTGAGCATGATATCCACAGCAGCCCGGTCTGACGTGGGGATCACCTGGACGGCACCGGCCGGCAGACCTTCTGTGGAAATACCCTGTTCAATGGCCCGGGCCAGGGCCTGGTTGGAGTAAATGGCTTCGGAACCGCCCCGCAGGATCACGGCATTGCCCGCCTTGAGACACAAGCCTGCCGCATCCACAGTGACATTGGGTCTTGATTCGTAGATAATGCCGATAACCCCCAACGGAATGCACATTTTGGCCATTTCAATACCGTTGGGACGGATGGAGGAGTCCGATAAGGTGCCCACGGGATCTTCTAGGCCTGCCACATATTCCAGACCCTCAACCATCCCGTTCAATACCTTATCCGTAATGGTCAGCCGGTCGATCATGGCATCGGACAATCCGTTTTCCCGGGCCGCTGCCACATCCTTTGCATTTTCCGCCTGGATGACGTCTTTATCCTTTTCCAACTGCCGGGCAATGGCAAAAAGCGCCCTGTTTTTTTGTTCCGTCGGCAGGGCCGCCATAATTCGGGCTGCTGCCCTGGCCTGTTTGGCAATTTCAATGATTTGATTTTCTAAAGACATAGAATGGTTCTCCTTTATATTTATCCCGAAAATAATTATAACCTAGCATCATCCGGGTAAGCGGTGATCATCAGATTATCCCTGTGAATCACCTCGTCATAGGATCTGAACCCTAAACGTTTCTTAATCTGGCTGGTCTTGCAGCCCATGATTTTTAAAATATCCGAGGCATTGTAATTGACCAGGCCCATGCCCAGGACCACTTTGTCCTCTGTGATGAATTCCACGGGATCGCCTACCTCAAAATAGTTTTCCACCCGGGTAATGCCTGACGGCAAAAGGCTTTTTCCCTTTTCCACCACGGCTTTCTGGGCACCTTTGTCTATGGTAAGCCTCCCCTTGGCCTGCAGGGTCAGGCCGATCCAGTTTTTTCTGGATGAGGCCTTTTGTTCATTGGGGACAAAATAGGTGCCGGTATAATTGTTGTCCATTATTTTGACCAGGATATTCTGTTCCAGGCCGCAGGCAATGATCATGGGAATGCCTGCCGACGTCAGCTTTTTGGCCGCGCTTATTTTGGTGCCCATGCCCCCTGTGCCCAAAGGCCCGGCTATCTCTCCGGCCATGGCCTCGATATCGCTGCCCATGGCTGTCACCTCTCTGAGAAGCTGCGCATCGTCATGCCTCCGGGGATCTTTATTGTACAGACCGCCGATATCGGTGAGATTTATCATCAGATCAGCGTCGAGCAACATGGTGATCATGGCGCCCAAGTTGTCATTATCCCCGAATTGCAGGGATTTCACAGCCACGGTGTCATTTTCATTGATAATGGGCAGCACCTTCCATTCCAGAAGTGTGTTCAGGGTATTTCTGGCATTCAGATACCGGCCCCGGTCACACAGGTCGCCCCGGGTTAGAAGAATCTGGGCCACTTTTCGGCCGCAGTGTTCCATGGCTTTTTCCCATTCATGGATCAGATCCGCCTGGCCAATGGCGGAAACCGCTTGACGTTTAGGGGTTTCCGAAGGCCTTTTTTTTAGACCGATTTTTTTAACGCCCGCAGCCATGGCTCCGGAAGAGACAAGAATCACTTCCATACCCCGGTCATGGAGTGCGCAGATCTGACTTGAGATGCTGTTGATGACATCAAGATTGAGGCTGTTTTTCCGGGTCAGCACCCCTGAGCCCACTTTGACCACGATGCGTCTGAATCTGGACAGGGGTAAAATTTGCTGTTCGGTGTTCATAATATATTCCAGGTTTTTAAAAAAGCGGCAACAGGCCGCGTACTAATCATCTCTATGGAAACCACCAAATAATGCGCCAAAAATTAAACCATAGTGCAGATGATTGCAAGGCATGATTTTTAGGGCCCCACTGTCTTTGTGATGGAAAAGGTGAAATATAGCTGGTACATTGATTGCCTGAAAATTTTTGGACAAACAAAAATGAGGTCGGCAAGTGGAAAAATATTTGTTCATGGGAATGGTTTTAGGCTTGTCTGCCGGTTTGTCACCAGGCCCTTTACTGGCCCTTGTCATCAGTGAAACCATTCGCTTGGGGTTCAGCGCGGGTATCCGTGTTGCCATGGCACCGCTAATTTCTGATTTGCCTGTGTTAATTGTCTCCTTTCTTTTGGTTTTCTACCTGTCCGGGTCCGACCCGGTGCTGGGGATCATTTCCCTTGCTGGGGCTGTGATTGTTTTGAAAATGGGCATCTCGAGTATCCGAACTGCCGGGCAGATGCCCAAATCCCCGGACCGGGCGTCAGCGTCCCTTATGAAAGGGGTGCTGGTAAATATTTTAAGCCCCCACCCCTACCTGTTCTGGATTACCGTTGGTGCACCCCTGGCGTCCAAGGCCTGGCAGATCCATCCCGGGGGTGCCATTGGATTTGTGGCCGGCTTCTACTTGCTGCTTGTGGGTTCCAAACTCGCCCTGGCCTTTGTGGTGGCCCGGACCCGCAGTTTTTTAACCGGTGCCGCCTATGTTTGGACCATGCGTGGGCTGGGATTTCTTTTGTGTTGTTTTGCCTGGGGGCTTGCCCGGGAGGGAGCAGGGCTTCTGGGCTGGCTATAAGCATTTTCGCCTTTGTTGACATGGCCGGTGCCAAGGGCATATGATGGGGTAATCTACCGATTATTCAAGGAGTTGCCATGAAATGGATTCGACGTGTCAGTGTGATCATCGCTTTACTGATAGCCTGCTGTGTGACTCTTTTTTTCTTTCTGCCGCAGTTGAATGATTATCAGGATAACGGACAATTGAATCTTGCCGGCTTAGGCCATCCTGTGACCGTAACCCGGGACGATTCGGGCATTGCCTATATTCATGCTGAAAATATTGGGGACCTGTTTTTTGCCCAGGGATTTGTCACGGCCCAGGACCGGCTGTTCCAGATGCAGATGACCCGGATGTATTATGAAGGACGGATGTGCGAACTGGCAGGGGCACAGGCCAAAGATCTGGATGTCCGCATGCGCACCATCGGAATGTCACGCATGGCGAAAAAACAGGCCCGGATATTGAACCCTGCCTTGCGAAAACAGTTCCAGCATTATGTGGACGGCATAAATACCTTCATAAAAAAGTGCCCGGCTGACCTTGCTCTGGAATTTCGTCTGGCCGGAATAAAACCGGATTTCTGGCAGGTGGAAGACTGCCTTGGTGTACTGTTTTATATGGGATATTCCACGGCAGCCAACCTGACCACGGAGATTATTTCCCAGATGCTGCTGGATACCCTGGGATATGAAAAAACGGCCATGCTTCTGCCTTTGAATATCAATGTGGATGATCCTGATGACAAAGGCTTTATTGCCATGCCGCCCAGGGAGAATATTGGGTTGTCCCTGGCATTTGACCCCGGGCTTTTGGCCTATGCCGGGGACAGGCTGTTGCGGGTGGGCAGTAATAACTGGGCCGTGGCGCCTGAAAAATCCGTCACCGGGGCTGCGGTGCTGTCTGGTGATCCCCACCTGGATCCAAGAATGTTGCCCGGGGTCTGGTATCCGGCAGGACTGATCTGCCCCGGTATCCGGGCCCTTGGTGTTCAAATCCCCGGCATTCCGGGTATGGGCGTGGGGCGCACTGAACACATTGCTTTGTCCGCCACCAACAATTATGGTGACATGGTGGACCTTTATATTGAAACCGTGGATCCGGGAAATCCGGATCATTATATGGAAGGGGACAATTCCATTGCCTTCGGGCATATTAAAGAGCGGTTGAAAATTAAAGATAAGAAGGCGCCCGGCGGCTTTCGCACAGAAGACCTGGATATCCGGACCACCCGCAGGGGACCGGTGATGTCTAAGGTTCTCAAGGGCCTGGACGGCAATAAGGTGTTTACGCTCAGATTTGCGCCAGTGGAGTCCATGATGCCTGATATCGGATTGTTGGATATACTTACGGCAAAAAATGCCGAAGATCTTTCCCGGGCCATGCAGGACCTGGCCGTAGCCTGTTTTAACTGGGTGTTCGCCGACGCTTCCGGAAATATCGGCCACCAGGCATCCGGCCGGATTCCCGTGCGCAGGAGCGGCGGCACTTTCCCCCATGTGGTCAAAGACAGTACAGACAACTGGCAGGGCTGGATTGCCCAGGATCAGATGCCTGGGCAGATCAACCCGGTAAAAAAGTGGGTTGGCACCTGCAACAATAAAACGGTGGACGCCGACTTTCCCTATTATTACTCATCCTTTTTTGCACCGTCATTTCGTTATGCAAGGCTAAAGGAACTCATGGCCGGCACTGCCAAGCAGACGTCTTTGGATTTGTGGCAATATCAGAGGGATACAGGCAATGTAATGGCCCGGTGCATTGCGCCAATTATGTCACAGATTCTTCTGGCAAACGGGGATACAAATGATTTAGGACAGATTCTGGCGGATTGGGATTTTAAAGATGATCCTGAAAAACCAGGGCCTTTGGTGTTTCAAACCATATATCGGTATTTTGCTTTGGCTGTGTTTGAAGACGACCTGGGCCCCAAAAAGGTTTGGACGCTATTGAATGCCTGGTATTACTGGCAGGAGCGCCTCCTGCAGTTTGTGCTGGCCGGTGATAGTCTTTTTTTCGATGATGTACGCACTGCCGGTCAAACAGAAACCATGGCCGATCTTTTTGTCCAGGCTGCCCATGCCGCCCGAAGAGAGTTGTCCCATGCCCTTGGCGATGACCCTGTCCAATGGCGCTGGGGGGATCTGCATACCCTTGAGTTGGTTAATCCCCTTGTTCGTAACGGGTCACTAAAGACCTTGTTTGGCACAGGGCCCATGCCCATGGGCGGATCCGGTGAAACGCTGTATCGGGGATGGTATGATTTTGACGCCCCCTATGCCGTGACCCATTGTGCATCCCTGCGCTTTGTGGCGGATATGGGGGATGATGAAAAGCTTATGGCGGTGTTGCCGGGCGGGGCGGCAGGCCGTACCTTTCATCCCCACCAGAAAGACCTGGTTGAAGATTTTATGGATGGTTCTGTCCAGTACTGGTGGTTTTCAGATGCCGCCATTAAGGCCCATGCACAAAAGACCCTGACGTTGGTACCGTAATGTCATTAACTTAATAAGTAGGAGATCATTTCATGGCTCGTCTTTCAGCAGAACAAATCAAAGAAGTAGTCTTAAAATTCATCCCTCTTTCGATTCAAAATAATATTTTTATAAAATCGTTATTAGCTGGTGCAACTGCCGTTGGTGTTTTGCTCAGTATACCCGCATTCGCACCTGCTGGTGTTATTGGAGCTACAGGTTGGATTGTTGTTTATGCTGTTACAGGTGGAACCTTTTCTTATGAAGCTATTTCAAAAGCATGGAAGGCATGGAAAAATTTTTCAGATGAAGAAAGAGAAATTGCAGATGAAAAACTTAAAAGGATGAAAAAAGCACTTGATGATGGTGATATTAGTGAAGAAGAATATAAAAAACGCGCAAAAGAACTTTTAGAAAAAATAATAAAATAGCAAATGATTATAACATGGAGTTACACGATATGATCCTTCCTCCGCCGCCCAATGCCCATGCCGTGGCCGTGCTAATCCTTGCCGTCGTAGCACTGATTCTGTTCACCCGTGAAAAGATACCCCTTGAGTCTTCCAGTTTCCTGGTGCTCATCGGTCTGGTTGTTGGGTTCGAACTCTTTCCGTTCCAGGTGGACGGGGGCGTTTTACACGCCGTGGACTTTTTCCAGGGTTTTGGACACGAGGCGCTGGTTGCCGTCTGCGCCTTGATGATCGCCGGACAGGGAATTGTCCGCACGGGGGCGCTGGAACCTGTGGGAAGGGTGATGGCACGGCTCTGGAAGGTGAGCCCGAGTCTTTCCCTGCTGTTGACCCTTGTGGTTGGGGCATTTATCAGCGCGTTCATAAACAATGTCCCCGTTGTCGTATTGTTTCTTCCTATTTTGATCAACGTTTCCCTGCGTACGGGTATGAAGGCTTCTTCCGTGTTGATGCCCATGGGATTCGCAACTCTGCTGGGGGGCACGTGCACCACCATCGGAACCTCCACGAATCTGCTGGTAGTCTCCGTGGCCTCAGACATGGGCTTAAAGCGGATGGATATGTTTGATTTCATGGTGCCGGCGGCCATTGCCGGAAGCGTCGGCATCGTTTATCTCTGGCTCGTTGCGCCTCGGATTATACCGGAGCGTAAACCCACCCTGGCAGACACCTCCCTCAGGGTTTTCTCCGCCCATCTTGCCGTTATAGAAGGAACCCCGATTGAAGGAATGACACTGGCCGACGCCAGAAAAAAAGTCGATGGGTCCATGAAAGTCCTGAGCGTAGAACGCGGGCTTAACAACTTCCTGATACCTTTTCCCACCCTGGTACTGAAAGCTGGCGACCACCTGATTATCCGTGACACGCCCGATCGTCTGAAGGAATTTGAAAAGGTATTGGAGGGAACACTCTATGCGGATGACGCCATGGTCGCACCTGTTGACGATGAACACCCGTTAGAGGATGAAAATCAGCAGATCGCGGAGGTTGTTCTTGTTGAAGGGTCCCGATTTGCGGGAAGAACTCTTAACGGAATCCGATTCGCAGATCGGTACGGGATGATTGCGCTGGCCATACACAGGGCGAGCAGGCACCCCGAAAAGTTATACGATAAAATTGGGGATATCCGTCTGAAGGGCGGGGATATCCTCTTGGTTCAGGGCCCCCGGGAACAGATCGCCGGTCTCAAAAAAGAAAAGGATTTTCTCGTGCTCGATGCCACGACGGATCTGCCTTTTGAACGGAAGGCACCGGTGGCCCTGCTCATTATGCTGGGCATTGTTGTTTCGGCCGCCGTAGGGTTTCTGCCCATCGCCATCAGCGCACCGCTCGGAGCGCTGATGATGATCTTCACCGGATGCCTGGAATGGCGAGATGCCACGAATGCACTGAATGCGCAGGTCATCCTTATCGTGGCCGCAAGTCTTGCCATCGGAGTTGCGCTGCTCAAGACCGGCGGTGCGGATTACCTGGCACAAATTTTTGTGACTCTGGCAGGGGACACTTCGCCGACTTTCGTGATCAGCGGGTTGATGCTTTTGATAGGCATTCTTACCAACATCGTTTCCAACAACGCAGCAGCGGTCATTGGCACCCCCATCGCCGTTTCCATTGCTACCCAAATGGGGCAACCACCCGAACCGTTTGTCCTTGCGGTACTGTTTGGTGCAAATATGAGCTATGCCACCCCCATGGCCTACAAGACCAATCTGCTCGTCATGAACGCAGGAAAATACCACTTCAATGACTTTCTTCGGATTGGAGTGCCACTGGTCCTGATAATGTGGATCACGCTTTCCTGGTTGCTTCCGATCATCTACGGTATAGGGCCTTAGGACCGCAGATTAAATAAGTTGGGCAGAAATAACTGTGACTTATTGGCTATTCTATACAAAGAATTCTCAATAGCGATATCATTGGTGCCATGAAGCGCAGATCTGTATCCGAAGATTTCAGAACTAATTGATTACCGGATATGGTCATTATAATTTCCAGGCTAATTTTAAGTAAATGCTACGTTCAACCCCAATGGAGTCAATAAAGAAAAATTGGGAAAAATTGAAAAATTGGGGACAGACCACGATTTTCTATCGCCAAGGTATAGACATTGATTATTGTCCGGAATGCCGAAGCGTCTGGTTAGATCGTGGTGAACTGAATAAAAGAATCGAACGCTCCAGTGCGGCATCACCACAACAAAAATCTATGCATGATGAGAGCAGGTCAAAACAATATTCACAGGATTCACGAGATTATGAATACCATAAAAAGAAAAAGAAGGTGGTTTTTTAGGTGAGCTGTTTGACTTCTAATTCAAACACCAAAACCGATCGGGATAGGGGAGGAGCCTTGCGGTTCCTCCCTCCCACACCACGCAGCATAAGGGTCCGTACTGCGCGATTCAGCATAGGCCTTCGGATAGGCCCAGACAAGTCGGCTGATCCCCCCGATAGCGGGATTGATTCGCGAACAGGTAGTGTCAAATTGGGTAGAGTAGAGTACTGATTCGGCCTAAAATCAGGGAAATCGTGATTGACTCGTGGAATATCGGGCACAGTTTTGTAAACGATTAAATTTTTGATGCATAAAAAAACGCCTGCCCGTTGCCGGGCAGGCGAAAAAAAGGAAAAGAACAATACGTTTTATTGTTCCGCCCTTGACCTAACACTATTTTTACTTAAAATCAAATTCTTTTGATGTAACCGTATCTTCCATGCGCTGAATCCGACGGTCAATATTGTCAAATTTTTTTTTAATCCGCTGGATGGCCGAGGATCTTGATCGGGTATAGGACTGATAAAATTCTTCGTCACTTTCATTTTCCAGCGGAATGACAGGCGCAGGGTTCAGCAGAAGCCCTGCAACAAAATAAAGGACGCCGACGGGCCAGAATCCAGTGAATAAAAACAGGACAAGTACAACAACCCGGGTCCAGAATACTGAAAAATTGAAATGTTCTGCCAAGCCCCGGCAAACGCCGAAGATAATGCCTCGCCTGGAGCGGTAGAAGCCCTCGGATGCAGTCAGGCGGTCCATTCTCTGACGGAATCCGCCATATTTTGTCCCCCCCCCCATGCCTGCACCTGCACGGCGATAACGGTTTTTATGGTATCTCATTTTTTATCCTTTCAGGCGTGTTGAAAACAGCCGTTAACGGTTTTGGTGCCCACGTTCAATGAGGATGGTTTCAAGGGCTTCAATCCGCTCCTCCATTTTTGGCAGGGCATTGTATATGTCTTGGATCATTCTTGTCTCTTCGTCCCGGGAGTCTTTATCATTTTTTGAAAGCCCTCCGGTTCTGGCTGCCCGGATAATGGCGATGATGATTATTCCCAGAATAACCAAGGCAAGTATTGACCCGCCGACATTGATGATTGCAATGAATATGCTGCTCATATTCCTCCTTTGGAATTGTCAAAGTTAGGCTCAGGATTTTGTATCATTAATTGCGCCGGATTGGGAGGATTTCAATATATTGAGTTCATTTTCGATCTCCTCGTCAGCTGCGAGGTCATCAAAGGCAGTCTCAAGGCTGGATCGTCTGCCAAAATCAACTAGGTCGGCTTCGGCTTCCATACGTTCAATATGATTTTCCATTTCTTCGAATTTTTTGATTACTTCGGTGGAGTCTGCCCTGCGGATTTCCTGTCTGGCCCGTTTTTTATGCTGGGCACGGATATGCCTCTGGACCAGCATGCGCTGTTTTTCCCGGGCAGATTTCAGCTTGTTTTCAAGTTCCGTGATGTCGTTTTTGTACTGATCCACCATGGCTGAAAGGTCAACAAGTTCTGTTTCCACAGCGTCCAAACGCTGGCTGAATCTGCGTCTTTCCATCAGGGCCTGGCGGGCGAGATCATCACGTCCTTTGGTTACTGCCAGTTCTGCTTTTTCGTTCCAGAATGCCTCTTTTTCCCTGACATCCTGCCCTAAACGTTCCACTTTTTTATGATTGGCAATGGTGCCGGCACAGGATGATTTAAGCTCAATCAGGGTGTCTTCCATTTCCCGGATCATGAGCTTAATCATCTTTTCAGGATCTTCGGCCTTGTCTAACATGGCGTTGATGTTTGAAGATACAATGTCTCTGAAGCGTGTAAAAATACCCATTTTTATTCTCCTTTTATAAGTTATTTGACTTTTTCTACTCTCGGTTTTTGAATTTTATTAAAGCAGAAAATGTGCCACAAGGTGTTATTGTCATATTTACCTTGAGTTTCGGTTGGTTATATTTTTTTATAAAAAATTTTTGAGTGGTGATATTGGTCGTGATATAGTATAAATTACTAAAATTTGGTTAAATTAACTATTAACAGGGGGGGTGGGGTTGGCATATACCGATTCCATGGATAACAGTACCGGGTCTGTGAGTATGTCCGAGGCTCTGGGGCAGTCCGAGGCGTTTTTAAATTTTCAAGAGCAGATCTCCCGGGTAGCGCCCATTGACCGGCCTGTATTGATTTTAGGAGAGCGCGGCACGGGCAAGGAACTGGCTTCCGCGCGGCTGCATTTTTTATCCCGGCGTTGGCAAAAGCCTTTTGTTACGCTGAACTGCGCTGCCCTAACCGCTACCCTGATCGAATCCGAGCTTTTCGGATATGAAAAAGGTGCGTTTACCGGGGCCGGTACCCGCCGCATCGGGCGGTTTGAACAGGCCGACGGCGGTACCCTGTTTCTGGATGAAATCGGAAATATCCCCATGGAAGTCCAGGAAAAGATTCTTCGGGTGGTGGAATACGGCCGGTTTGAGCGGGTGGGGGCAGTTAAGCCTGTCCATACCGATGTTCGCATCGTGGGGGCTGCCAATGTGGATTTGGCACAAATGGCCCGGCTTGGCCATTTTAAACAGGATCTTTTGGACCGTCTCTCTTTTGAGGTGATTTATGTCCCCCCGTTGCGGGTGCGCAAAGGCGATGTCATGCTGCTTGCCAATCATTTTGCCGGACGCATGGCCTTTGAACTGGGATTTGATCAAGTGCCGGAATTTGGGAAAAAAGCGGTTCAGGACCTTGAATCCCATGCGTGGCCCGGTAATGTCCGGGAATTGAAAAATGTGGTGGAACGCGCTGTGTATAAAACAAACGGCCAGGTCATTACCCGAATTGGTTTTTCACCGTTTGTGTCACCATACGGACCTTTGCCCGGGCCTGGGCCCGGGACGCCATCAGTCGGACGAGCTGAAAGCCGGGCAGCTGATGTGTCTGCTGATAGAAAGTCAATCCGGGATACAGAAAAGGCACTGGACCCCGATGAATATGCTGTCCTGCCATTGGCGGAACTGGCTGGTTTGCCGCTGAAAAAGGCCGTGCTTGCCCTTGAACGCTTCCGCTTATCCCAGGCCCTGACCGAGGCTCGGTTTAACCAGAAACAGGCCGCAGCAAACCTTGGAATATCCTATGACCAATTCCGGGGCCTGAAAAAAAAGCATGGGATGTGATCCCCCTTACTAAAAATTATGAATGTATTTTTTAGAGTTAAATCGGATTGTTAAGATTAATCTTGTTTTAAAAGAAACCGGGTGGGTTCACTGGTCTTTTATGAAACCCGCCCGGTGTAACCGCACTGGATGGATAGAGTCCGGTATGATTTTATGGTCTAGAAGCTGAAGGTTACTTTGGCAACGCCATAGGTAAAATCTTCATCGGTACCCGCGTTATCATCGGCACGAATAACCCTTGCAGTTCCATCGACCATGTGGCCTTCTATTTTGAATATCATATACTCGTTGATGTCAAACCGAAGGGACAGGGCAAAATCCTTTTCCCAGGCATCGCTCCTGACAGCAAGGTCATCACCGTCCCTATCGTTTTTATCCGCGTAAAATACTGAATAATAGGCTCCAAGTGAGAATAGGTCCGTGAACCTGTAGGAGGCGGACAGATAATATCCTTCGCTGGTAGTGGAGAGCTCCGGCAAGGTCACGCTAGAGTTGCTCACGATAGAATCGGTTTCATAACGCTGGTATTCGGCGGCGACTACAAGATTTTCCCAGGTATATTCAATACTGGCGGTATAAAAGGTATTTTCTGATTCAGTATTTCCCGAAAAACTAAATCCAAAATAAGCGTCCATAGGGGTGTCAACGGTACTTTGCAAAGCGGAAAGGCCTATGATGAGTCCTTCCAGGGGGGTGTTTCAGCGCAGGGCCCCTGAATAGGTGATGTCCGAGTCTGAGTCACCAGTAACGACAGTACCGAAATCATCGGTGCGGTGCTCGAAATATTTTTCAAATCCGCTGTCATTGTCAATGTTGACCTGACCTGCAATGGCCTGGTATTCCAAGCTTCCTACAGAGGATAAATCAATAGTTCCGTACAGGCTGACGCCGTTGGCAGCAATAACCGTATCCCGGAGTAGGTCGGGATAAATGGACTGGGGAATGACAATATTGGTTCTGAGCATGTCAATATCACGGGTTTCATTATAAAGGCCCAAAGGGAGTTTTATCCGGCCGGCCCGGAACCCCAGCCAGTCCTTGAATCGATAATCACCATAGGCCCAGTCAATGGTGACCTTGTTATTTCCGGCATCCCCAATATCCCTTGAAAAGAGTTGGATGCCCAGACGGAGCTGCTCGGTCAATTCTTTTGAAAAATTGATTCCCACTTCATTATACTCAAAACTGCCGTCTGTGGAATTGTGGGCTAGGTAATTATATTCATCACTTATGATAAATCCCTGGGATATAAACCCATGTATATCCACGCCTCCCAGTTCCACTGCAAATGAGCTGGTGGTAATCAGGCAGGTGCCTGCTAAAATAATTGCTGCAGCAATTCCGATAATTTTTTTTTTCATTTTATATACATCTCCTTATTGTTCACTTAATATTTTTGCATCGGCCGTGTCTGTTTCGGCGGAAACATATCCGATTACCCCGGTTTTCCCAGTCACATAGGCCAACAGTTCGTTTTCAGAACCAAAACTTGTGGGGTTTTTTCCCTTACCTGTAAACACCTGTTTTTTCCAGTAGGTTTTAAACTGGGATGCGCTCTTTTTGACGTAGGATTTAAGGAAATTTTCGTGGACGTCACCGGACTTAAGCACTACAAATTCAACTGGATTTCCATCGGGCCAGGATTTGGTTTTACCTAGGAAAATTTTTTTTACATCGGCCTGGTCAATGGAATCCACAGGCGTACTTGAACTGGTAATGACCTTTACACCGCCGGCCCGGGCTGGGGACGCTGCTAACATGGGGATCATCATGAGCAGCGCCATGGTGATGAGGATCAACCATTCACGTTTTTTTTCATTCTTTGCTCTCCTTTTTTTGCATGATTTTAGTTTTAGTTGTAGTGGGCTGCCCGTTTTTTCTGCTGTATCATGCCTGGGCAGAAAGGGATAAAAAAGGCAGTTTTGACATCCCGGATTATTCACCCAAGGAATCCGGGAAAAATTATTTTTAATTTTATATCTTCGGGTCTTAAAGGTTGGATTCTAAATTTTAAACCGACTGACAATCCCATTAAGCACATCAGCTATTTTCTTTAAATCCTGGGCATTAAGGTTTACCTTTTCGGAATTGCCTGAAATTTCGGTTCCAGATTGATTCACCTCGTGGATAATATTGTTAATCTCAGCAGCAGAGGTGGAATTCTGGTTTACGTTTTCATTGACTTCTTGGATGCCCTGGGATGCCTGGGCAATGTTGTCTGCAATGTTCCGGGTGGTTTCGGATTGTTCCCCCACGGCCAGAGCAATAGTGTCTATATTTTCATTGATAGTAGCGATCACCTGTGTAATCTGGTCGATTTCAGAACCGGTAGAATCTGTGGTCTGCTGGATTTCGAGAACCTGGCTCTTGATATCTGCGCTGGATTTAGCGGTCTGCAGGGCCAGCTCTTTTATTTCGTTGGCCACGACGGCAAATCCCTTGCCTGCACTACCGGCCCGGGCAGCCTCAATGGTGGCATTCAGGGCTAGAAGATTTATCTGCTCAGAGATATCGGTGATCGCCTCTGTGACTATGCCGATGGCTTTGACAGAGGAGGCCAGTTCCTTCATTTTGTTTGAGGCATTCTGAGTCTGGCTAACAGCTGTATTGGAAATGGTTTTGACCTGGTCTGTATTTTTGGCGATATTGTTAATGGTGGCGTTCATCTCTTCTGCAGCAGATGCCACCATTGTAGTGTTGGCACTGGTTTCTTCCATGGCAGCAGCCATTGAGTTAAGGTTTTCGCTCATTTCTTGGACTGCGGAGGAGGCTGTATTGGATTTGTTCGAAAGCCCCTGGGATTCTTCGGTCATATGGGCGGAAAGGTTGACCAGGGTATCTGAGGCCGTATTCAGGACGGTGGCATTCTTTGCAAATTCAGTGATGATGGACTGGAGGTTCTCAATAAAGGTGTTGAACCATTGGCGACATCACCCATTTCGTCTTTATTTTTGATATCAAGACGTTTGGTCAGATCCCCTTCAATGTTCTGGAGCATGGTAACGGTGTTTTTGATTGGGCCGATCACCGCCCGGGTGATGATTAACCAGGCACTGACCACGGATACGATAACCACGGCAAGAAACAACCAGATGTTCATCATCCTCTGGTCTTTTGATGATTCGCCGATATGGGTTAGATTGTCCTTGAGGGCTTGTGTCAGTTCGGTTTTGTACTGGGTGAGTTGTTTCTGAATCACCTGGGTTTGGGCCGCTAACGCACCCATTTTTTCAGCATCCATTTCAGCTTCTTCCCGGCTGACAGCACCATAATAGGACTGGGCCGTATGGGTAAATGCTGCCAGTTCTTTGATGGTCTGCTGCATATCTGTTTTAAGGGGTTCGCTGATGTCGGGCATTTCAATTACGGATTCAAGGCTGGCACGGACTTCATCCGCTTTTTCTCGGGTCATGGCGAAAATGGATTCTTCCCCCATGAGGATGGCATCATTATAGCCTTTTATCTGTTTTTCAAAGGAGTTCAAGGCTGTGTTGCTGTGCATAGTTGCCGGAAAAAGTGCATCAGAGGCCACGATTAGTTTATTTTCTATTTTTAACCCCAGGTAAAACCCGGCGACCATGGATATAAGATACCCTATGATCAGGATGCCCAGGCTGAACCATATTTTTTTGGCAATGCTCGACGATTTCATTAATTTTTACTCCTGATAGAGGTTTAAACCTTAAATTATTACAATAATTATGTTGTGCTATATACTATTAATTCTATACATTTCAGAAAGAGAACTTAGCGCGCTTACGCGCGGGTTTTTACGCGATGATCCAGTTTTTCGTCAAGTCGCATATACAATCTTGTAGTCGGTTCTATTCGCACCAACGGCCGATCTGCTCAGCTCTACCTTGTTAGTGCCCTATATATTCCAATGAGAAGGATTCGCTGTATTTGTAACGCTTAATTTTTTTATTCGTATCTTCTTTCAGTTGGTAATAAGTTCATTAAAGGAGAATAACACCAACGTGAGACACATCAAAAAATGTGGAAAATTTAATAGTTTCAGAAGATTCGCCCTTACCACCAAAAGTGATAACGTCACCAGGTTTCATTCTTGATATAGCTTCCGTGTACAACATTTGGGTAACCGCCATTGTTCCTTTTCTTTTTTTATGTTGCTGGAAAATAATTTTTTTTTCAAAATCAGCAGCGCCGGAGGCGAGCAAAGAAATTGTAACTTCATGGCCAGCACCGATGCATTGCGTTGATAATATCTTCTTCGACTCTGGGTGTATTGGGTAAATACATTGGACCAGAATATCACATTGGGTTTGATCAGGTCATAAACCGGAAAAAATTCCGTTTTCTTAGGGGGGGGGCTGTGGGCTGTGCAGCCTTGAGCCTTGCAGACTGCACCAGCAATGCCGCAAACACAGATTATAATGAACTCAACTTTCGGTGATTAAAAATGATAGTGAATAAAAACACAACAAACTGATTTTATTATTTAAATTGACGAATTTCACTTTATATGATACGCTTTGTTTACCACTAAACAAACATTTCATACAAAGGAAATTCGCCAAAATGAATACTACCCTTACCAACGTAGAAAATCAAATGACAAATTCAGAACAAATCGGCGTACTCAATGATTATTTTACAAAATTCAAAATTGGTAAGTTATTGAATCAATCAGGAATCGTTAAAACCAAAGGAGCCTCACCGCTTGCCATTTTCACAGCCCTATTTAACTTGGCATTTCACAACAAGAATTTATACCAGGGCATTGTGAAAAATAAAAAGTTGAGGTCGATAAGGACGCCGCTTACAATTTTTGAACTCTCCAACATATAACTGGCGGCGGTTTACCCTTCAGCTCTGCCGCCGAATTTATTTTATCATCAGAAAGCTCCTTGATGATTCTTCTGAAGAAGTTCTTATCTTCGACGATTCTACCTATAGCAGAAACCGTTCTAAAAAGTCGAGCTTTTATCCCGGGTGTTTGATCATACAGATATGAAGTACATCAAAGGATTCCGGATGCTGACTCTTGGCTGGTCTGACGGTAACAGTTTTCTTGGACTTGATTTTGCCCTTTTATCATCTGTAGACAAAAAGAATCGATACAATGAAATAAATCCTGATATTGATAAAAGGACCTGCGGATATCATCGCCGCCAGGAAGCGGTTACAAAACCACAGCCCATCTCGTACCGATGGTAAAAAGAGCCCTTGATATGGGTGTCCGGGCTAAGTATATTTTAATGGACAGTTGGTTTTCGATGCCGTCAGCAATCGCAAATTTGCGGGAATACATACACGTCATATGCATGCTGAAAGATCATCCAAAATGGCTTTATGAATATCAAGGCAAAAAGCTTAGGCTGTCCGAACTCTATGGAAAATTGAAGAAAAAACGAGGAAGAGCAAAAGTCAAAGCCCAAGCTATTGTTACTCTTTCCAACGGCAAGCAGGCAAAAATCATTTTTGTTCCCTGTGATAAAAAACGTGGCTGGCTTGCACTCCTGTCGACAGATTTGGCCCTTCCTAATGAAGAAATCATTCGTCTGTACGGCAAACGTTGGGATATAGAGGTCTTTTTCAAAATGTGCAAACAGCACTTAAAATTGGTGAAGGAAATACAAATTCGAAATTACGATGGCCTTGTGGGCCATACATCTCTGGTTATTGCCAGGTATAATATTCTCAGCCTTTATCAGCGGCAATGTATGGATCAGAGATCATTCGGGGAGCTCTTCAGGGCCTGTAACGATGAGATGACCAATTTGTCTTTTATGGTTTCTTTGGAGCGGATCATGCGTTTAGCTTTGGTAAATATTCGGCAATTATTTAATTTTACCGAGCGTATGGTTCAAGTGATGCTTGATCAGGTAATGGGCCAAGCTCTCAAGTATTTCGGTTTTTCAAGTAGGCCTGAGGAATTATTGGGGGTGTAAATTTACTCCTCCGAAAGTTGAGTAATGAAGGTGAATATAGATAAACAGACCAATTGTCCTGGGAAATGAGCCATATTAATTCCCAAAAATAGAAAAAACAAATTGAAGAATATATTTAGGAAATAGTATAATCATATCACTCGATGATCCAGTTTTTAAAAATTGACATGAGACCTCGCTGGCAGTTATTATCCCCATGCTAACAGAATGCTTTGTATTTTAATGATGGGGCGGATTGATAATTCCCCCAAGAATTTAGATTCATGTGCTTTTGAGAATCGTTTGCCTTTACAAAATGCTCTTTTAAAAATACCGAGATCTGCTTGAAATGGGATTCTGGGTCATCACTATGAATGATTTGTTCGACAAAGGATAAGATGCAGTCAACTTTGACGGTGTCACATAGGCTGCCAACAGTTCTTGCGTGCAGTTTGTTATTTATCGAGGCCACCTGGTCAGGATGAAGCAGGAGACAATGATCAACCAACAGACTCAGGGTCAAACTTCTGTAAGACCCGTCTTCATCAGGTTGTTTGGTCAAATTTCCCCAGCCTTCATTCGTCTTATGGTCTTGAATAAAAACCTCTACTAACCATCTGAGTGTAAATGCGTCTATGATATCAGGATATCGCCAGGTCAGATCCGAAGCGGCAAGATACCGATAGTCCTTTTCTCCAATGTATTTTATTGCAATGACAAATCTTTTTTTTTTCTTATGAGCACACACATGTATTCTGGCACTTTTAATGAGTACAACAACCTCTTTACCTCCACGTACATGTATGGTCTTTTGAATTGGTTGAATATTTTTAAAATATGTTTCAACTGATTTTTATCGCTCTTGAGTAAAATATTTTGATTGTACCTTATTTGGCTGATAACTTGGGCGTTTCCTGCAATTTTAGACGCTTCATCCATGAACTCAGCATTCCCATATAAGGCATCTGCAACAATCGCTTCTATTTTTATTTCCGGGTGTTTCTCTACAAATATTTTTAAAAGAGCCTTGGCAATCATTGGAATGGTAGGATATTCTTCTGAGCGCACCGGTTTTTTTGGGCGTTCTGATTTTGGTACGCCAGCCTTTTTAATCTTTTATCCTCCTTGGTCCATTCGCTGATTTTTGGATCAGGAATATGAAAGGCGTAGCCAATTGGAAAGCTGAGTTTTGGTGTTATCAACACCAAAAATACTAAGCCTTGCCCCATGCAAAAACCACCCGTTGATTTGTCTTTTATTTTGTGGACTCCAAAAATTTTTGTTGTGCATTTACTACGCTTTTTATCGGAATCATCAATACTGACAACACCTTTGGTAATGCCATATACTTTGAAAATAATTTTAAGGCTGAGATGAAACAGATGCTCCCAAGCAATTTTAGAATGGCGAAACATCCAGGAAAGAGCTGTAGTTTTATACAATCCCACACTGATACGTGAAAAAGCAGCCCAATTGATGCTGCTGGTCAAGATGATTCCAGTGATGCAGAAACCCAGCCAGAATTTTTGTGATTTGCTTAAGGTCATTCCTGGGGATGACTGTGTTAATTCAGTATTCAGTGAATCAGTATACTTTTCAACAAACGGCAACAGCTTATTTATTAACACATCCGCCTCATTCCTTATTTTCATAAATGAGGTGTTATACTGCAATTGAACTATTGTATTCAAATAACATTTATTTTACTCTGCTCATTGAAGGCTGGCCAACCGATGAGTGAGATATCAGTTTGGAAAATTGGTATTATAGCATCGACTTGACCAGCCTTTGCATTTTTCAATACTGATTACCTGTTCTTCCCTCAAAAAAACTGGATCATCGAGTATCAGAATCTGATTTTAAAGAATTTTATTTCCGGGTAGAGGCGTCGGGCAACCGATGCCTCTACCCGGAAGGATATTTTTCATATATTGAAACAACCTGATTCATGGCCGGACTTGTTCAATAATCGGATGGAATCGTGGTTTGTTCCTTACACGATTTATCCTTATTCGTTTAAGTTTTGGTTGTTCCTTGTATTCTGAGCGGGCATAGTATGGATCTACATGCCAGCCGTAGGTGCTTCATCCAGACATCCATACACCATAGCGCAGCCGCCAGATAATGGCCGGCAGAACGGCTATAATCAGAAAAAGAAGTTGTGCTATGGCGATTTTTTTTGCTGCCTGGCGGCCAAGATTCACTGCGATCCGGTAAATGCCGGTGTCGTGTTTCACTAAAATAGGAAGTATGAAGAGTGTAACCCCCTCCATTCCTATAAGGGTCATTCCGCCATAAAGCGGATAACCAACCATATGATGTTCGGGAAGGAACAGGCACCATGGGCAATGGTGGTGAAGCACTTCATAGTGATAGGCTGACAGAACATTGACCAGTATCAGTGCTGCCACCGGCAGCCACAGCCAGGTGATGACGGCCAGTGCGGGTCTTTCCCAGGGACGGTCAATCCTTGAAACGCTTAAGGCCACTGACACAATTAAAAGCAGTATGTTAAGCACAATGAAAGCAATGAGCCACACATGATCCCCCAGGCCAAAAATACTGGTTGCCTGTTCTATGGTTGAAAATTGATCGTAAACAACGGCACAGCAGTCGACCGGCTGGTTCGGCCTGATCCCTGCAAAAGAGTCATAGGTTTGTTTTAATGTTAATACAGCCACCACGGGAATGGTCAGGAACAGGCGGGCGGATATTTGGGTTAACGGCATCTCAGCAAGCATGCGATTGAGTTTGTCCAGTTCATACCATAGCTTCATCAACATTATTAAGAGACCGTTATACAACAGCAATCGGGTGCTGCCATCGGCGGACATTGCCTGACACACGCCGGTACCGCACATTGCGCCGGGAATATCCTCATGAAAGATATTGGCAATACCGAAAACAAGGAGCACCCCTGAAAATAAGGATAACCCGAAAGCGGCCCTTCCCAATATGGAGGCGCCTTCGGCCTTAGTTTCCAGTGACAATTGCCGATGGTCGGCGACAAGCGGATCCCAGTTCAGTGCCGTGTTCAACCATGCGGGGCAGGCCGCAAGCAACAGAAGCAGTGCCATAAATTGTGATGATATGACGGCCAGCAACAGGGGGTGCCAAAACATGATACGCCTCAGGAACTCAATGGGTTCAGTACACCGTTTTTCAGCCGGTAGCAAAGGTGGTTTTCCGGGAGTGTCTCCAGGTTTAAACCATGGGCGGCAACGATCACAACCGCATTTTGACAGGCATGATGATGCAGCAGATTCATCATCTGTTTGCTGCTTTCGGCATCCAGGTGAGCAAAAGGTTCGTCCGCAAAGATAAAACCCGGCTGGTTTACGATTGCCCTGGCAATGGTTGTTTTCTGGCGTTCCCCCCCTGAAAGGGATTTGGCTAAACTGCCTGCATGGTGCAACATCCCGACTTGTTTAAGTGCCTCCATGCTTTGGTTTCGGCATGTGGCCAGGGAGCGCCCCAGGGGAATCAAGGGCAGCATGACATTTTCCAGCACCGTTAGGTCATGGAGAAGATGGTCGTGTTGAAAAACAATGCCCGCTTGCCGCCGCCATCGCTCCCTGTGGGGTCCGGTCCACCGGGAAACCTTCTCATCGTTTACAATCACCTCCCCCGATGTTGGCCGGGAGAGCCCTGCCAGGATATTGAGCAGGGTGGTTTTGCCGGCACCAACAGGGCCGGTGATAATGTTTATTTTGCCTGCCTGAAAACTGACATTGATCTTGTCCAGTACGCGGCGATTTTTTTTGTTGCCCATGGGGAAAACAACACTCACATCGTGGCATGTAATTTCCGAACTCATCGACTACCTGCATCGTTGATCATATCATGAACATCCGAGGTTGCGCCCTTTAATGCCGGTAAAAAAGCCGACGCAATCATTGGCACCAGCATCAACCCTGCCATTTCCAGCACAACGGTTGCAGCTCCCGTTATTTCAAGGTAAAGGGAGGGGGGCAGAGTTTTCCAGCCAAGGAAAAAATCAGCGGCCCAACCTGCGCCGGGTCCGTATACCAGAACAAAGGACAGGCAGATGCCCACAACGGCCGAAGGCAGGCAGACAGATAATTCCCGATACAGTTGAAATCGGATAATATCACCTGTGGTCCAGCCTATTGCTTTCATGACACCAAGATCCGATTGCCGTCCCATTGATTTTCGGGTGTTTACCGCAACCAGAAGACACAACGCCAGCACAGCAGGAATCACTGCAATGGCGACAAGCGTTCTGCCGCGATTCAAATGGCCTGCACAAAGCCCTTGGCTCTGTAATCTTGTGACACATTCCACCGGCCAGGAAAACGACGCGGTCAGGTCTGATAAAATGGCGTCCTGCTCATTTTCATGGAAAACGTCAATGGCCAGGTCACAGGCATAGCCTTGGGGAAGGCCGATCAGCTGTCGGGCATCCTCAGGATTCATCAGTACCAGGTCGTGGGTAAACATGCTTGTTTTTTCAGGTAACCGATCAATGACCTGATAGTTCCGGCTGATTTCGCCTTTTAATTCCAGGGTGTCGGTAGATGGGCCGGTGGAAACGCCAAACCCGATGATCACCTGACCGGGCTCCGGCAGGCGGGTCAAGCTGTCGGCAAGGGCTTTGGGTATTTTGTTTTCTAATATCCCTACGATGGTCAATGGGCCATTCGGGCCATTGACCACGCCCCAGATTCTGGGCCTTACAGAAACGACCCCGATAACGTTTTCCGCAGCCAGGACCGACGCCTGAACCGGCAAGGGACAAAAGCCTGTGGCATCAAAGCGTCTCAGGATAATGGCGGGTGTCGCTTTTAATAAGGTGTTGAGCGTATCATGCAGGGCCCGTGGAAATAGCAGCAGGGTCCCCAATATTGCAACCGTCAATGTCAATGTGATGCCAAGGAGAAGGGACTCAAAAGGCCGCCGCAAAAGATCCCTGAAAGCCCAGATCTGCATGGTATTAAACATCAGTCTTTTAATGGCATCTCTCCTCTTTCCGGTTTGAGGCTGCCGACCATTATGCTTTCCAGGGAAAAATCCATCAATGGCAAATATGGACTGTGACGCCGGTCAATTGCCGGACCTGAATAACCGCTATTTCGTAATACATGGCCTGATGGAAGAACGGCAGGGGTATGGAGTGCTAAATAGGTGATCCACATCCGGGTTGTTTGCCGGGAGTCGCGATGGGTATGGATAGTGAGTATGGTCATAACAGCAAGCGCAATAAAGCTTACCAGGGTTATCACCATCAGGCCATATCTGGATGTGTCCAATCGATCGCAGGGTTCGCGCTTCATTTATTCTGCTATTTTTTTGCCTGTCATTTCATACCACCTGTCATCAGTCAGCTCCTTGAGAAGAACCTGGGTTTTACCGCCATGCCGTCTTTTGAAAACCGTCAGGTAACGTTCATCCAAAAGAGGTACGAGGGCCGGCCCCATGGGGCCAATGACATCAGAACCATATACAAGTACTGCGTCACGGGCGTCAATCTGCTGTCCAGAAAAGTATTCTCTAACGATGGGTCGTTCAAGCATATCCCTGGCCGTGCCCAGGTATATTTCAGGGTGCATCCAAGAACGAACCATACAACCGGTCGTGCAAAAATAATAAGTGGTTGCATTTTTTAACTGGATGGCACAATTAAATTTTGGATACTGAATTACAGTCATTCCGCAAACCGGACAACGATCCCCGGGACTTATCTGCATTTGTCTATTTTCGTCTAAGGGCTTGAGGCCGCTCTGGGGGTGTTTTCCGTCGAAAGCCTCAGCTCCCGCTATAGGCAGCAATACCAGCGCAAATGTGAGTAAAAGTGCTATGGTACCCATTATTTTTTTAATGAAGCGCTTTAACAAATTTCCTCCTTTTTTATCCGGTGCAAAGCTTTTTCGAATTATTTTTATTTTTTAAGCAGACGCTTCCTTGGTTGACGCACTACCCATCCCTCGGTACTATACTCAAAAGTGATAAGCAACCCAAATCAATTCATGCCCCACGAATGGAACCCTTGAATGATGCAAGCATCCTCCCTGTTGTCCTTATTTTTGCTGGGCCTTTCCGGAACAGGACATTGCCTCGGCATGTGTGGTCCGCTTATCCTTGCATTTCCCGGTAAATCAGGAAAATTCGATTCCCATCTATGTTACCACGCCGGTCGGATTATAACCTACACGGGCATTGGTGTCCTTATGGGAAGTCTTGGCCTGGCACTGGCAAAACTTGCCTCGGTTACAGGTCTCGACTACCTGGCAACCCTGGCCCGCATACAATTGGTTTTTTCTTTGCTGGCAGGCATCTTTCTGGTTCTCTTTGGCCTTGGCCAGCTGGGCATCCTGGGGCAGTCTGAATGGCTCATGATATCGAATCCCCAGATAATACCGGGTTACCGCTTTATTGTACGTTCAGCCTTTCAAAGATCCGATCGCTGGTTAATGGTTATTACCGGAATGTTTATGGGCTTCATTCCTTGCGGCCTGTCTTTTGCTGCCTTTTCAAGGGCATTGGCTGCCAGTCGGCCAATGGAGGGCGGATTGTTTCTGCTTGCATTTGGTCTGGGAACACTGCCGGGACTGCTGCTTCTGGGTACGGGAGCCTCTGTCATCGCCCGCCGTTACCGGCGGCACTTTGATCTTTTTTCCGGCATGCTCATGATCGGCATGGCCGCATCTCTTCTTCTGGATGGGATTGCAGCCCTTTTTTGATCATTCAGTTGTTTTGAAGACCTTAAGAGGATACCGCCACTCCGGCACAATTTTTTCAACGCTGACCCCACCATAGCCGACGGCAGTGCCGCCGTTCTCGGCAGCAAATGCTGATGCTTCAGCAATTGAGTTAAAGGGAAACGCCTCATACCCCATGGGGCCGAATACCTTTGACGATCCGATCACATAAAATGCGGTTCGGCCACTGGTCCACATGCCGGAATTGCGATCCACCACCCAAATTAAAAAAGGTTCCACCGGCGTATCCACATATAGGGACTGCTTTCCCATAAAGGCGAATAAACATTGGGTCGAGCAGAAGTGAAACGTTTTCCCACTCTTTATTTGTATCTGACATTTGCCATAGGGGTAGCGGGCCGGAAACATATTGCAGACCGGACATCTGTCTGTCTCGGACGGTTCAACGATCTTGCCCTTTTTAAGCTGCCGGGCCTTGACCATCGTGTTTTCTTTTAAGACGCTGGATTTAGCCGCAGCAAGCGCGCCCGGGAAATCAACGATTTCACCACCGCAGTGCTCAGCAAATTCAGCGGCCTTGGTCTTGTCATCAAACACGATTTTGGAAACCGGACTCATGGTGCCTGCCGCAGCCGACCCCAGAACGACAAACGCTTTGTCTGCAGGTATCATCTTCCCGGGATTGTGATACACCGCGAGCATAATATCGGTTGGATTCCGGCCTGTTTTTATAATCCAGTCGGCCAGACAATGAAAAGAGCAGACCTGTTCTACCCCCTGAAGAGGCTTAAACCTGATCCAGGTTCGCGCCCACATTGGTCGAACCATGCCGCAAACCGGACATTGTCCTTGGAACTGAGTTTGCGGCGGCATCAAGGGATGCAGTACATTACAATCCATTGCTTTGGCAGCAGGAAGAAATAAAGACAGGGATAAAGGCGTTAAAGACAGGGTTTTTAAAAATTGGCGGCGTTTGAAGGATCTCATTTCATTTCTTTTCAAAAGAATTCATAATGATCAATTAATTTTTAAACAGGCGCTAAAGAGTTCTCAAGTCATTTATCCCAGCCGGACAATCCAGCGGGCAATCGCGGCAATCAGGGCAAAGGACAGCAGTCCACCGCACCAGAGCGCTGCAAACCAGAGCCATTGTTTGAGGCTTTTAGTAGGAGGTTTCATGGGAACTCTTACCCCGGAATATCCAGTAACAATAACCGGTATAGGCAAGCACAACCGGCAACATGATCACTGCTCCTATCAGCAGGAGGGACTGTGATTCCGGTGCGGCCGCGGCATGGCGAAAGGTCACCCGGTAGGGCACCAGCCAAGGCCAGGTACTGACGCCGATGCCAATGTAATTCATCAGAAAAATCCCCTGAATCAGGAAAAAGGGCCGGTATTCATTTTTGTTGCGAAGGTCCTTCCACAGCATCCAAAACATGACCATGCAAGAGACCGGCATGATGCTGAGATAAATGAAATTGAGCGGATTGAACCACAACTCTCGGATTCTCGTATCCATGATCGGCATGCAAAGGCTTACCAGTCCCATGAAAAGGGCCACATGCCAGAACAGATATCCGGTGCATTTGCGCGCCCACTGCTGGGTCACATCTTCGGTTTTCATAATCAGCCAGGCAGCACCCAGTAGGGCATAACCGGCCACTAAGGCAACCCCGGTCATGACACTGAAAGCATTGAGCCAGTCAAATGGTCCGCCGCTGAACGTTCTTCCGGTGACGCTGATTCCCTGGACAAAAGCGCCCAGCATCATTCCCTGGGTGAGTGTGGCAACCAGGGAGCCCAAATGGAAAACATAGCCCCAGCGTTTTTTGGATCGGTCGTGGGCCTTGAACCTGAATTCAAAGGAAACCCCCCTTAAAATCAGACCCAGGAGCATCAAGATGACGGGAATGTAGAACGCCGGCATTAAAATGGCGTAGGCAAGGGGAAAGGCCGCAAAAAGTCCGCCGCCGCCCATCACAAGCCAGGTTTCATTCCCATCCCAGAACGGGGCAATGGATCCCATCATGCGGTCCTGACATTTTTCAGACGGTGCAAAGGGAAACAGGATGCCGAGACCCAGATCAAATCCATCCAGCAGAACATATAAAAAAATGGCAGTACCAATCAATGCATACCAGATAAGGGGCAGATCAATAAACCCTTCAAAACTAAACATGGTCTTCTCCTTTTGCCGTTACAACATCTGAAACAAGGGGTGGGGCTTCAATACCATGGCCGCCGTATGGGGTTTCCGTTTCGGGAACCGGTCCTTTTTGGACAAGGCGGAAGATATAATAAATGCCGGCACCAAATACTAAACCATAAATGATGATAAAGGCTATCAGCGAAAGACTGATATGAATACCTGCCACCGGGGATATGGATTCAGACGTCAAAAGAGAGTTAAAAACGATATACGGCTGGCGGCCTATTTCCGTTACAAACCATCCTGAAAGAACCGCAATAAAACCGGCCGGCGTCATCAACATACACCAGCGGTGAAACCACGGGGAGTCAAACAGGCGTTTTTTCCAATACAGAAAAAGGGCTATAACCCCGGTTAGAATCATCATCATACCCACACCCACCATGATCCGGAAGGACCAGAAAACAGGCGCAACCGGTGGTCGGCGGTCTTTGGGCCATTCTTTCAAGCCTCTGACCTCTCCGTCCAGGTGATGGGTGAGAATAAGACTGGACACTTTAGGGATTTCAACGGCAAACCGGGTGGTTTCCCTCTCTTCATCCGGCCAGCCGAACAATACCAGCGGCGCACCTTCCTGGGTTTCCCACAGGCCTTCCATGGCGGCTACCTTGACCGGCTGCTCCTTGAACGTGTTCAGGCCGTGAAGGTCTCCGAACAGGAGCTGGAGCGGCGCAACAAATACCGCCATGAGCATCGCCATGCCGAACATGACCTTTGCCTGGTTAGTGAATTTTTTGCGATACAGATAAAAGGCGCCCACCCCGCTCACGGCAAAGGCCGTTGTCAAGTATGCCGCAGTCACCATATGGATCATGCGATAGGGAAAGGATGAATTAAAAATAATGGCCAGCCAGTTGAGGGGATAGTAAAGGCCGTCATCGCCTATAAAGAATCCCTGGGGGGTCTGCATCCAGGAATTGGCTGACAAGATCCAGAAAGCGGAAACCAGGGTTCCTGAGGCCACAATTACTGTGGCGGAAAAATGCATTTTGGGGCTGACGCGGTTCCATCCAAACAGCATGATTCCCAGAAAAGAGGCTTCCAGGAAAAAGGCGGTCAGTACTTCAAACCCCAGAAGCGGGCCTATGATATTGCCGGCTTTATCGGCAAAGACGGACCAGTTTGTACCGAACTGGTAGGAAAGAACTATACCGGAGACAACGCCCATGCCGAAGGTCACGGCAAATATCTTTACCCACATCCGGTAGACATCCCTGTATGTCTCATCACCGGTTTTAAGCCATCGCCATTCCACCACCGCCAGCCAGCTTGCCAGGCCTATGGTAAAAGCCGGAAACAAGATGTGAAACGATATGGTAAAGGCAAACTGAAGTCTTGCAAGTAGGGCGGGGTCCAAGTGAAGTGTCATGACATTTTCCTTTGCTTGACCGAATTAACTGACGATTTTTTTTAAAACAATACAATTTGAATTTAGTTCTGTCAAACGCTTCCTTGTTTTCTTGGTCGTTATACCGGTCTTGGAAAAACACCCATAACACCCCGTTGGTATGGTTGATTGTCCTTGACATGATATGGCCTTAAACGTATTTATGGGGAAAAGTCGTCGATCAATGATAAAAATGAGGATTTGAAATTAATGGTATTTTCATACAGCACCAATGCGTTTGTTAAATATTCTCTTGCCGAGGCAGTTAAATTAATCGCCCAGACAGGATTTAAGGGGGTTGAGATCATGTGCGACAGACCCCATCTGTACCCCCCGGATGCAAACAAACAGGATCTTGAAGAATTCAAGCAATTACTCAAATCGCTAAATTTGACGATTACCAACCTCAACTGCTTCACCCTTTTTGCCGTGGGCAATACCTGGCTTCCTTCCTGGATAGAGCCGGATGAATCAAGACGGCAGGAGAGAATCGACCATACACTTAACTGTCTGGATATCGCCCATTTCCTGGGAAGCCCGTGTATCTCGGTTCCCCCCGGCGGGCCGCCGGTTGAAATGAGCCGGGACGCATCATTGAAACTGTTCCGCCAAGGGCTTGAACAAGTCATTCCCAAAGCAGAGGCCCTGGGCGTCTCCATCCTCATTGAGCCGGAACCCGATCTTTTAATAGAAAATAGCAGCCAGATGAGTTCGTTTATTAAGGATTTTACATCTCCAAACCTGGGGGTTAACTTTGATGTGGGTCACTTTTACTGTGTGGGTGAGGCGCCGGAAGTCGCCCTTGAAACCCTGTTTGATAAAATTGGCCATATCCACATTGAAGATATTGCGTCCACAAGAAAGCACCACCATCTCATCCCGGGTCTGGGTGCCATAGACTATGATGCATTTTTTAAACGACTCGGGGAACTCAACTACACCAAAGATGTTTGTGTTGAGCTTTATACCTATACCGAAGCCCCTTGCGAGGCCGGAGTGAAAAGTATTGAGACGTTAAAACCCGTAATGGAAAAATATGGTTTTCCAGTTTAATTATGAATAATAAAGTATCGTTACAAAAAGACCACACCCAAGAGACCATTGTCCCGCTGAAATTTAATCAGGCGTATCATTACCCGGTTTGCTTTACCCGGGATATTTTTAATACCGCAAATCCCGTTCTCATCAATACCCTTGCCGGTGAAAACCAGACCGGGCCAAGGAAAATAGTGGTGATGATTGATGACGGGCTGACCCATCAGAATCCCCAGCTTTTAAATGACATATTCCAGTGGTTTGAATACCACAAGAATCTTGTTTGTCTGGCCTGGGAACCTATGGTCTTTCCCGGCGGTGAGCAGGTAAAAAATTCCTGGGACCATGTGCACCGGGCAACAAAAACCATGGATGATTCGGGCATAGACAGGCATGGCGTGGTCATTGCCATGGGCGGGGGAGCCCTTTTGGATATGGCCGGATTCAGCGCTTCCATTTTCCACAGGGGGATACAGCTGGTACGGATTCCCACGACAACCCTGGCCCAGAATGATGCCGGCATTGGTGTTAAAAACGGCATAAACCAGTATGGCAAAAAAAATTGTATCGGCACATTTTATCTGCCCATAGCGGTGATTAATGACTATGATTTCCTGGAAACGCTGCCCTTTGCGCATTTTATCGGAGGGGTGGCGGAAGCCTTTAAAATTGCTTTGATACGCGATAAGTCTTTTTTTTTATTTCTTGAGAAGAACAGCGCACTGCTGAAACAAAGGGATTCAAAGGCCATAGAAGAAACCATCGAAAGATGCGCCCGGCTTCACGTTGATCATATCGCCCACAGCGGTGACGCCTTTGAAACAGGGTCGTCACGGCCCCTGGATTACGGACACTGGTCTGCCCATAAGCTTGAAATGCTGTCCGGGTTTTCCATGGGACACGGCCAAGCCGTATCGGTTGGCATTGCTCTCGATTCCTATTATGCATGGCAGATGTCCCTGATGTCCCGGGCTGAACTCGATCGTCTCATCACATCGTTGATCAATTGCGGTCTCCCGGTCTGGAGCGAATATTTGGAGGCCACGGACCCTTCGGGTCGCCTTGAAATAGAAAACGGGCTTGAAGAATTCCGGCAGCACTTGGGGGGTAGGTTGACATTTACCATGCCCCATGGCATCGGGGAGAAATGTGAACGCCATGAAATGGATTTTGACGTTGTCAGGCAGGGGATTGCATTTCTTAAGAGCCTGCTGTGATCCGGGTATAAACAACCGGATCACCAAAGTGGTCAAACAGCGGTGAAGCTTGTCAGATAGTTGACCATGGGATTTTTACATAAATAGTAATTCCGGGTAATCGGGTTGTATGAAAACCCTGTGATATCCACCTGTTTTAATCCAGCCTTAGAACAGGCCCGGTTCAATTCAGAAGGCTTGATCAATGATGCCCAGTCATGGGTACCCTTTGGCAGAAGCCTCAGAACATATTCCGCACACACCACAGCCAGAAAAAAAGACATCAGGTTGCGGTTGATGGTTGCAAAAATGACGATACCCTCGGGATTCAGGGCCTTTTTACATGCACCAATAACCGATTCATAGTTTGGCACATGTTCAAGCAGTTCCATGCAGAGGATAACGTCAAAACCGGTTTTCGTGAACCGGGTGATATGTTCGATGTCCGTGTCAATATAGCGGATGTCCATATTTGATTGTTTTGCGTGGGTCCGGGCAATGGCCGTCATATGTGAGGAGGCATCAATGCCGATGGTCTCGGCAGCCTGCCGGGCAATCCTTTCAGTGAGTATTCCGCCGCCGCAACCCACATCCAGCACCCGTTTTCCCTTAAGATCCGTTTGCTGCATAATGTATTCAAGCCTTAAGGGGTTGATATCATGAAGAGATTTCATTCTTCCGTTTTTATCCCACCAGTCGGTTGCAAAATCGTTGAATTTTTCAATTTCACTCGAAGATATATTGTATGTCATCCGGTTCCTTGAAACTCCCTGTCTATGGTTTTATTCAAGCGTTTTAGTCACTAATTTCTTGAAGTTTTAACCTGATCCGTTTATACTTTTTGTCCATGCGTGATTATTGCAATGGGTTCACCGATGTTTTGATGCAGCCTTTGTATGTTTATGGCTTTCTACTATAAAGATCTGGTTATCTACAACAATAATTTTAAAGAATCACTACATGGGCGTGCGGTTTTAGACAGGATGATGACTTGGCTTTAATACGGTGTTTGATGCTTAATTCTCCTTTTGGCGGGGTGGCGATTGAAATATGTAATGTCCTTTTATGACACGATAGTTCCAGCAAAGCTTCAATCTTTTTTTGCGCTTTCACGTACCCATCATGGCGTACTTGATATGATGGCACCTGTTTTTGCCGCCCTGGTTTATCTTGGTCAGTTTCCTGGTCCGGGGATTGTCCTGGCAGGGATTATTACGGTTTTTTCCGGCTATACAGCAGTTTATGCACTCAATGATATTGCCGGATACAGGGATGATAAAAAAAATATTCGGCCGGGTGACAAAAACGGAACCGATCTGGACTCGATCCTGATCCGGCATCCCCTTGCCCAGGGCGTGATCAGCCTGAAATCCGCTGCTGTATGGGCAGGTTTCTGGTCTGTTGCGGCTTTGCTGGGTGCCTGGTATTTAAACCCTGTCTGTATCCTGATTTTTCTGGGCGGCGCGCTGCTGGAAGTTATTTATTGCTTTTTGTTGAAAATCAGTTATCTCAGGATTGTCATCAACGGATTTGTAAAAGCCGCAGGTCCCGTTGCCGCTGTTTTTGCCGTGGACAAAAATCCCGATGCCCTGTTTTTATGCTTAATTTTTATTTTCTTTTTCCTATGGGAAGCCGGGGGGCAGAATATCCCCAACGATTATACCGATATAGAAGAAGACCGGCAGATAAATGCAAAAACCCTCCCCTTGGTGTTTGGACGTGAAACGGCAAGTTTTCTGATCATGGGGTCTCTGGGTGCCGCGTTATGTGTAATGACGATAGTATTTTTTATGTCGCCGGTTAATTTTAACTGGTTTTCATATCTAATTTTCGGGACAGGCTCTTTTTTCCTATTGATTCTTCCTGCCCAAAAACTTCGGAAAACAGGACTAAACCAAGCCGCAATGACCCTTTTCAACAAAGCAAGTTATTATCCACTCTTTCTTCTGTGTGTGGTGCTCATGGATTTGTTTCTGTAAAAAAAAGTATCTTTGTTGCAGGCCTGCAACAAACAACCGCCAACGTATGTCCCCAGAGCTACACTCCCCCGGCTAAGGTGTCCATCTGCGGTCTTTTATGAATTTTAAGATCAGAAGAATCAGCGGAAACAAGTGAAAGCATAAATCGAAAATATCAATGGGCCTGGTGAGAGTACCATTGCTCAGCATTAGAATTTTCTCAACCACATGAGGCATTGGCACTATCGGAGCCGCCAGCATCATTATGGTAAAAACGATCAGCAGCGAATATGGGATTTTATCCAGGAATTTTAACATGGTTTGATGATAACATTTCTATGGACAATTTCAAACAGGGAAACACTTGGACGGTATGGAAGATGATTTTTACAAAAAATCATTTCATCAATATTCAAAGCTCCAGTGACATAATCTTGAGGTCGTAAACGCCTTTCCTGGAAAGGTTCTCGAAGTTCAATGATAGATATATTGTGAACCCAATTCCTATTTTCAATACCCCTAACACTACAGCGACACTTTTCCTTTTTACATAAAAAAGGGTGGTAAATTACCGCATTTTAGCTGATTTGTAACTATGAAATCCTCTTGAAATTTTGAAAATTTCGAAAGTGTCGCTGTTGTGCTAAGCTATTGTGGCCGAAATTTAACGAAACCGGCATTATTTTTTGAGCCCGTGCTCAACCGGCTTAAAAAGGCCGGCATTGTCACTGGTTGGTCTGGATTAAGAGAGCAACTGACAGGTCAGAATAGAACCACAGTTTCAATGTGCTGCAAAAATGATGATATCGTGTATGTGAGAAAAAGTACCCGATCAGAGCCAAGGCAACAGGAAATTTATTCTGCCTTGGAGATCAGGTTTTACCCTGGGAGAACGGTTAAAAGAGTAATAAATAAAAGTAGTGCCATAACGAATAAATCAAAAATGGAGTAGCTTGCAATTATAGTAGATTTTAACCCTCACCCAAAAAGATGGGCTAAATTGATAGTTCTGCCGTCGCCAAGCTGGCCTGCCCAGCTGCCGAATTGATGCCCTCCATAGCAAGTTACAAAGGGCTTCATACCTGCAATAAAACGGTTCCCGGAAAAGACCTCAAGAAATAAAGACGAATATAGGTCTTCCATGGAGAGGTCAAAGAGTTCGGCCGCCTCCCATGATGCAGCCCCCAGCTCAGGCTTTTTAACCGTGGCAGGCTGGACAATCGAGTAGTTTGCATTTTTGACCTGGTGGCGATAGTTTTTCGGTTTCTATATCACAGGGAAGATGGTTGATAAAGGTCAGCGATTTAAGCCCATTCTGCCCATTTAATTTTTTATTTGTCTATCACTCGATGATCCAGTTTTTAAAAATTGACATGAGACCTCGCTGGCAGTTATTATCCCCATGTTAACAGAATGCTTTGTATTTTAATGATGGGGCGGATTGATAATTCCCCCAAGAATTTAGATTCATGTGCTTTTGAGAATCGTTTGCCTTTACAAAATGCTCTTTTAAAAATACCGAGATCTGCTTGAAATGGGATTCTGGGTCATCACTATGAATGATTTGTTCGACAAAGGATAAGATGCAGTCAACTTTGACGGTGTCACATAGGCTGCCAACAGTTCTTGCGTGCAGTTTGTTATTTATCGAGGCCACCTGGTCAGGATGAAGCAGGAGACAATGATCAACCAACAGACTCAGGGTCAAACTTCTGTAAGACCCGTCTTCATCAGGTTGTTTGGTCAAATTTCCCCAGCCTTCATTCGTCTTATGGTCTTGAATAAAAACCTCTACTAACCATCTGAGTGTAAATGCGTCTATGATATCAGGATATCGCCAGGTCAGATCCGAAGCGGCAAGATACCGATAGTCCTTTTCTCCAATGTATTTTATTGCAATGACAAATCTTTTTTTCTTATGAGCACACACATGTATTCTGGCACTTTTAATGAGTACAACAACCTCTTTACCTCCACGTACATGTATGGTCTTTTGAATTGGTTGAATATTTTTAAAATATGTTTCAACTGATTTTTTATCGCTCTTGAGTAAAATATTTTGATTGTACCTTATTTGGCTGATAACTTGGGCGTTTCCTGCAATTTTAGACGCTTCATCCATGAACTCAGCATTCCCATATAAGGCATCTGCAACAATCGCTTCTATTTTTATTTCCGGGTGTTTCTCTACAAATATTTTTAAAAGAGCCTTGGCAATCATTGGAATGGTAGGATATTCTTCTGAGCGCACCGGTTTTTTTGGGCGTTCTGATTTTGGTACGCCAGCCTTTTTTAATCTTTTATCCTCCTTGGTCCATTCGCTGATTTTTGGATCAGGAATATGAAAGGCGTAGCCAATTGGAAAGCTGAGTTTTGGTGTTATCAACACCAAAAATACTAAGCCTTGCCCCATGCAAAAACCACCCGTTGATTTGTCTTTTATTTTGTGGACTCCAAAAATTTTTGTTGTGCATTTACTACGCTTTTTATCGGAATCATCAATACTGACAACACCTTTGGTAATGCCATATACTTTGAAAATAATTTTAAGGCTGAGATGAAACAGATGCTCCCAAGCAATTTTAGAATGGCGAAACATCCAGGAAAGAGCTGTAGTTTTATACAATCCCACACTGATACGTGAAAAAGCAGCCCAATTGATGCTGCTGGTCAAGATGATTCCAGTGATGCAGAAACCCAGCCAGAATTTTTGTGATTTGCTTAAGGTCATTCCTGGGGATGACTGTGTTAATTCAGTATTCAGTGAATCAGTATACTTTTCAACAAACGGCAACAGCTTATTTATTAACACATCCGCCTCATTCCTTATTTTCATAAATGAGGTGTTATACTGCAATTGAACTATTGTATTCAAATAACATTTATTTTACTCTGCTCATTGAAGGCTGGCCAACCGATGAGTGAGATATCAGTTTGGAAAATTGGTATTATAGCATCGACTTGACCAGCCTTTGCATTTTTCAATACTGATTACCTGTTCTTCCCTCAAAAAAACTGGATCATCGAGTATCATATTTGTCCACTCCATTTTAAGAAGTTAAAGGCTAAAATAAGCACTGAGCAGCCATTCGCAAATTTTTAAACGGTTGGATTTGTCTTTAAAAATGGGAGGAATATGATATACAGACAAGTTAAGCTGAATCCTATAAACTTTCATCCTTGTTTTTTATTCTTTTGAGTCGCTAATGGAGATATTCAGAGCCAAACTATGAAATTTTTACCGTCCCAGTTATTGTTTTTTTTCCAGAATAAGACTACCAGAAAAAACCTGACCCTTCTGGCCAAGTTCATCGCTTTTATTCTCACCATCGTTTTTTTGTACAGTCTTTTGTTTCATAAGCTCATGCTCTATGAAGGCAGGGAGTACAGCTGGGTTACTGGTCTTTACTGGACCCTTACTGTTATGTCAACCCTGGGGTTTGGTGATATCACTTTTTCTACGGATCTGGGGCTGCTCTTTTCGATTGTGGTGCTCAGTTCCGGTGTAATTCTGCTTTTGATCATGCTGCCGTTTACCTTTATTCAGTTTTTTTATTCTCCCTGGCTGGAGGCACAATCAAAGAGCCGGACGCCTAGGGAACTCCCGGAAAACACTTCGGGTCACATCATAATTACAAGCCTAGACCCCATAACGGAAAAACTCGTTGCCAAGCTCAGAAAAAGAGATTTTCAGTATGTTCTCGTCGTGGCGGAGCTGCAGCAGGCGGCGGAGCTATACGATGCAGGGTACAGAGTCGTTGTTGGCGAGCCGGATGACCCTGAAACCTATCACCGTCTTCGTGTTAAAAAGGCGGCCCTGGTGGTGGCAACAAGTGACGACATGATTAACACTTCGGTTGCCTTTACCGTTAGAGAAACGTCGCCCAACGTTTCCATCGTCACCAGTGCCAATCATGAAAATTCCCTGGACATTCTCCAGTTCCCCGGTAATATCCACGTCTTTCAATTTGCCAGAATGCTTGGTCATGCCCTTGGCAATCGAACGATCGGGCTGGGAAGGCCGGTGAATTTTGTGATCAGTTCCGATAAGCTGCACGTTGCAGAGATTCCGGCGATCCAGACCCGGCTTTGCGGTAAAAATCTGATTGACATCGGGATGCGTGAAAAGACCGGAGTCACCGTTGTTGGACTTTGGGAAAAGGGCATGTTTCATTTGCCCCAGCCAGAGACGGTTATCAGCGCAACGACCATGCTGCTGCTCGCAGGGACCGAACGACAACTTGGAAAATTTGAAGACATGTATGCCATTATAGAGGGGATGCATGCAAAGGATGCTCCGGTTCTTGTTCTTGGTGGTGGCCGTGTTGGGGTGGCCGTTGTTGAAACCCTCGAAGAGCATGGTATCAGCTACAGGGTCGTTGAGAAGCGTGCCGTTCTTACCGAGGATAAAGGGGAGAGATATATCCAGGGGGATGCTGCGGATATCAAGGTTCTGGAACGTGCCGGAGTGATGGAGGCAAGAACCATCATCATAACCACCCACAATGATGCCATGAACATTTATCTTGCCTTTTACTGCCGTCAGTTACGCCCCCAGGTTCAGATTATCAGCCGGGCAACCAACGAAAGGAGTGTTGCAAAGCTTCACATGGCCGGGGCAGATCTGGTCTTGTCCTATGCCTCTATGGGGGCAAATTCTATTATCAACGTCCTGAAAAGTGACGAGATTTCCATGTTTACCGAAGGGTTGAATATTTTCAGACGGCCCATGCCTCCATCCCTTGTGGGCAAAAATCTGGTGGCAAGCCACATAAGACAGAGGACGGGCTGTTCTGTGATTGCCATCAAGTCACCGGGGGATATAATTGTTGGTCCAGATCCCCTGGTTCCATTGAAAAAGAACGAAGAGTTGATTCTTATCGGCACAACCGAGGCAGAACAGGCATTCCTTGATCTATTTTAAACCTAAAAATCATGAACCCTGCGGGAGCGTTATTTAACCGGATCTGCTGCGCTGCCAGGCACTTGCGGTAGTTGCAACTTTCAGGTTAAAAGGGAACCAACCAGGATCTGTATGCTCCTTTCGGTCCCGCGCTTGAATTCCCCGATGGCCTTTTCATCTCCGCGCATAACCCTGAGAAAAAAATTTCAGTTCTTTGAATCAAATATGATCGAAACGACCATGGTGATACCCTACGCCAAAGGGCATCTTCTAGGACAGTTAAAAAACAAAGCCAGCATGATAAATGAATCCTACAACGAAACAGGAACGGAAGTAACATTCAAGACTTTCCCGGAAACATTAATTTGGTTACAAAAAGAGATGGAGTGATTTGTTGACCGGAGCGTCATTTGAGTTTTTTTCATGAATCAAGAGCGGGGTAGGGTGGGAACGTTTTTTGTGCCCACCCTACCTGGCTAATTTGAAAGAAGATACAATTAGTCTGTTCCCTATTTTTTTACGACGTCATTAAACATTAAATCTAAAGTTAAGCACATCACCGTCCAGCACTTGATAGTCTTTACCTTCAAGACGAATCTTACCGGCTTCTTTTAACTTTAGCTCGGATTTATACTCAAAAAGATCGGTACAATGATATGACTCTGCCTTGATAAATCCCCGTTCAAAATCGGTATGGATGATTCCGGCAGCCTGGGGCGCCTTGCACCCTTTAGGAAAAGTCCAGGCCCGGACTTCTTTTTCACCGGCTGTAAAGTAAGTGTTTAATCCTAACATGTCATACCCTGTGCGGATAAGCTGATCAAGCCCGGATTCTTCGAGCCCGGCAGCTTCGAGAAATTCGTTTTTTTCTTCTTGAGAGTCAAGATCTGCAATTTCGGATTCTAATTTCCCAGATATGACAACCACCTGGGAATCATCTTTCTGGGCAAGTGCCTTTACCTTTTTAACGTATTCATTGTCGGAATCCAGCCCATCTTCATTTACATTGCAGCAATAAAGCTGTTGTTTCATGGTAATGAGATGAAGATCCGAAATCAGCTCTTTTTGAATTTTATCAAGTTCAACACTTCGGGCGGGCCTGCCTTCTTCAAGGGCGTTTGCTATCTGCTTTAAAATCGGATCAGCAGCCTTTGCTTTATCCGATATTTTTTTATCGTGGGACTTCATCTGCTTGACAAGATTCTCCTGCCTTTTTAGAACCGTCTCAAGGTCAGCTAACGCAAGTTCAATTCCAATTATTTCTATATCACTTGCAGGATCCACAACCCCGTTCACATGAACAATATCATCGTCATCAAAACAACGAACCACATGGATGATTGCACCCACCTGCCTGATATGACCTAAAAACTTATTTCCCAGCCCTTCTCCTTTGGAAGCACCTTTGACCAAACCTGCGATATCAACAAACTCAACAACCGCGGGTATTATTTTTTGGGGCGTAATAAGTTCAGAGATCATTCCAAGGCGTTTATCCGGAACCTCCACAATGCCCACGTTGGGTTCAATTGTACAAAACGGGTAGTTTGCGCTTTCTGCAGGTGCAGATGTAAGCGCTGAGAATATAGTTGATTTTCCCACATTGGGGAGTCCAACGATTCCACAGTTTAATTGCATTATATTATCCTTCTTCCATAAAAATATAAAACCCGACATTACATTTGCCTGGGTTGAATTATCTGTTATCAAAAAAAGGGGTTATACTATAATGTACGAAAATTTCAACACATATTGAATGGACCTATTTTGTGAGCCCGACCAAAAATATCCAATTACGTGCGTTGACCCTGGTGAATAAGGCGTTTTTATGGTGGTGCCTGCACTGATATGATATGGTGATCAGATATATTAACAATAAGGAAAATCCATGTCCGAAGAAACTACGCCCTGGAAGCAGGCAGAAAAATTTTTGAGAAAAAGTCAAAACCGGCCATCTTTAAGACAGCCCCGTTCTTCATCTTCAAGACAGTCCCATCCTTTTTTAGCAAAGGACCCTGACGCTGTGGTTGGGCAGTTCCAGGATCTGACGGTGAAGAACCTTTCCGACTATGGGGTCTATTTAAGTTTTGGCCAGGACCGGGTGCTTCTGCCCAATAAGTATGTGCCGGAAAATGCTGCTGTGGGGCAGACAATCCGTGTTTTTGTCTATACTGATTCCGAGGACAGGCCAGTGGCAACCACATTGGAGCCTGCCGGGGTTGTGGGAGATGTTGTGGGACTTAAAGTCAAGGATACAGCCCCTTTTGGCATTTTCATGGATTGGGGTCTGGAAAAAGATCTTCTGGTTCCCCGCAGTGAACAGGAGGGGCGGATGGAGCCTGGTGAAACCCATCTGGTCAGGATTTGTCTGGATGAATCCACCCACAGGATTTATGGGTCCACCCTGATGTCGAACCTTGCCTCTGGTGATGCCGGGGAACTGTCTTATGGGGAGGCTGTGGACTTGATCATCCATAGTATTTCACCCATCGGCTATACAGCCCTGATCAATAAAACCTGTCAGGGTATGCTCTATAAAAATGAGACCTTTGAAGACCTCTCCATTGGTGACCGGTGCAGTGGGTATGTCCTTCGTGTCCGGGAGGACGGCAAGGTGGATTTAACTCTGAAACAGCCGGGATACGCCTCAGTTGAAGGCTCTGCCCAAAAAATTATACAGGTACTTGAGGCTGGTGGAGGCGTAAGCCCCTGTCATGACAAAAGCCGCCCTGAAGAGATTCAAGCAGCATTTGCCATGAGCAAAAAGGAATTTAAACGGGCCGTGGGCAGCCTGTATAAACAAGGCCGCATCACCCTGCACAAGGCTGACGGGATTCGCCTGAAATCATGACAAAGCTTATGCTTTGCAAATGAGGTGCAAATGAGGGACAGACCACGTTTTTATCCATGTTTATTGTTGAGTTTTTTCATTAATCAAGAGCGCGGTCGGGTGGGGACGTTTTTTGTAACCACCGGTTGTCCATAAACTCAAGCCATCTGATTTATCCGCTTCATTTGATTTGTTGGTTTTGGCAGAGTAGATTTATTATCAGTTTGATTAATGCTGTAACCCCTCACAAGGTATTCTTTAAGGCGCTGAGTAGCCCATATTCTAAATCGAGTCCTTTTTTTTGAATTGGCTCTGTAACCAACTGAAATTATTGCATCAAGATTATAAAATTTGATTTTTCTGCGAACTGACGTTTGCCTTCCTGCCGAACTACCGAGGATTCCTCGGTAGTTGTAGATTTTTCTAGTTCTTCGGATTTATGGGCTTGATCATAAGATGGGCCGCCTATGTGGTGACCAGATATAAGACACTATCAATCATCTGTAATCAAAACGTTATTTTGCCGTCAATTAAAAAATTGGCACAAAGTGGACGAAGTTATGATCAACCCCCAAGTGATGCTTGATCAGGTAATGGGCCAAGCTCTCAAGTATTTCGGTTTTTCAAGTAGGCCTGAGGAATTATTGGGGGTATAAATTTACTCCTCCGAAAGTTGAGTTAATTATTTCTATCATGTTCTCATGATAGAAATCACTCTTTAAAAGGTTTGTTTTAGTGTCAAAATAAAGCCGCTAAGAGCTGTTTTATTGAGTTTTGAAAAATTTTCCTTTTTATTAACAATTGGTTGCGATAATTTGCTTGGTCCGACCCCATTTTAATTTTATCAATTTTATCATTTTACTTTACTCATTTTACTTCACTCCTCCCAGATAGGGTATTGTTGTGGTGCTGGACCAATACTTTCTATGAGTTGGGGATATTCAACTTCTTTATCTGGTGATTTTGGCTTTTTTCTTGATTTAGTAATTTTAAAAATCCAATCATCACCAAAATCGAAATGGTAAAATAACTTTAACCCTTTGGGCAAGGGGTAGATCTCGTTGAGTGTCATTTGCTGATAATTATCAATTGCTTTTTCGTAATCAAAATCCCAAGCATCTTCTGAAAAGAAGGGCTTTCTGTGTCTGAAATGTCTTCCTCTAAAAAACTCAAACAAGTGATCATTACCAAACTTGATGGATTTTTGGATAATCAAATGTAAATCATAAAGAGTTGATTCTTCGTCTATTTCAATCATGCGAATACATTCTTCTTCAAGATATCTTCCCCACTCACATTCAATTTTAAGTGTCCAAATCATCTTTTCTGCCTTTGAAGGTCTTGTTTATAAATAGGCCCAACGATAAAGCGGAGTTGCATAGGGTCTTGATCCCGAAAGATCAGCATGATTTCAATTTTTACCTAACCTAAGCTTTAAAGGCCGCCAAGTGGCCCCAGGTCAACTCCAGCTCCGGGTTCTGTGTGATTCTGATTGATTAAACTGGTATTACTATTGGTTCTATTCCTGAAAGATCAACATTTTGTCTGGCTTGCCATAGATCATAACTATCCTGCATCAGGAGCCAACTTTCTGGACTACGCCCCAGGCATTTAGATAGGCGTAGAGCCATTCCCGGACTAATTGCACTTTGTCCTTTAATAAGCCTTGAGAATGTGGAAGGCGAGACTTTAAGCTGTAAGGCAACACTGCGAGGTGAGACTCTTAAGGGTTCCAAGTAAACTTCTTTGATGAATTCCCCTGGATGGGGTGGGTTATACATAGCCATTAGTGATAATCCTCATAATCTACAATATAGGCATTACCATCTTTAAACTCAAAAACGATACGCCAGTTTTTATTTACATCAATCGCCCACAATCCTTGACGATTACCTTTTACTCGATGATCCAGTTTTTAAAAATTGACATGAGACCTCGCTGGCAGTTATTATCCCCATGCTAACAGAATGCTTTGTATTTTAATGATGGGGCGGATTGATAATTCCCCCAAGAATTTAGATTCATGTGCTTTTGAGAATCGTTTGCCTTTACAAAATGCTCTTTTAAAAATACCGAGATCTGCTTGAAATGGGATTCTGGGTCATCACTATGAATGATTTGTTCGACAAAGGATAAGATGCAGTCAACTTTGACGGTGTCACATAGGCTGCCAACAGTTCTTGCGTGCAGTTTGTTATTTATCGAGGCCACCTGGTCAGGATGAAGCAGGAGACAATGATCAACCAACAGACTCAGGGTCAAACTTCTGTAAGACCCGTCTTCATCAGGTTGTTTGGTCAAATTTCCCCAGCCTTCATTCGTCTTATGGTCTTGAATAAAAACCTCTACTAACCATCTGAGTGTAAATGCGTCTATGATATCAGGATATCGCCAGGTCAGATCCGAAGCGGCAAGATACCGATAGTCCTTTTCTCCAATGTATTTTATTGCAATGACAAATCTTTTTTTCTTATGAGCACACACATGTATTCTGGCACTTTTAATGAGTACAACAACCTCTTTACCTCCACGTACATGTATGGTCTTTTGAATTGGTTGAATATTTTTAAAATATGTTTCAACTGATTTTTTATCGCTCTTGAGTAAAATATTTTGATTGTACCTTATTTGGCTGATAACTTGGGCGTTTCCTGCAATTTTAGACGCTTCATCCATGAACTCAGCATTCCCATATAAGGCATCTGCAACAATCGCTTCTATTTTTATTTCCGGGTGTTTCTCTACAAATATTTTTAAAAGAGCCTTGGCAATCATTGGAATGGTAGGATATTCTTCTGAGCGCACCGGTTTTTTTGGGCGTTCTGATTTTGGTACGCCAGCCTTTTTTAATCTTTTATCCTCCTTGGTCCATTCGCTGATTTTTGGATCAGGAATATGAAAGGCGTAGCCAATTGGAAAGCTGAGTTTTGGTGTTATCAACACCAAAAATACTAAGCCTTGCCCCATGCAAAAACCACCCGTTGATTTGTCTTTTATTTTGTGGACTCCAAAAATTTTTGTTGTGCATTTACTACGCTTTTTATCGGAATCATCAATACTGACAACACCTTTGGTAATGCCATATACTTTGAAAATAATTTTAAGGCTGAGATGAAACAGATGCTCCCAAGCAATTTTAGAATGGCGAAACATCCAGGAAAGAGCTGTAGTTTTATACAATCCCACACTGATACGTGAAAAAGCAGCCCAATTGATGCTGCTGGTCAAGATGATTCCAGTGATGCAGAAACCCAGCCAGAATTTTTGTGATTTGCTTAAGGTCATTCCTGGGGATGACTGTGTTAATTCAGTATTCAGTGAATCAGTATACTTTTCAACAAACGGCAACAGCTTATTTATTAACACATCCGCCTCATTCCTTATTTTCATAAATGAGGTGTTATACTGCAATTGAACTATTGTATTCAAATAACATTTATTTTACTCTGCTCATTGAAGGCTGGCCAACCGATGAGTGAGATATCAGTTTGGAAAATTGGTATTATAGCATCGACTTGACCAGCCTTTGCATTTTTCAATACTGATTACCTGGTCTTCCCTCAAAAAAACTGGATCATCGAGTTTTAAACTGTGGAGCCGCCAACCTGGGGTATTCATATCATCAATGCATGTAGAGGAATCAAGCGCGATTAGCCGTATTCTAAGTTTTTGTTTATGTCCGGGTTGAACACCTGACAAATTACCAGTTTCAAAGAATTTTCGCAGCCCTTTGTGTTCAAAGGATTTTATCATAGGTTTATTATACCGCATGGTGCGCAATACGCAACATGATTCTTCAGCATTTTTTTAACCTTTGAATTTAGAACTAAACAGAAACTATTGAAATTTGCGGTTTACCCGTCAGCATTTCACTTGTTTGAATTAAGTAAGGTGTCCCCCGAATTAGTTTGAATTTTTTAACACCGAATTATTCGATCATATTCTCTTAGAAGTCCTATTTCGGGGTCAAAATGGGGCCGCTAAGAGCTGTTTTTTGAGTTTTTTGAAAAATTTAATATATGTTAACAGTGGGTTATGGCATTTTCCTTGGTCCGACCCCATTTGCACCGGGAATCATATCAATCTGAAGTTTCCTGATTTTTATCAGCCTATTGATTGTCTATGATGTGGGATTGTAGCAGGGTCGAGTTTAATTTTGATAGGTTTTGCCATGTAAATAGCAAAACCCCATTTTATTCTCCCTGTTCATACAAATCCCGCTGATAGAAAAATATCATATAATTTCAATACTATATACAATTTAGTCCAAAATAACAGTAAAATAAAAATCAGGAAACTTCAGATATCAATGACAGGCTCATAATAACATACCTGCTTTACAGGGTATTCTGACTTCAATCTTCCCACATACCTGCGGAAACTTCTGTCTGACATCTCAAATTCAGGGAACTTTTCTTTCATTTTCCTTCTTATCTTTACAGATGTCAGCTTGGGGAATTTTTGCAGGAGATGCACTATCCACTCCTTGTATTGATCAAGCTTCTTTTCACGTTCCCGGTTGCTGAAATGGTTACAAATAGCCTCTTCATCCATCTTCAGGTATTTCTTTACCGTATTTCTGGAAATGCCCAATTCATCTCTTATCTGTCTCATTGAAAGGCCATTGCCGTTGTCATGCAGCATCTTTATTTTATGGATCATATCCCACCTCTTCATCTCGTCCCCCTTGTCTTAAATGGTCAAGGGGGGGAGCCTAAATCAAAACCAAGCTCTTTGTCTGAATTAAGTTTTTCTTCAGAAATTTATGAGTTTAGTGGGTCAAAAGTATTGGCCGAAATTGGGTCATTATAGATGGCCATTAACAGCTTTTGGAGTTAGTCTTTAAAAAGTGAAGGGAAACCTACATTTTCCCCTTGACAAAACTTATCATAGATGTCCCCCGAATTAGTTTGAATTTTTTAACACCGAATTATTCGATCATATTCTCTTAGAAGTCCTATTTCGGGGTCAAAATGGGGCCGCTAAGAGCTGTTTTTCGAGTTTTTTGAAAAATTTTATACATGTTAACAGTGGGTTATGGCATTTTCCTTGGTCCGACCCCATTTGACATTCAAAAACGATACGCCAGTTTTTATTTACATCAATCGCCCACAATCCTTGACGATTACCTTTTAAACTGTGGAGCCGCCAACCTGGGGTATTCATATCATCAATGCATGTAGAGGAATCAAGCGCGATTAGCCGTATTCTAAGTTTTTGTTTATGTCCGGGTTGAACACCTGACAAATTACCAGTTTCAAAGAATTTTCGCAGCCCTTTGTGTTTAAAGGATTTTATCATAAGTTTATTATACCGCATGGTGCGCAATACGCAACATGATTCTTCAGCATTTTTTTAACCTTTGAATTTTGAACTAAACAGAAACTATTGAAATCTGCGGTTTACCCGTCAGCATTTCACTTGTTTGAATTAAGTAAGGTGTCCCCCGAATTAGCCCCCGAATTAGTTGACTTTTATCGATCAATTCGGTCAATTTATCCAGTTGATGAACAAGATCACGGTCTTTTCTCAATTGTATTCTCATGCAAAAATCGGGGTCCGTCCTCTATTTTTCTCTATTTTAAATTAGGTTAAAAAGGTCAAAAGTCGACTTGCCCCCTTTTTGCCCCCTTTTTGACCCCTTTTTGACTTGACCCCTTTTCTTATCAATTCGATTTATCTCTGATAACTTGAAAAAACCGCATGCCTCTGGAATGCTCCTTTTCGGGGCGTTGTGCCAAAATCCCCATTATACGTCACCATCCCCACTTTAAGCGGTCATAAAGTGATGCCAGTTTCCTGAAACTGCTTGCATAATTTGATACCTCATAGTCAAGCTTATGTTCATTCTCAATCAAAAATTTATGAAGAAGATCGACATCAATTTTATCTCTTGAAAGGAAGGGAATGTATGCTGCGGCGTTCTCAGGAGTACATGACTCTATTATTTCATCCATAGACATGTGTTCATAGTTTCTGAAGAAGGGCTTCTTGTAAGATTCCACGCGAAATGATTTTAGACTTCTCAACACAACTTTGTCTAAATCGAACTCACTGTCTGAATATTTTTCTTGGCTATCTACTCCAAGTTTTCTTAGATAAAAGAACACTGGTACGTTTGGCGATCTTTTACAGACTTTAGGAGCTACATTCTTGAGCACCTGTTCGCTGTCAAAAGCCTGATCTTCGTGAATCAGATCACGAAGCAAATCTGGGGCTCCAATTGATGCATAGCCAACACATGATGGGCTTGTGGGCTCCTGGTGCGCCACTCCTACACCAACAAGAAACTCAACATCTTCTTTTGATTCAATTTCGTCAATATCAACTACGCATATCTTTTTTTCTGGGTTCGATGACTGAACGAGTTCATATAATTGTTCTTTGCAGTAACGTAGAACTCTTGCAGGGATTTTTCTTTTGGTAGACTCGATTGCTTTATAGACTGGTATATAATCGTTGGTTTTCACTAAAACCAAAGGTATTTGTGTGCCATCAATAGTCAAGTAAGTATCAGATATATTAGGATCTTCCCCGTCCGCTAACCTCTGGATAAATATTAGATTTTTTCTGAGCTTTTCAACGTTTTCCCTTCCTATACACGACGATATTGCTTTCAATAGGCCGCTGATATTTTCATCTGATATAGAGTAGCCAATAAAAACCACGGGGTGCTCTACGAAAACAGTGATTAGTTTAGCTGCGAGATACGTATTCTTCTCGTTGAACCTGTCGTAATCAGAGTCAGTTAGAACCAGTGAATTGGGCATGGTAGAACATCCATGTATTTTATATATTTCTCCAATTGCTTGGGGATTCTGAAATAACAACTCCTTCTGTCCAATATACGTTTTGTACTCAGGAAAGATTTGTTCGATAAACATATCCCAATTGGTTGTAATAACTCCATCGACGTTCAGATTAGCAAGAAGTGTTACTTCTTTAGAATAGCCAGACTCCTTAGCTTTCGATTGATCTAGCGTAGCCAAGTAGTTCGATATCTCAATTCGAAGCGCCGACGTTTCATCTTCGATCTTAGATTTAAACTTTTTAACACTGGATTCGTATTCCGGGGCTGACCACCAATATTCGTTGAAATCCTTTGCTAAAAGCGCGGCTACTTTAGGATAATTTCCATTTGCGGAGGACAAGTAGTATTCAAACGGCTTGCCTACTACGCAAAATTTAGACAAAAGGCCTTTCCAGTCCTCAAGCCCCAAATATCTTCGTGAAAATCCTGAACCAAGAAATAGAAAGGGACCAGCCGCGGTATCCTTGAAAATTTCGATTAATTTTTGTTCCATATATAGCCTTTTCCAGTTAGCTGATAGGGGCTGCCATTAATCAAGTTGATGACCGGTTGTCCGCATATCTTCAATGATTTGATATCTAACCGCATATTATGCGGAAAAGAAGGATAACCGGCGCGCTTATTTTTTTGTTAATATCTGCTGAATTCCATACCAGTATTCCCGAACTGTGTAAAGGGGGGGGGCAGGGTCAGGCAGGGCAAACGCATTGACTTTTCAGGAGTCATGAATACTTGCATGAATATGACCCCAATTTTTATCGAGAAACAGTTTTGATTTGCAATTACGTATGGGGTTGCGGTTTGTTTCTGGATTCTCTTTTTACCAGGAGCAGGGTGTTGCATGTCACGGAAAGACTGCTGAAAAGCATGGCAATTGCAGCGATTATGGGATTTAAAAATCCGGCGGCGGCTACCGGGATGCTGATGATGTTATAAATCAACGCAAATACAAGGTTCTGCTTGACCTTACGATTCACGCGTATGGCAAGCGATATAAAATCAATGAGCTGGACCGGGGTCTCCTGCATGAGGGTGATGGCGGCAACACCTTCAGCCGGGTTAAGGCCTGAATGGACGGCCATGGCAATATCGGATTGACCCATGGCGGGAGCATCGTTTACACCGTCCCCAACCATGGCAACTTTTTTGCCCGATTGTTTAAGGTTTTTGATAAATTCGGCTTTTTCATGCGGCAGCAATCCCCCATGGGTATGTTCAGCCGGGATCTGCACAAAGCTGCCGGCGGCCAGGGTGGATTTTTCAGCATCTCCTGAAATCAAAAAACAGGTGAGTCCCATTTTATCAAGATCTGAAACAAGCGTCTTTACACCGATTTTCATTGAATCTCCCAGATGGACAGCGGCTACAATCTTATCATTCGCAGATAAAAAAACCGTTGATATGACCTGTGCACCTTGCCTGGAAAACGAGACAAAAGAAGGTCCTTCCGGAAGGCTTTTATTCATAAAATCCATGCTGCCGAAACAATAGGTTTCATCCTGGAACCGACAACTGATACCGTTGGCGTGGTAAACAACATCTTCCAGTTCAAGGGGCGGTATTTTCCGGCTCATCCCATAGGTTGATATGGTGTGGGCAATGTAGTGGTCCGAGCCTTGTTCCATGGCGTGGATTATCTGCCAGGCTTTTTGCTCGGAAAAATCGTTTGCCGTGTCCATGCCCAGCACCTTCAGTTGGCCCGTGGTCAGTGTACCAGTCTTGTCAAAAACAATGGTATCCAGTCCATCAACCCGTTCAAATGCTTCAAAATCCCTTACCAGGATACCTTTTTTCCCGGCGGCAGACACGCCGGCCACAAGGGCAAGGGGAATGGCAATGCCAAGGGCGCAGGGGCAGGAAATGACCATGACGGATATCCCCCGATTAAAGGCATCGTAGGAAGTCAGTCCGTATAACATCCAGAAGAAATAGGTCACCACGGAAAATCCGATAACCGATGGGACAAAAAATTTTAAGATGTTCTCAAACCGCTGGGTCTGGGCGGTTTGTTCTGAAAGACTGTTTTCCATGATGGCAAGCATTCTGCCGAGAATTGAATTATCACCCACTTTCACGGCTTTTACCTGAATCTTGCCGGAAACAATCCGGGTACCGCTTTTGACCGTGTCCTGCAACCGGACATTGACAGGTTTTGCCTCCCCTGTGATGGATGACTCGTCAATGACGGCAGCACCCTGGGTGACAATGCCGTCTGCAGCCAAAATTTCTCCTTCTTCCGCCAGGAACGAGTCCCCCTCGGCCAATTGTTTTATGGAAACATACCGTCCCTTGGGAAATTGCGCTGCACAGATTCTGACTTTCTGGGGAACCAGGGAAAAAAATTTCCACAGGCCTTCAGCAATTTTGTTTTTTGCGGACTGTTCGAGCATCTTTCCCGTCAGTATGAGCAGGATCAGCATGGATGCGGCATCAAAATAGAGATGGATGCTTCCCCGGTAAAAATGAAACAGGCTGTACGTATAGGTTGAGAATGAACCGGTGGATACCAACGTTTCCATTCCGGGCCATCCGGATGTGATACCCACAAGGGCCCGTTTGTGTATGGGGTATCCGCCGTAAAACACAACAATGGTGGCCATGATGCATACCGGCCAGGCCAGCAGCTGAACGGAGTGGGGCGATAGCTCAATGAAGAATCCGGAATAGATGGCCCAGCTGAGCATCATGACATTCATGGTTAAAAACAGGGTCACGCAAATACGGATAAATTCTTTTCTGCTTTTTGGGGATTTCTGATCAATATCAGTAGAAGGGTAACCCAGTTTTTCAATGGCGGTATAAATTTTTTCAGGAGAGGTTTTTACGGGATCATACATCACGCTTCCCCGGTCGCTGGAAAAATTGCAAGAGGCGGTTATCACGCCCTTTGACCGGGTGAGCGTATTTTCAATTATCCACGCACAGGCCGGACACCACATATTTTGAATCTGGAGATTAAGGGTCAGAAAATTTTCGGAATCAATGGGAACCTCTTCATCCATCCCGGATACATTTTCGGCAGGTATTTCAGGGATTCTTTCCGACGATGCCGACGTTTCTAAAGATGTGTCCGGGACAATACCTGCGGCAACACATTGTTTGTAAAGGTCGGTCTCCTTGAAATCTTTTGTATCTTTGTACTGCTCTGATTCCATGAGCATGGTATGGACCATTTTGCATCCCTGGCAGCAGAAGATGTCTTTTGACGTCGCTTTAGAAACCTTAACATTCAGGCCGCAAAGCGTGCACGGGACTATTGTTTTCATTGGTAAGGGATTAGGATGATCCGTGGCCCATTTTCTGTATGTGCCGGATATACCGGATAACCGCTTCCCGGCTTTCAACAGACATGGAACTTGCCAGGGCAGGTGCTTTTTTGCTGCCATAGCTGATAAAGGCAAATAATTCCCCATCACTCATGGCAACGGCTTTCTCACCGGTCAGGTCCGTGGGCAGGGGAAAAAAACTTTGTCCCACGGTGCCAAGCCCGTCCATTTTGGGACCGTGACAATGGGAACAGAATGCCTGGTAATCCTTTTCACCTTTGGCCAGCATCTCTTGAGCCGGCCCAGCCGGTTTTAAGGTAAAACCTGTTTTCAGCAATTCCCTGATCAGGGCCTCACTTTTTTTGTCGGCAATGGTTCGTTTGTCCATTATAAGCTCCGGTTCTTCATGGGGCCGAACCACCGGGGTTTGATACATTCTTCCGGCTTTTAAATTTGAATCATACAGGGTAATGACCGTATAGACCCCTGTTAAAACCAGCGACACAAAGATTGCAATAACCAGCACCTTTTTCATCTATTTGCCCTCCTTGCCGCTGACATGCTGGCCCTGGGGATTTTTCGGGTATACCGCATAGGGAGATTCCGAAGGCAGGCTTTTCACTGGGCGGTAGTCCCAGGTCGGCACGCCTTTGTCCGCCACGACCACAAAAGAGAAATATCCAACACCGAGAATGATGGCAACCATGACTATGATCCACAGACAGGTGCGTGAAAGGGTTTCTTTATTTTTGGTTTCGAGTGTGTTCATAAGATTATAATATTACCTCCGAAAGGCCGTAATACAGAATATAATAAATCGCCCATAGAACCGTACCGCCAACGATGAGGGCGATGATCATGGGAAACGGCCCGTCTGCCTTTTGTATGCCGTCGACAAAGTGCTGGACGGCTTTAATTTTGGAGACCCTGGCTTTCGAGCCGAGCATGGGAAGAACCGACAGGGTCACGCCAAACAGGATTGCGAAAATAAGGGTCAGAATGATCAAGGCAAGCACATGCTGGGTGTTTAAAAGTTCGAAAAATCTCATTTGTCATCCTTAGTTTTTGGCCTCTGTTTCGGGTTTGCATCCGTCTCCCGGAAAAACCATTGCCTATCGGAAAAAAAGGGCATAGCCCACCAGGGCAAAGCTTGCCCCAATGGCTGCAAGGGCCAGGAAAAAGAGACAATAGATATCACGTCCGGCCTTTGCTGACGGCACGGTCTGATGTGTGGTCTCCTCCATGGCCAAAAATCTTGCCCGCTGCTGGTCGGCGAATTGTCCGGTTTTCAGTGCCCATACAAACACGGCAACGCCGATAAAAAGTCCGGTCAGGATATATGCCAGAAAAAATGGATAATACATCTTTCTACCCCCCCCCCTTAGGAATCAGTCCGAAATAATTTAACCTGGGAGCGCGGGCGTCTCGCCTGCATGTCCGCAAGTATCGTAAAGATGCAGGCGGGACGCCCGCGCTCCCGGAGATATCTAAATGGGTTATTCATATGCGGCATCAATACCTTTGGGTTCTTTATTTGCATCGATCTCATTAATAAAATATTTGGCAATATAGTTTCCCACATCCCATATTTTTTCTGATTCCAGTTCCCGTTTAAAGTAAGGCATGGCCGTTCCGGTAATGCCGTTCATGATCTGATAGTAGATAATTCCCCCACTGATCCCCCGGCCTTTGAGGATGGTAAAGTTCAACGGTGGTGGATTCAGATAGGGCTGGGCCGGACCCATGCCGTCTCCCACAGGTCCGTGGCAGCCAAAACAGAAATCCTGGTAGATTTTTTCCCCCCTTGCAAGGCTCGCCTCGGATGCCGCATAGGGTGTGGGGATTTCCCGCCAGCCCTTGGGGACATTTTCATGAAGCCATGCAACGTTTTCATTTACACCCGCGGTATATGCCTCAACGGATCTTTTTTTCCAGAGGGTTTGTCTCTCCATTCGCAGGTCTGCATTCTTGAGCCCCAGGCTCTGGGTATACCGGATCAATATGTCCAGATTGTCCTGTTTCAAAAATTCAAATGGCGGCATGACGGACAGGGGTCGTGTATATCTGGGGTTTGTAAAATGAGCCTGATGCCAGTCATCCGGATGCTCTCCGCCTTCCTGGGACAGGTCCGGGCCTGTCCTCTGGGAGCCCAGGAGAATGGGATAATCCTTTAGATAATCCCCGGCCTGGGCCAGCCTTTCTGCCCCCAGTCCCCAGTCCACCGATCGGATCGACTGGGTATGGCAGTAAACGCATCCGTTACTGATATAAAGAGCCCGTCCTTGTTCTTCCATGGCCGTCCGGGTTCTGAACAGGTCCGAAGGAATGGTTTTGCTTGTGTCGGCATAGGGAAGAATAATGACCACCGATACCACTGCAATAAGGATAAGAAGGCTGCCGAAGACGATGGCCGCAGGTGTCATTTTCATGATGTTTCTCCGGCAGTTGAAAAGAGTGATCTGAAAATATTATAAAACCCTGACAGGGCGGACAGAAAAATTAACAGACCCAGGGACGCCCGGACAATATTGTATATGTGGATTTCGGGGAGTACCCGGTACACGGTTTCTCCGTTCAGCCAGGCATTGCCCTGAATGAGTCCGGAAATGGTTAACACGATGGTAAATCCGACCACGCCGATCAATACCATCCAGTATTGGAAATTGGCCAGAAATGGACTGAAGAGCGGTTTACCCGTTATTCTCGGGAGGGTAAAATACATACCTCCCAGAGCAATCATTCCGGCAAATCCGAGAACGCCGACATGGGCGTGGCCTACAACCCAGTGGCTGAAATGGGTCACTCGCTGGACATCGGGCAGTGCCATCATTGATCCCCGGATACTGACGATAAAATACATGATGGTCCCGGTAAAAACAAATTTTCCACCGATGTCTTCACTGATCAATCCAAGCTTTCCCCTGGCCGTGTACCAGATATTGATGAGAAAGGCCATCACCGGAATCACCATGGCAATACTGTCAACAATGGCGACCACTTTAAGCCAGGTGGGAACCGGCACCTGCAGCAGGTGATGGGTTCCGATATGGGTATAAATGACAATCAATGCCCAGAATCCCAGGAGGGACAGCGTATGACTGTACAACGGTGTCCGGCAGACCTGGGGAATAATGTAATAAACAACGGCCGCAGCCAAAGGCGTCAACAAAAGTCCAAACACATTGTGTCCGTAAAACCAGAGAAGAATGGCATCGGGAATGCCGACCAGGGCGCCGGAGTCCGGCTGCCAGATAACGTTGCCCAGGCAGTAGGTACAGGTGGTCAGAAGGATGCCTGCCAGCACATACCAGACAGATACATACAGGATTTTTTCCTGCCTGTTTTTTACCGTCATCATCAAATTTAAAAAAATAAGGCAGAAGGCGATGACAATACCAACATCAATGGGCCAGATCATTTCAGCGTATTCCCGGCCCTGGGTAAAGCCTGCGGCAAGACTGACCACCAGGGCGACCAGGGCAATATTCCACAGGACAACCGTAAATACGCCCAGCCGTTCACTGTAAAGCTCGGTGCGCAGCAACCGGGGAACCAGATAAAATGAACTGCCCAGAAGGCCCGGGGTAACAAACCCGAACAATACCAGGTTCACATGCATGGGACGAAGTCTTGAAAAGAGGAGCCAAGCAATGTTGCCGGTTAAATCAGGGGCCACAAGCTCTATGGCCGCAATAAATCCTGCCAGCGTGGCCACCATCATCCAGACAGCGGAGGTCAGGCAAAACCCCTTGGCTGTCATGTAGGTCGCAGTATCGGGTTGGGTTGGTTTCTCAGGCAAAACAAACACTCCTATATTAGTTGTGACAGGAAAGCCAGCAGTCTAAGTTAGCTTCTTCTTTCCTGTGACATTGGACACAAAACCCCATTTTAAATTCGTGACGCTTAAGCCTGTCAGTTCCTTCAACGTCCCCGTGACAGGCTTCACACTCAAACTGTTTTTTTATGTGGCGTTCATGGTTGAACATGACATGTTCGGGCACATAAAAAACCTTTTTCCACGGTGTGGGCGTCTGGGTATCAAAGTAATTGTGTTCTTTTCTGATTTCCGGGTGATTGGGAATAATAAAGTTGTGACAGTAAAGACATTTTTCCACCGGCGGAATTCCGGGATGGACGGACCTGTCCACATATGAATGACAGAAACGGCAGTCAATTTTTTTGTTGCCTGCATGGAGCCTGTGGCTGAAAGCGATGGGCTGAACCGGCCCTGCATTCACATGGGGCATGATATAGTAGACATAGGCAAATAGAACAACCAGGATAATCAAGGCACTTAAGACAAGCAATTGGATTTTATTTTTTTTTACCTGGGCTGAAAAAGAATGAAACTGGGAGACAAGAGTCAGGGGTTTGCCTTTTGTTCCCACCAGAACAACTAAAATGATTAGCGTTAAGAGTGTCAGGGATACCAGTATTATTTCCATTAAGCCACCTCCCCTGAGTCGGTTTTCAATGCTTCAGGTAATTCTTTGAAATAGGCTAAAATGGAAAGACTAAAGAGACTTAAAAATCCAAGGGTAATGATGATCTCACCGATGCCAATGGGAAATACCGCCGGATCGTGGGCAAGAAAACTGGGCCCCAAAAGAAGAAAATGCTCGATCCAGAGTCCTGCCAGGACACATGAGCTGACAACGATCATGCATTTGGGAGACTGCTTTATTTTTCTGCTCAAAAGGATGATAAACGGCAGGATAAAACAGCCGATAAATACGGTCCATGCCAGAATGCTCCATGGCTGGGTCATGGTTCGTTTAATGATATAGGCGGATTCTTCGGGAATGTTCCCGTACCAGATAACCACGAACTGGGAATAGAAAAAATCCCCCCATACAATGCTGAAGCCGAAAAAAAGCGTGCTCATGTCGCCCAATTGGGCCGGGGTAAGGGTAAAGGGCACCTTGGGGTTTAAATGAAGTAGCGAGACCAAAAGGATAATGGCACCGAACCCGGCAAAGATGGCTTTGATAAAGGTGTAGGCCCCAAACAGGGTGGAATACCAGTGCGGGTCCGCGCTCATGACCAGATCAAACCCGACAAGGGAAAGACACATGGCAAAGGCAAACATATACCAGCCTGCAAAAACCGTCATCCGGTGTTTGATGATTTCAGGGTCACGGGAACATTGTTCAAACCGCTTGAATAAAAATGCTTTCAACCGGGTATTTTTGGGGGCCGCTTTTAATCTGAATTTAAGTGAGTAATACAGGTAACCAAACCCGAGGATGTAGAGAATCAAAAAAGCCACACCGTCCCGGGCAAATAAAAAGGGAACATTCAGCCACACTTCCTTGCCGTGCAGGTCTTGTCCCACCCACGGAAATACGTAGTTCTGTCCGATGAAAAGAAGGATAAAAAGAACAAAGGATACAGGGAAAAAAGCGGAAAACGCTTCTGCCACTGCTGCAAAGGTGTGGCTCCATTTGGCTTTGGTAAAGTGCATGAGGGTTGAAAATAAAAGCCCTCCGCAGGAGATGATGGTAAAAAACATGAAATTTGTCAGAAAGGCAAGCCAGGCTTGTTCCGGGTGGCCCGTTGCTGCCAGAATAATGAAAAACAGGAATCCTCCACCGGCAATGAGTGCAGGAATGAAGAACACACTCTTTTTCAAAGGTGCTGAAGGTTCTGTGACTGCCGTATCCATGGACGTCATTTGGTTTCCCTCTGTTTTTTAATAGACCCTGTGTGGTCGAGCAGATCCCTCAGACTGTCAGCATCTTCGGGCGTTGAAGCCACTTCAATCCCATACATAGAGCCTGAGCATTCCGGGTCATAATTTTTTTCATAGTCTGGGTCTAGAAGCCCCACCTGGGTCACTATGCCCAATACATTGCCAAGCACAGCAAACAGGATAGTAAATTCAAAGGCGATGACAAAAAAAGGTATCCAGGAAATAATGGGCTTTCCACTGACAATGAGGTCCCATCGGGTGGATGTAAACACGGCAAGGGAGAATCCGGAAAAAAAACCAATGATCCCGCCGATCAAAGTAAACCATCCGATCTTGCTTTTTTTCCTGCCAAGCGCCTGGGCAAGGGCGTCGCTGGGAATGGGGCTGTGAACTTCTGCTACCTCAAAGCCTTTTTCCTGTATTTTTTCTACGGCAGCCAGGGTTTCTTCCTGGGTATTATAAAGGCCTGTGACTATGATGGCATCCGTATTCATGAATTACTCCACTTGATGATGAACCATTTCTTTCATTTCCGTCATGGAAACCGACGGCAGGTGCTTAACAAAGAGCAAAAACAGGAAAAAGAAAAGACAAAAGGCACCTACCATGATTCCCCCCTCAACCCATGTGGGGCGGTAATGCCCCCAGGCATTGGGCAGAAAATCATGGGCAACGCTGCCCGCGATGATGACAAAACGTTCAAACCACATGCCGATATTTACAAAAATAGAGATGATAAACAATGGGATGACATGGGTCCTGATTTTTTTGAATAAATACAAAAGGGGGATGACGGTGTTGCAGACCACCATGATCCAGTATTCCGGCGCATAATGACCAAACGCCCGCCACCAGAAGGTTTCCATTTCAATACTGTTGTGGCTGTACCAGGCGATGAACAACTCCGTGGCATAGGAAAATCCCACAATGATGCCGGTAAAAACAATGGTTTTTGCGATGCTTTCGAGTACATTCATGGTGATCAGCGCTTCGTACTTGAAAATTTTTCTCAAGGGAATACTTAAGGTCAGCACCATGGCAAGGCCTGAATGGATGGCCCCGGCAACAAAATAGGGAGCAAAAATGGTGGTGTGCCAGCCGGGTATTACGCTAAGGGCAAAATCCCAGGACACCACACTGTGGACCGAAATAACAAGGGGGGTGGCAAGACCGGCAAACAAAAGATAGGCCCTGGAGTAGTTCATCCATTGACCGGTTTTACCGGACCACCCAAGGGAGAGCACCTGAAAAATCTTTTTGCGAACGCCCCGGGACCGGTCCCTGATGATGGCTAAATCCGGGAGAAGCCCGGTATACCAGAAAAGACTACTCACGGTGAGATAGGTGGAGATGGCAATAACATCAAATATCAGGGGAGATTGAAAGTTGGGCCATAAAGTTCTTTGGTTGGGAAGGGGCAGCATATAAAAAACCAGCCAGGCACGGCCCAGGTGAATAAAAGGAAAAAGCCCCGCAATGCACACGGCAAATACGGTCATGGTTTCAGCAGCCCTGGCAATGGGGTTTCTCCATCCTGCCCGGAACAGAAACAAAATGGCGGAAATCAGGGTGCCGGAATGGGCAATCCCCACCCAGAAGACAAAATTTATCAGATAGGTGCCCCAGTGGACCGGTGTGTTCATGCCTGCCACGCCCACGCCGACAAAGATCTGGTAGGCCCAGCAGGAAGCGCCCATGATGGCTCCGCAAAACAACAGGGCGATGATGCCCCAGTAGGCCTTTCCCGGACGGGTCAGCGTGTCCAGGACCGTGGTATTGATTGTTTCAAAGGTCAATTGAGACATATGTTTAAAACCCCTAATTGAAGGTTCATACTCGATGAGCCAGTTTTTGTTAATTTGACCAACTTCGGCGTTGGTAACAATTTTTAATCCTCAAAATATATTGTATATTCCTCCGGTTAAAAATTGTTTCCGCCTTGAATTTGGACAAATTCCCTAAAAATTTGGATTATCGAGTCATAGTTCCTGCACCATTTTCTTCAAATAAATAACAGCAGGTTTGGTATTCAGATAGCCAAGCACCTGGTAAGCCCGTGATTCTCGGGCCAGAATGGAAACCGCACTGTTTTTGTCCAGGAAATTACCAAAGGTCAGTGCATTGGCAGGACATGTCTGCACGCATGCCGGCTGAACTTCTCCGTCCCGAATCTTACGGTTCTCATTTTTTGCCTGATTGTGGGCTTTTTTAATTCGCTGTACACAAAATGAGCATTTTTCCATGACCCCTTTGCTTCTGGCGGTGACATCGGGGTTGAGCTGAAGGTTGAGGGGGGCGGGTCTTTCCCAGTCAAACCAATTGAACTTTCTGACTTTGTACGGGCAGTTCTGGGCACAGAACCGGGTGCCGATACAGCGGTTGTAAACCTGGTTGTTGAGCCCCTCCTTGGAATGGTGGGGGGCGTACACCGGACATACGGATTCACATGGGGCCGCATCGCAGTGCTGGCACATCATGGGAAGAAAAATCAGCCGGTCTTCATCGTTCTGATCCTGGTATCGTTCAATTCGCAACCAGGCCATTTCCCGGCCTTTTATGATCTGCTCTTTTCCCACAACGCCGATATTGTTTTCCGCATAACATGCGGCCACGCAAGCATTGCATCCCACACATTTGTCCAGATCCACGATCATCCCCCACCGGTAGCCATCATGTTCGTGGGGTGCGTAAACATCTCGTTTTTTATCGTATCCTTCCTCGGTGGGCAGGGTTAACGGGAACTGGTTCATATCCAGGCCCCCGCCCTCTTTTTGTCCATGCCCGTCGGATTGGCCGTGGTCGGCAGATTTACCGTGTCCGTCTTCGCTGTGGCTGTTCGCCAAGGTCATGGACAGGGCAATTTTTCGTTTGTACTGGGACCGGCTGCCATCTGTCTGGGGAAGTGCTTCAACCTTGCCGGTCCGTTTAATCGAAGTGGGGGTGATTAAATAGGAGAGAAAATCAGAGGTCTCAAGGTTTCCTGACAAAAGATCAACCGGGTTGCTGCCGAATCCTTGGGCATACCGGCCGCAGGCACTGTGCCCTTGGCCCATCTGCATGGCCATCACGCCTAAGGCAACGCCCTGGTAGGAATAGACCGGTGCTGTGATGGCGTGGTCGCCTGCTTCAATGGTCAGGATATCCCCGTGTGCGAATCCACGTTCTTCCAGGGTTGCAGGGTGAATCATGAGCATGGTTTCCCAGGCAATACTGGTCACAGGATCGGGTATTTCATTGAGCCAGGACTTGTTGCCCCCCCGGCCGTCATAGAGCCGAAGTGACGGAACCGCCAGAAAATTTAATTCCGGTTCTTCAGACAGTTCGATGACGTAAGGTGCATTTTTCAGCGCCTTGATGGATCCCGTGTCAAGGGGGGGACGCCCGGCCACGGATTTGCTGTTGGAATGAAATATCCCGCCTGATTGAATTGTTTGCATGAAATGGGCTTTGCTCTTTTCAGGCATATTCGTATACAGGTAGTCGGCAAGATATTGATAGTAGTCATCAAACTGCCGGTCTTTGTCTGACAGGTCGAGGAACACATCGCCCATGGAAGGCGCCTTGCTGAGCCGTCCCATGGCAGGCTGGAGGGTTGAAATGCATGCCGTGTTGCTTTCATAACTGTCCCAGGTCTCAAGCGGCAGTTGCACCGGGAAAATAAGGTCTGCGTTTTTGGACGTCTCATCCATGACATTTGAAAAACTGACCTTGAAGATCTCTTTACGATTAAAAATATCCGTTAAATCAGCGTTTTCTGGAAACGTAAACAAGGGGTTGGTATTATAAAACAATAAGAGCTCTGTGGGGTCAGTGGCGACCGTTTTGAAGAATTTAGCGGTTTCTTTTGCCGTCATGACTTTTTCAAGGGCGTGCCTGTGTTCAAAATCATACAGAGAAAGATCTTTGTCCAGCAGAAGATTCATCAGGGTCACGGCCATCTCCAGGGCAAAGGAGGTGTCTGCCGTTGTGGTGCCTGTTGACCCCAGAACCAGGGGGCGGTGGGATGCGAGCATGGATTGGGCCAAACGGTTTTGATCCGCTTCCGGAAATCCGGTATTTTTTTCAACGATGTCAGGATGATATGGACTGACAACAGCCGTAAGTTCTTTTAAAAAGGGCCCAGGCAGATGATCTATTGTTCTGGTTTCCAAAATTTGGCGGATCACCCCCAAGGCCACCATATATTCCGTTCCTGCCGTAACCGGGAAAAATTTGTCTGCATTGGCGGCTGTCAAGGACATGTAGGGGCCTGCATGAACGAACGTTCCCTTTGTACCGTCTTTAGGGCTGTGCATGGATTTGAATTTGCGGATATATTCAACCGGTGACAGCCAGGTTTCTATAAAATCCGCGCCAAATCCCAGAATAAAATCTGCGTTTTCCATATGAAAAGAGGGAAGCATGGGCTTGGAAAACAGGGCTTGGTGGGCGGCTCTCAAGGCATCGTGGGCGTAAGGTTCGTACACGGCTGCGGGAGTTGCGCCAAATGCCTCCAGGGTGGTTGCAAACAGGGTGCAAAGGGGTACTGATGTTATGCCGGTCAGCATTTTGACGCGGTTGCTTCCCTTGTCTGATGCGGTGTGCATCCGCTTTTTCAGAATGTCAAAGGCTTGATTATAAGAGATCGGTTTAAATGTCTGGCCTGTTTTGAGTTGAGGCATCATCAGTCTGTCTGGATCATAAACAGACTGTAGAGCCGCCTGGCCCCGGATGCACAGTTTCCCACGGTTCACCGGATGGGCGGGATTTCCTTCCAGCTTAATAACCCGGCCCTCACGGTTTTTTGCAAGGATACCGCATCCTGCAGGGCACTCCATGCACGTGGAGGCATACCATACCGCTTGCCCTGTTACAAAATCCTTCGGGGCCGTTACCAGTGAGAAAATATTTTTGTCATAGTCTGACTTGCAGCCATAGGCAACAGAAATGCTTCCGATTCCGGCAGTTTTAAGAAATGTTCGCCTATCCATTATGCGTCCTTTTATTAAAACGGTGCTGATCTATTTTTATTTCCTTGCTGAATGAATCACTGCGATGCCATTTGTCAACTTCGTAATTTTGATATCTTTAAAACCGATATTTTGTAAAATCAAGCTTAACTCCCCAGGGAGTGGAAACGCGCGTATGGATTCCGGGAATGCCGTGTAAGCCTCTGTTGAACCGGTGATGAGTCCCCCTATCAACGGCATTATTTTGAATGAATACAGATCATAAAAATATCTAAAGAAAGGGTTGTCAGGTTTTGAAAATTCCAGGCAACACATGGCACCGCCTTTTTTCAACACCCGGAAGATCTCCTTGAAACCGGTTTCAAGATGGGTGACGTTTCGAATCCCAAAGCCGATGGAAACCGCATCAAATGAACCATCAGGAAAAGAGATGGATTCAGCATCGCCTTGAACAAAGGTTACCCCTTTTATGGATTTTTTTTTCCCTTGTTCGATCATTTTCCGGTTCATATCATACACAACCGACATACCGTTTTTGCCTGTTCTGTAAGCGGACAACCTGGCTATATCACCCGTTCCGCCGCAGACATCCAGAATTTTTTGCTTCGGTTTGATCATGAGGGTTTCAACGGCCTTTCGTTTCCATGCATAATGAATTCCGCAACTCAAAATGGTATTCATAAAGTCGTATTGTGTGGCAATGGAATTGAAATGCCGGTTAACCCGGTGACGCTTCTCTGATTCGGCATAGGTGGTAAACCCGAATGTTGCTGTCCGGGTTTCTGATACATGACTTTCAAACTGCTCGAGTCGTTTTTTTCGATTGCACCATTTATCAATATCTAAGATCATTTTCTTGTCCGGGTCCATTTGATAGAGATGTTAAAAATATAGTTGTCATAGCATTTGCCGTAACAAATGAAAATATTTTTTGTGCTTTTCAAAAATCGTCTATCTGCCGGCATTGGATTGTATCCCAATATGGCGGCCTTGGAAAAGACATCTCAAGGCGACAACCCTTTTGGAGGGCAATTCATGAAAGTGTTAGGTGTTACAAGCGTCCTGAGCGAAGGATCGAAATTATCAACCAAAGTCCGAGAAAAGTTGCGATGACATATCCTGTAACACCCAGAAGCCCGGTGAGCGATATTTCGGGCAATCCGGCAAACTCAAAATCAATGTCGAAAAGCTTCTGGGAAGAATTAAGAATCAGGGCAGCCGCAATGGTTGAAGAAGCGATTATAATCCCCACAATCAGCCGGTTGAATAATTTTTCCAGGGTTTGTTGTATTTTGGAGGAGGTTGTGTGTCGAATCTCCATGGAAAGGCTGTTGGCTGCTGCATTGGCAAGCATTTCGCTAATGCTTTCTGGCATGGATTGAAGATGGCCTGCCATTTTGCGGGCATCTGCATTGAATCGTTTGAAGAGTTGGTCCGGTTTTAAATTCTGCTTTAGCAGGTTTTCGGCATATGGCCTGGCAACTTGAAGAATGCTTGACGTGCTGCCAAGTTTTTTCCCAATGGCTTCGTTTTGAACAAAGGTCTTGAAAATCAGCAGGAGATTTCTTGGCATCGTGATCCGGTGCTTGAGCACCATCTGTATTACCTTGTCATAGACCTCTTTGACCGAGATGGAGGGGAGGGGACGCCCATAAAAAGGTTCACTGACATCCTTCAGGTCGGCTTTGAATTCCTTGAGGCGAATCTGTTTCTTGTTCAAAAGACCCATCTTTTTCAAGGCATCCATAACCAAATCATAATCGTGGTCTGCAAACCCAAGGCAAATATTGGCAAGTTCTTTCATCATTTCATCATCCACGTAACCCATCAGCCCGAAGTCGATAATGCTGACCCGGCCATCTGCCATAACAATAGTATTTCCCGGGTGGGGATCAGCGTGAAAGAAGCCAAATTCCATGAGCTGGCGGGAGAAGGATCGAAGGCCTATAAGTGCTACCTCACCGGGGTCGATGCCGGCAGCTCTGATGGCCTCTACCTGATCCACCTTGATACCATCGATATACTCCATCACCAGGACTGACCGGCTTGTGTATTCACGATAGACTTTGCAGATATGCATTTCGCGCGTATGCTTGAAATTAGTTCTGAATCGTTCAATATTACCGGCTTCCGCAAACATATCCAGTTCGTTGAAGATGGTCCGTTCAAATTCTTTGACAAGATTCACGACACCGAGTATCCTGCCGCGTTGAGAACGATTCTCCATCATCCGGGCAAGATAATACATCAGCCGGATGTCTTTTCGAATAATGGGAAGGATATCAGGCCGAATCACCTTGACCGCAACCCGCTCTCCTGAAAAAAGCCGGGCCTCGTGAACCTGGGCCACGGACGCTGCGGCAATGGATTCGGAATTGAAGCGATCAAACAGGGCTGTCAGGGGTTTGCCTAATTCCCTTTCCACTACATTGGAAATCGCAGATAAGGGAAGAGGCTGTACCTGATCCTGTAGTCTTTTGAATTCATTTACATATTCAAAAGGCAGAATATCATCTCGGGTACTCAAAAGTTGGCCCAGCTTGATAAAGCTGGGACCGAGCTGCTCCATGCAGAGGCGGATCATCCTGGGGGACGGAAATTCGGTTGCAGCAGCATTTCTGTTCTTTTCTGGAGATCCAGGGGCCTTGGGCGCAACCCTGGTAACACGACCGGTCACATCCTTGATGCCATACCAGACTACGACCCAGAGGATACACACAAGCCGCCAGAACAGCTTAACGTTCAGACAGAGTCTCAAAACAATCACTCGTCAGAATCGTTGTCCGATTTGTTTACGGAGGCTTTATCCCATTTTTTTGCGATCTCTTTCAGTTTGGATCGGTCGGAGATATAATGTTCAACATAACCGCAGTTAACACAAACGTAGTTATCAATGGGAGCCATGCTTGAAAGGCTTATGGGAATTGAATTACTGGCAAAAGGGCCACCTTTCAGAAGACTGGCGATCGGTCCGTCTTTCACAATCAGCTCAGCGCCTGAATAGACTTCACCAGAACCACATTTAGGGCAATTGGCGTTTTTCAAAATAACACCTCCAAATAATCTTAAATATTAAGAACAAATTGTTGTATCCGTTGTCATTTTGCTTCCAGGCAAGGCAAATGCCCATTCATGAAAACCCACGTTGGATCGGGCGTCGGCTGCATTCGGCCTGAAAGTTTCCTAAACTATCACAATCTGTCAAAATTTGTAAAGACTTGATTACATATATCATTTTTGTTGTTATTATAACTTCCCCGTTCTATTAAGGAAATAACCCCACTGTAAATAATTGAACGTGGCGTTCGTATTCCACAAATGACACCCAATTCGTAAGAAGATCAACAGGGAAATGAATCGATTAGGTTATTGTTTGAATGAGCCCCGGGCAGATATTTTTTTAAAAAATCTGGAACTACGCTACATCATTGGTTATCCGGGTTTTTCATGGTTTTTTAAATATTTGACCAGAGTCATAATGTTTTGTCCGTTTATAGTTTTATAATGGACCTCGTCCATCAGGGCGTGCAGGATATAGACCCCCATCCCTCCTTCAGGGAGGGTTTCAACCTTTGATGGATCGAAGCTGAAGGGCGCAACCTTTGCAGGACTCATGCTTTCTCCTTTGTCGTAAATCTTGAAGGCCAACCGGTCCGGATAAAGCAGGACATCTATTTCCACCGAATGCCCTGCCTGGCAATGATAGGCATGCTTTATATCGTTGTTCACAGCTTCCACGACACACAGCTCTAATTGGTAACTCGTCGTGCTGTCTATGCACAGGGTGTTGGCGATGCCACGCACGGCACTCCCTACCAGGGAAACATTCTCAAGCCTGCTGTCAATAATCAGCCGGATCATGTTCGCTGCTTTCATTTCTTTATGCCTTCCCGGAAAGCGCCTCAAGGGCTTCATTTTCAGAGGTATAGATATCAAATACCCGATTCATGCGGGTCAGGCGAAAAAGGCTCATGACGCTTTCCTTCACGACGCAGATCACGAGATTGCCGTTATTGCCGATTTTTTTGAACCCCGAAATAATGGCGCCAAGTCCGCTGCTGTCGATAAAGTCCACTTCGGAAAGGTTGAGCACAATCCTCCGATTTCCCGAATCAATCCATTCGTTCATTTTTTGTTTGAATTCACCAGCTGTTGACGCATCGATTCTTTTTTCCATCGGTCTCACGATCAGGACATCCTCGACATTGTTATGTTTCAGTTGCATAATTTTTTTCCTAAAATTTATTTTATATGAAAGTTCCAATAAGTGACTGAATTACTTTCATGCTTTGTTGTGGGTTGAACCTCGGTATTGATAGACCAAGTCAGCCCAAGGCTGTTATATAGATATTTTAATTTAATTTTTACAGATCCCACATTGAAACGTTTTCTTTTCATAGCGGTCAGCTCTGGGCGTTTTTATTCCAGATTAAGCGGTTATAATCGGAAATGGCCCTGTCGCTGGAAAATTTTCCGGACCGTGCCACGTTTAGGATCGCTTTTTTCGTCCAATTGACCGGGTCCAGGTATTCCGCTTCTATTTGATCCTGCACCTGGATATAAGGGGAAAAATCCGGCAGATGGAAATAGGAATCCTCATTATTCATCATCCGATGGTAAATCCATTGAAAGATCCCCTGCTCGTCAGGGCAAAAAGTATTATCCCGAAAAGCGTCCAAAACCCTGCGGATTTCAGGAAAGAGGCGATAATACTCCACAGGGTGGTAGTTTTTCTTTTTGATCATGTCGGTGATCTCTTCCGCCTTCAATCCAAAGATAAAAATATTGTCCGCGCCCGCTTCCTCGAGCATTTCGACATTGGCACCGTCCAATGTTCCCACGGTCAAAGCACCGTTAAGCATGAATTTCATATTTCCTGTTCCAGACGCCTCCTGGCCGGCCATGGAAATCTGTTCGCTTAAGTCCGCCGCCGGAATGATCTTTTCAGCAAGAGAGACGCTGTAATCCGGTAAAAAGACTACTTTCAGGGCATCCCGGACCCGTCTGTCCTGATTGATGACCTGCCCGACATTGTGAATCAGCTTGATTATCTGTTTGGCCACCCAGTATCCGGGCGCAGCCTTGCCGGCAAAAATAAAAGTTTTGGCAACCGTGGGTGTTTTTTCCCCCCTGATGATCTGCAGATATTCATGTACGATATGCATGATTTTCAGGAGTTGGCGTTTGTATTCGTGAATTCGTTTGATGTGAATATCGAACAAGCTGTCGGGGTCGATGGAAAGCCAGAGGGTGTCGGAGATGATTTTCGACAAGTCTTCCTTGTTCGCCCGCTTGATGTCACGGAATTCATCCATGAAAACCGTCTGATCGGCATGGGGTTCCAAACGTCGAAGTTGGCTTAAATCGGTGATCCAGGAGTCTCCGATAGTGTCGGTGATCAGTTCCGCCAGTCGGGGATTGGCCCCCAGAAGCCAGCGTCTCTGGGTGATGCCGTTGGTGACATTGACGAATCGTTCCGGCCACAGGGCGTAAAAGTCTGAAAAATTGTCCTGCTTTAGAATCTCCGTATGGAGTGAGGAGACCCCATTAACGGAATGGGACCCCACCAGTGCCAGGTGGGCCATCCGGACCTGCTTGCTCTCTCCCTCTTCGATGAGAGACATACGCTGGAGAAGGTCGACGTCGTTGGGATAACGAGCGGCAATCTTTTCGAGAAACTGACGGTTGATTTCATAAATGATCTGTAGATGGCGGGGAATAATACGTTCGAGAAGGGCTGCGGGCCATTTTTCCAGTGCTTCGGCCAGCACCGTATGGTTGGTATAGGCCAGGGTCTGTTGGGTAATCTCCCAGGCGTGCCCCCATGGCAGTGCATATTCGTCCACTAAAAGCCGCATCAGTTCAGCCACTGCCAGAGAGGGATGGGTGTCGTTCATCTGGATGGCGACTTGATCAGGGAAGCGGTCGAAATTTTCGTTATTTTTCATATAACGTCGAATGATGTCCTTGAGGGTGCAGGCCACAAGAAAATATTCCTGCACCAGGCGAAGCTCCCTTCCTGACATGATCGTGTCAAGGGGATAAAGCATCTTGGTGATGGTTTCAGACTCGACTTTCTGCTCCACCGCCCGGAAGTAATCACCCTCATTGAAGATCTGGATGTCAAAATCGGCAGAGGAACCTGCGCCGTATAGTCTCAACCAGTTCACTGTTTTCCCCCCGTATCCGACGACGGGAATATCGAAGGGAATCCCCACGATGAAATTCCAGTCAAGCCACATGGGATTGTACTCACCATCACGGTCCTGAAAGTGTTCGATCCGTCCCTTGATGGGGATGATACATTTTTCATCGGTCCGCTTGAACTCCCAGGGGTTAAGATCCGCCAGCCAGTTATCCGGTTTTTCCCGCTGATACCCGTTATCGATCTCCTGCTTGAAGAGACCGTATTCATAGTGGATCCCGTAGCCGAAACCGGCAATATCCAGCGTTGCCATGGAATCAAGAAAACAGGCCGCCAGACGACCGAGCCCGCCGTTTCCAAGACCAGGGTCGTTTTCCTGCTCACGCACCTCCTCGATGTCGATGCCTGCCTCTGCCATGAATTCACGGCAGACATCAAACATCCCGAGATTGTGAAGATTATTGCCCATCAGTCTGCCGATTAAGAATTCTAAAGATAGATAATATACCCGTTTAGTTTGGGATGCCTGATATCGCTGCTCCGTATGCAGAATTTTTTCCGCCATTCGGTCCCGCAGGGAAAAGGCCGTCGACAAAAAGAGGTCCCGGTAATCCTTTGTCGGCGTTTCTTTGCAAAGGGAGCAGCGCAGATGGTAGTCTATTGATGTTTTTAAGTCGGATTTCGAGATTTTATTAACAGTTGGTTTCATTTTTCCTCTTTCTTTTCCAGATTCTTTTTCCCTCGATCATCAAGTCTTTAGGAAATTTGTTCAAATTCAAGGCGGAAACAATTTTTAACCGGAGGAATATACAACATATTTTGAGGATTAAAAATTGTTTCCAACACCGACGTTGGGCAAATTAACAAAAATTTAATCATCGAGTTTCCAGATCATCGGCTAGACCAATGATCCCTTCAAAATCAAAGTCTTCCGTCATTTGTGCAATTCTGTCGAGATAGGGGGTAAAGTCCTTTGACCGGGCGGCCATCTCCTCGCAAATTTCCGTCAGTGCCGACACGTCACCCATTTCGGCAGCCTCCCGCAGCCGTATAGCGGCCTCCTTGGCCAGGTCCGGGGGCAGTCGCTGCGCCGATTCCGGGGCGGTTTCGGGTTCGGAGTCTGTCGTTAATGACGACAGCTGCAGGACGGATCCAAGGGCATCTTCCATCCGACTTTCCAAGGTGGTCAAAGCCGTGGCGAGCGCATCCTCCGGGGGGGGATTCTGCGGGTTCGCATGCTTGACCAGCTGGTCCAGCGCCGTGGCTGCGGTATGCAGCCGGGATGCCGAGAGGTTGCCGGCAACCCCCTTGATTTCATGCGTCAGTTTGTGGGCGCTGCTGTAGTCCCCGGCATCCAGGGCCTGTCGGATTTCGTCGGCCCTCTGGGCATAGGTATGGCCAAAATTGATCAACAGCTTGCGGTACAGGGCCTTGTTTCCTTGGAGACGCTTCAGCCCGGAAGGAAGATCAAATTCGTCCAGAAACGCTGGAAACGTCTTCTCATCCGGGGAAGGCGGGACGACAGCGCCGCTATTGTCTGGTGTGGGCTGCTGTGTTGTCTCCGCCTTTGATTCGGTCTCCTCTTCAGGTGTTTCCTCTTCAGGTGTTTCCTCTTCAGGGGTGGCGGCTGAGATCCATTCCGCCAGGGTTGCGTAGAGTACCTCCGGATCAATCGGCTTGGTGATGTGACCGTTCATGCCGGCATGGCGGCTTTTTTCAGAATCTTCGGCCATGGCATGGGCCGTCATGGCGATGATGGGCAGATCTTTGAAGCGCGCATCCTGGCGGATGGTCCGGGTTGCGGTATAGCCGTCCATCACCGGCATCTGCAGATCCATCAGCACGGCGTCGAAATAATTTGTTTGCACTGCGTCAACGGCTTCCTGGCCATTGACCGCCAGGGTGACGGTAACTTCCGCAGCGGCAAGGATTTCCATGGCAACCTGCTGGTTGATCTCATTGTCTTCAGCCAGCAGCACACGGGCGCCTTTGAGGCACTTGAGCAGATCTGAGACCTGTTTCTCCTCCTGTTCCGCTGCCAGCGGTGTCTCTATGCAGCCATCTTTGCCCAGTGCGTTCATGATCGTATCAAACATCACCGAGGCGCTGATGGGCTTGATCAGGAAACCGTCCAGCCCGGCCGCCTCAGCCTGCCACATGATCTCTTCCCGGCCGTAGGCGCTGACCAGGATAATGAGCGGAATATCGGTCAACCGCGAATTCTTTTTGATTCGTTTTGAGGCCTCAATGCCGTCGATGCCCGGCAGCTTCCAGTCCATTACCACGATGTCGTAGGGCCGTCCTCCGACAGACTTTTCAATCTCCTCCAGCCCTTCTTCTGCGGACGCCGCCAAGGTAACGTTAAAAGAGAAAGATTCCAGCATATTCTGAAAAATTTCCCGGGAGGTCGCATTGTCGTCCACCACCAGCGCTTTGAGGTCTCTCAACTCCGGCGGGAGTATGTGGCATACCCCTCTGGCTTCCCGCACGGTCTGGAAAGCCGCAGTAAAATAAAACGTGCTGCCTTTTCCGTAGGTGCTTTCCACCCAGATTTTGCCGTTCATCATTTTTACGAGACGCTGACAGATAGACAGCCCCAGCCCGGTGCCGCCGTACCGGCGGGTGATAGAGGTATCTGCCTGGCTAAAGGCCGTGAAAAGCTGGGCCATGTGTTCGTCGGTGAGGCCGATGCCCGTATCCCGTACGGAGAATTGGAGGACTGTAACATGGTTTGCCCGGCTGAGCACTTTGGTGGAAACCACTATTTCTCCGCGCTCGGTGAATTTGATTGCGTTGTTGGCCAGGTTGACCAGGATCTGGCTCAGCCGCATGGGATCTCCCATCAGCTGGCGGGGTACGTCGGTTCCGGTGTTGAAAAGAACTTCAACCCCTTCTTTTCCCACAGTTTTCGTCGCTATCATGGTGGAAAGATTCTCCAGGACTTCATCCAGGTTGAAGTCAATGGACTCCATTGTCATCTTGCCGGCCTCGATTTTTGAAAAATCGAGAATATCGTTGATGACCCCGAGCAGGGAGTTGGCGGAAATCTGAATCTTGTTAAGATAGTCCCGCTGCTTGGGCGTCAGGTTCGTCTGGAGGGCTAGATGTGTCATCCCCATAACCGCGTTCATGGGGGTGCGGATTTCGTGGCTCATGTTGGCTAGAAACTCGCCTTTGGCCTGGGTGGCTGCCTCTGCTTTATCCCGGGCGAGAATGAGTTCCTCCTCCATCCTTTTGCGGTAGGTGATGTCCGAAACCATGGCAAAGGACCCTTTTTTTACGCCGTTTTCATCGTAAAGGGGGGTGGCATGGAGCAGGCAGGCCACTTTTGAATCGTTCGGAAGGTTGAAGGAGAGATCATATACGCCCATTTGGCCGGTAACCCTGCGTTCAAGCTGCTCATTCAAGACCGTCGTATTTTCTTCGTTCAGAAATTCGAAGAGTGTCTTTCCCAAAATATCCTCTCGGGGTCTTTTTAAAATTTTGCACATGGTGTCATTAAGGGACAAGAAGCGCGCCTCATTGTCTACCCAAAAGAACCCTTCATTGGTCGTCATCAAAATGGTTTTAAGATGCTCTTCGCTTTTCCGCAGGGCATCTTCAGTTTTTTTGCGGGCAGTAATGTCGCGGAAGACCACGACAGATCCCATGATGGTTTTGCTTTTGCGCTGGGGCACGCTTGTGTAGGAGGTATAAAAAAATGAGCCGTCCTTGCGCCAGAAAATCTCGTCCCTGCGAAAGCTGGTGATCCCCTGGGTATAGGCCCAATAAATCGGACAGTCCTCGCGAAGGTGTGGCGATCCATCATCATTTGAATGGTGAAACAGGTCATGTACGTTTTGATCGACAAGTTCTTTGATCTCGTATCCGAGCATTTTCTGCGCGGCTTCATTGGCATAGGTGCATCGACCTTTAGTATCGGTAACGAAAACACCTTCTGCCATCGATTGCAGGATAAGGTGGGTGTAGTTCTCTGATTCTTCGAGCCTTTCAGTTCGATCCTTCACCAGGCTTTCAAGATGTGCCTTGTAGTGTAGTAACTTCTTTTTGGCCTTTTCAGCATTTTTGACCTGGGCTCTGGCAATTTGTTCAGCTTTTTTTGCTTTAATCCGCTCAAGACCCAAACAGGCAACAATGTTAGCAAATTCCGTCAAAAAACCCAAAATGGCAAGCAGCTTTTCCTGGGAAATGATCGGAATCTCATCAAGGGCACGCAGGTAATCCGCCACATTGAAATTGAATTTATGGGCCTGCTGTTTGAAATAGTTTCTGTCTGGCGTTTCCGTAAGGAACTGCCCCACAAAAAGATTGGCCATATGCCGGCCCTTAATGATGATGGGTGAAGCGGCATCGGTCAGACCGTTTTTGCAGTGGTAAATCGAAAAAGGCTTCCCCTCCTTCAGATTTGCAGCCAGTTTCGTGTCACTTTCGACACAGCGTGAACATGTCCGCGCATCAACACGATGAAAGTCGGCGCAGATCCGCTGCCAGCGGGCGGATATCAGGATATTTCCCTCCAAATCAGCGATGGCCGAGGCGATCCCCATGACACTACCGAAGTTTTCAAGGACGGGTGTCAGCTGAGCAATATCGAGCACTTCCGTCAAGGAAAACTCTTCGCTCTCGACAGCCACCTGGTCATTTTTGGCATCGGATTGTCCCGTCTCTGTCTTGCTTGCGTTAGTGTTTTCGTTTTCTTTCAATAGTGTACTCCTAAATTTTTCCGCTAAAACTAACGAGCAGGCGTTGTATGCCAGCGTACCATATCAGATTTTTTGAAAAGGCCCAAAGACATTGATGCTAATCAACAACGATAACTACCATGGCCTGATCATCATCGGCCGCGCAGTCTCCTGCGAACTGCGAGATGTCATCGACAATCTCCTTAAGAATGACTTCGGGGTCATCGGCGGCGGCGTTTGTAAATTGCCGCAGCAGGCGGTTTGTCCCGTAACGTTCCTCGGATGTATTGAATCGGTCGGTGGCCCCATCCGTATAAAACAGAATGCGGTCACCGGGATAAAGGACGACTTCGGAAACCGGCACTTCGGTATAAGGAGTAAATCCCATCAGCATAACGCTGTCACAGGGGATTTCGGTCGCAGTTTTTTCCGAATATCGATAGAGTATGGGGAGCGGATGGCCTGCACTGGCGATCCTGAGGGTCCTGCAGGCGGTGTCATAAACAGCATAGGCTGCCGTTACAAAACTTTCCCTGTTCACCTTGCATAAATTTTCGTTGATGAAGGAGAGTACTTTATCCGGCTCATTCAGGTCGGTGGAACAGGAACGAAACAGGGCGCAGGTCATAGCCATCATGACAGCGGCAGGAGCACTGTGGCCTTCCGCATCGGCGATCAGAACGCCCAGAAGATCCCCAGGCAGCGTCATAAAATCATAGTAGTCACCACCGGCATAACGGCTGGTTTCATAGTGCACTGCCAATTTCAACCCGTGAACCTGGGGCAAACGTTCGGGCAGAAGGTTACGTTGAAGTTGGGAGACGACCTGCAGCTCATGCTCCAGCTCATCCCTTTGCTTTTGCACCTCGTAATTGAGCCGATGGATCGTTAGGTGGGTATTCACGCGGGCAATGACCTCTTCGGGCTGAAAGGGTTTGGCTACATAGTCCACCGCCCCCAGCTGAAGCCCGCGTACCTTGTCTCCGGTATCATCGAGGGCGGAAAGAAAGATTACCGGAATTTTCTGGGTGTCCGGATTCGCTTTTAGCCGTCGACATACCTCAAATCCGTCGATTCCCGGCATCATTATATCCAGCAAAATGAGATCCGGCCGCATTTTCTGGGCAATGGTCAAGGCCGTCTCGCCATTTTTGGCGACCAGCAACTTGCAGCCAAGACTTTTTAGAGTGTTCATCAATACCTGAAGGTTCGCAGGTTGGTCGTCAACCAGGAGAATAGATTCCGTGATCTTGTTTGTCATTATCATTACTGCTCCCTTGGACAGGTCCCTAACCGCAGGCTCTCCATTATACTATCGTGTTCTTAGTGTAACATCGTAACCATTAGGAGCGCAGATTAAATAACTTGAACGAAATAGCTTGCCTTTTGGCCCATTTACTTCGTTGCGTCAAAGGCCCAATAGGCCTGCTATTAAACCTTTAATACGCCTTGTAGATGAACCAACGCTCGGCGTTATTTCTGCCCAATTTATTTAATCCGCGGTCCTTAACTCAATTTTCAACTTTATATTAAGAAATGGGAGGAGGTCAATATCTCCAATCGGATATTATAGAATTTCATTGGCGTAACGCCGAGAGCGACTTAAAAGACAAGCAGATAGGCGATTTTATTTTGACCATGGGTCTTACCATTTCAGATAAAATATGATAAAGGCTGATAGTTTAACTGTGCATGCCCCAGATAGCAAACGCTTCGATTTCTTCCCGACGTTCAAGACCTAATTTAAAATATGGAGATAATCATGCAATCATTAAAAGCTGTTAGTTACCTTTCCCAGTTAGTCCTTTTGCTTTCTTGCAACACCTACAGCGAATCCATTGTTAAATCGATTGACGGTAATGCGGGCTCAAGACTCTTTGCCGAGAGTTATGCAGAATTTAATGAACCTTGGGCCATGACATTTCTCCCGGATGGCGATCTTTTGGTAACTGAAAAAAGCGGTTCGTTAATTCTATTCAACGTGCATGACCGCTCCAAAGTGTTAGTCGGAGGGGTACCCAAGGTCGCTTACGGTGGCCAGGGTGGTCTGGGTGATATAATTCTTCATCCCCAGTTCTCTGACAACCGCTGGATATACCTGTCCTACGCTGAGCAGGATGCGTCAGGAAAAAAGGGCGCGGTAGTTGTCCGGGCTCAGTTTATACATGAGTCTGCCAAGCCGAAACTGGAAAAGATTGAAGTTATCTGGCAGCAAAAGCCAAAGGTCCCAGGCAATGGGCATTACTCACACCGTTTAGCATTCAGCCCGGATGGGCGTTTGTTCATTACTTCCGGTGATCGGCAAAAACAAACCCCAGCCCAAAGCTGGACACAAGATTTGGGCAAAGTTATCAGGATCAACGCGGACGGATCTGTGCCTTCTGACAATCCGTTTCAAAACAAGGGGGAGCTTGCAAAAACATTCTGGTCTATAGGGCATCGGAACCTGCTGGGCATTGCTTTCGACAGGCAGGGGCAACTGTGGACTCACGAAATGGGCCCAAGGCATGGTGATGAATTCAACCTGACCATTGGTGGAGATAATTACGGCTGGCCCATTGTATCCTGGGGCGATCATTACTCAGGAATACCCATTCCTGATCATGATACGCGTCCGGAATTCAATGCACCTGAGTTATACTGGGTTCCAACCGTTGCACCGTCAGGTCTGATTATTTACAACGGGGATATGTTTCCTAAGTGGCGGGATAATGCCTTTATCGGCGGGCTAAGGTCAAAGTCACTGGTACGGATCAGGATTGACGGTGAACGGGCCTATGAGGTCGAACGTTTTGCCATGAGCAAACGTATTCGAGAGGTTGAGCAAGGTCCCAGAGGTTCAATATGGGTTCTCGAGGATAAAAAAGATGGCCGCCTGCTTCGGCTCACGCCACACGAGTGAATAAAACCTTGAAGATAAACAGATATCTATTCTAACCGTTCGTCACGGCAAGCAATTACTGCCAATTGAAGAAATATTGGCATAATTGGGATAGAACGCCCTATTATTGAAGCGCTCTCCCACGCACCCGGCATGCGGATCACGTACCAGTCTTTTTTCGGGCATTGCCGTAAAGTATGACATCCCCCATGCGGTCAAGGATCGGTTACCCGGCCCCCAGCTGTTTTGGCACATGGGAGACATCCCGGGGTAAACACGCGTCTTTCGGTACAGTGACTATTTATTTTATTATAAATACAGGGCATTGAACCTTATGAAGGACTTGATGGGCCACTGACCCAAGGAAAAGCCCTTCAATATTACCAACCCCCCTGGAGCCCATGACAATTAAATTGATTTTTTCTACGTTCACTACAGTGTCGATATTCTTTGCCGGGGAACCCTCCAGAATCCGGATTTCATATTCAACGCCACTCTCTTCCAATAAATCTTCAAAAGGCTTGATCAGTTCCTCAGAATTTTTCATAATTTCATTGAGGACATTTTGGAATTGCGGTTCTGCCAGAACAATGGGGAACCTGGCGTGACAGTGAAGCAAGATGATTTTTGAATCAAATTGCTTTGCCAATTCAATGGAATATTGGGTGGCGCGCATGGAATGTTCTGAACCATCCACGGGATTAAGAATTTTTTTAAATTTCATATTTCTTCCTCTCTGGTTTTTGGCCGGCATTGGAAAGTTTAAAAGTCCGGTCAAAGCCAATTTCTTATGAATTAAACCCATTGGGCAGAGATAGCCATTCACTGCCTCAGCAAAAAAAAATAGAAAAAGCAGAACAGATAAGAGATCATATCCCTATGATATGATTTCATACAAAGATATATTGAGCAAAATAAATTGGTTTCAGTCATGACTTGATATATGTATCTCAAATAGGTACAGGTAAATACCTGTACCTATTTTGGATTCAAATATCCGCTCTCCACGGCGTCCACGATTCATGACGTGCTGCTATATTTTAGGATACATTATGCGCAATGGTCTGTACATACCATTTTAATAACCGAATTAATTAAGGTGAGTTAAGAGCAGAACCATCTATAAGACCTTGTTTGAATTGTATCCCTGTGATTTGTCATGCATACCTGATCGTGGTACAATACTTAAGGACCACAGATTAAATAACTTGAACGAAATAGCTTGCCTTTTGGCCCATCTACTTCGTTGCATCAAAGGTCCAATAGGCCTGCGGTTCAACCTTTAATGCGTCTTGTAGATGAACCAAAATTCGGCGTTATTTCTGCCCAACTTATTTAATCTGCGGTCCTAAGCTTGAATAAATATAAAGGCTTTCCGGTTTATCCGGGGCGACCTATGGCAGAATATGGAAGAACCGAATCACGGTTTTCCTGACTTCATATTTTTAGTTTAAAGGATTGAACATGAATATATTGATCACTGGTGCAGCCGGGTTTATCGGGTCTGCGCTTTCTTTGCGGCTGTTGAATGACGGTCACCGTGTATGGGGGATTGATAATCTCAATGATTATTATGATGTGAATCTGAAAAAAGACCGACTGGCGCGTTTGTCCGGGTATCCGGATTTCAAATTTATTCTTCTGGATCTTGCCGACCGGCCCAACATGGCCAAGCTGTTTGAGGAAAATGCCTTTGACTGCGTGGTGAACCTGGCGGCTCAGGCTGGGGTTCGGTACAGCCTTGAAAATCCGGCCTCCTATGTGGATGCCAATCTGGTGGGGTTTGGCAATATTCTTGAAGGCTGCCGCCATGGCGGCGTCAAGCATCTTGTGTTTGCATCTTCAAGTTCGGTGTATGGTCTGAATACACATATGCCTTTTTCGGTTCGCCATAATGTGGATCATCCGGTCAGCCTGTATGCGGCTTCAAAAAAAGCCAATGAACTCATGGCCCATTCTTACAGTTATCTGTATAATCTGCCGGTAACAGGGCTGCGGTTTTTTACTGTGTATGGTCCCTGGGGCAGGCCTGATATGGCGTTGTTCCTCTTCACAAAGGCCATTTTAGCTGACGAGCCCATCAAGGTGTTTAACAATGGTGAGATGCAGCGGGATTTTACCTATATTGACGATATTGTGGAAGGGGTGGTCCGGGTGATGGATAAGGTTCCTGAGCCTGATCCGGCCTGGAGCGGCAAAAATCCCATTCCTTCAAGCTCGTGTGTGCCTTACAGGATCTACAATATTGGTAATAATGATTCTGTGCCGTTGATGGACTTTGTCCATGCCATTGAAGATGCCTTGGGCAAAAAAGCAACAATTGACTATCTGCCCATGCAGGCCGGCGATGTGCCTGCCACCTGGGCTGATGTGGATGATCTTATTGCCGCCACCGGGTTTAAGCCTGAAACGTCTGTAAAACAGGGGATTCAGGCTTTTGTGGACTGGTATAAGAAATACTATGCCTGAAACTTGATGATCAAGAGAAAGAGCGCCCCGTAGTTTTGACTGCGGGGCGACTTGTTTTTGGGTGTTTATGGATATTTTAGTGTCCGTCCAGAATAAAAATTTTCATCCAACAAAGAAATTGGACAAAAAGGCTATTTCTGGATGAGCACTATTCTAACGCCCGGGATACAATTTCATATAGATTTCTGGATAACTCTTTTTGTCCGGCCATGGTTTCAAGTTGTTTTTTCATCATGACTTGTCTGTTCCCATCATAGCGTTTCCATAGATTAAAACATGAGCAAAGCCGTGCGGCTGTCTGGTGGTTGATTTTATCCAGCGCCAGAATCCGTTCTGCCACAAATTCATAGCCTCGACCGTCAGCCCTGTGAAAATGCATGGGATTGTTCATGGCAAAGGCAAATATGAGCGCCCGGACTTTGTTGGGGTTGGCCATGGTAAAATCTTTGTGTGCGGTCAGTTTTTTTACTTGATCTAAGGTGTCTTCAAGGCTGGATTGGGCCTGGACAGAAAACCATTTGTCGATAACCAGGGTCCTGGTCTGCCATTTGTCATAAAATGCGTGGCATGCCTCATCACGCACGTCTGGATTCATGTGACTCAGGATTTTGAAGGCGGCAAATTCATCTGTCATGTTGCCGGCGGTTTCAAACTGTTTTTGTACAAGGTCCTGGATATCTTTATTAACCAGGCAGCCAAGATAGGAAAGGCAAAGGTTTTTAAGGCTTCTGTCTGCCATGGCCGCACCTGAAATATCATCGGGATTTGCGGACCGGCAGATTTCATATACGGTTTTCAATTCTGATGCCAGTTTTTTGGCCAGGGTTTGTTTCAAAAAGGTCCTGGCCTGGTGGATGGCCTCAACATCAATGATCTTAAAATGATTCTTTATCTCTGTTTCCAGGGGCAGGGTAAGGGCCTTGGAAAGAAACGCCCTGTCTTTTTCCCTGTTTTCCAGGGCCAGGGAAAAGGCCTTAACAAGCCCTGATGATACGGTCATGGGTTTGTTGGCCTGGATAGCCGTCACCAGATTTTTTATCTCATTGACGAACAGGGTCTGGGCGGCATGCCACTGGTTAAAGGGGTCGGTATCCCGGGCCATGAGAAAGGCAAGGTCTTGATCTGAAAAATCCGTGGTTAGACGCACAGGCGCAGTAAATTCCCTGAATACGGACGGGTATGTATCTGCGGGTACATTGTCAAATTTGAAGGTGTCGGTTTCCTTTGTCAGCTCATACAGTGCATCTTGTTTAACGGTTTCCCCGGCCCTGTTGATCAAAGAGATCCGGACAGGAATGTGAAAGGGTTTTTTCTCGGATTGATTTCTATCCGGGGATGTGGTCTGGGTAAAGGTTAAAGACAGGATTTCTGTATTTTCATCATATTGCCGGGTCATGGATACCGCCGGTGTGCCGGACTGGGTATACCACAGGAAAAATTGATCCAGGTTGCGGCCGGACACCTTTGCCATAACACCAACAAAATCTTCAAGGGTTACGGCCATACCGTCAAATTTTTCAAAATAGAGATCCATGCCTTTTCTAAACAGATCCTGTCCTAAAAGTTGATAGATCATGCGGATCACTTCTGCACCCTTTTCGTACACGGTCATGGTGTAAAAGTTATCCATTTTTATATATGAGTCCGGCCGTACCGGGTGGGTCATGGGCCCGCTGTCCTCGGGAAACTGTGCTGCCATAAGGTTTTTTACAACACGGATGCGCTTCACCGGTCGTGAGTTCATGTCCGATGAAAATTCCTGGTCCCTGAAAACAGTGAGACCTTCCTTGAGACTAAGCTGGAACCAATTTTTCAGGGTGACTCGGTTGCCGGTCCAGTTGTGGAAATATTCGTGGGCAATAACTCCCTGGATGCCCATGAAATCGTCGTCCGTGGCTGTTTGCGGATCTGCCAGTACATATTTGGCGTTAAATATGTTCAGTCCCTTGTTTTCCATGGCCCCGGCATTAAAATCATTGATAGCCACGATCTGGTACAAGTCCAGATCATATTCCCGGCCAAACCGTTTTTCATCCCATGCCATGGCCTGCTTCAAGGACGTCATGGCATGGCTGCAAAGGGCGATATCTTCTTTTTCGGAATAGATGTTAAGGGCCACATCCCTGCCGGATGCTGTTGTGAACTGGTCCTTTAATACGGCAAGATCTCCTGCCACCAGGGCGAAAAGATAGCAGGGTTTTTTAAAGGGATCTTCCCAGACGGCAAAGTGGCGGTTGTTATCAAGGTCTCCGGATTTTACGAGGTTGCCGTTGGATAACAGCACAGGGTAGCGGGCTTTATCCGCCACAATGGTACAGGAAAACGGAGCCATCACATCGGGACGGTCAGGGTAGGGCGTGATATTGCGAAATCCCTGGGCCTCACACTGGGTACATAAAATGTTGCCCGAACGGTATAAGCCTTCTAACGCTGTATTTTCATCCGGTTTAAGAATGTTTGTGATTTCAAGCTCAAAAAGATCCGGGGTGGCGAGAAGGCTAAAGGTTTCATCATCGCTTTTATATTCACTGGGCAAAAGCACCATGTCGCCGGCAACCACGGAAACAATGTCAAAAGTTCCCTTGTTCAGCACCAAAGGCGTTGTTTCATTTGCCCTGGCCGGATCTTTTCTCATTTTAAGTTTGGATGTCACCCGGGTGTGGTCATCCCGGATGTCAAAGATCAGGTCGACATGGTCAACAATGAATTCAAAAGGCCGGTAGTCTTTTAATTGTATTTTTTTGTGTTCATTCATAATACAAGCTAAAATACAACCGGCCCGTAACCATGTCAATTAAGGGATATATAAAAATAGGAATTATATCATGGCCAGCACTTCTGCTACTAATTTTTCAATTCCGACTGCGACATCTTTGATATTGGGACCAAGCATATATGCCGGTGTTGTCACAATTTTATTATCCTTGTCTATATGTGTTTGGTCAACAGCGCATGTCACATGTTTGCCGCCCATTTTTTTGATCGCGTCTGCGGTTCCTATATCATTTCCAATGGTGACTTCAGGCTGTTTGTCGGCAATTATCTTAGTTAGCGTTGCCGGCGCAATACAAAGGGCGCCAACAGGTTTTTTGCTGTTAATCATGTCGGTTATAATTCGTTGAACCTCCGGATGAACTTTCGCTTGAACATTATTAATGGCAAAATCGCTTAAATTTTTGGCGGCACCAAACCCACCCGGTATGATGATGGCATCCATATCACTGGCTTGGACATCTTTTAAATCCTTAATCTCTCCGCGGGCAATTCGTGCAGATTCTACCAGTACATTCCTTTTTTCGGCAGTTTCCGTCCCGGATAAATGATCAATGACATGATATTGTTCCATGTTCGGTGCCATACAAATAATATCCGCATGGGCTTGATCCAAATACAGCATTGTCAATACGGCTTCCTGAATTTCAGAACCATCGTATACGCCACACCCTGCTAATAATACGCCTATTTTTTTGCCCATAGCCTATCCTCCAAATTTAAAAATGGTCGGTTTTTGGTTAATTCTGTTAGAAAGTATATATGACCCGAATAACAAATGTGAACACGTAATCATGTAGTTGTTTTCAATAGACAGCCGGAAAGACCCCATTTAATTTCCCCTATCAAAAAGAAATTGAGTTGACAAGCAATTTATGAAGAGGCTATGAATTTATCCTGACGGATAATATATGGATTGTTACGTTAATCAACAAATGGCTTAGATTGACATCCATAAAAGGATTAATTACCATTGTAAAAGCTTCAGATTCATTGTCTGGTAATATTCAATTAATTCAAATTCAATTTGTTCAGAGCCAAAATGACTGGGTCCGGTTTGGCAACAAATGAAAGGTAGCACTAAATAAATGAAATTAACGATTATCGGTACCGGATATGTAGGCCTTGTCACAGGTGCTTGTTTTTCTGAAATGGGAAGTCATGTCACTTGTGTGGACATTGACCGGGGAAAAATAGATAACTTAAAAAAAGGCATTCTTCCTATTTATGAACCAGGCCTTGAGTCCATAGTCCTTAATAATTATGCGGAAGGTACCCTTGAATTTACCACTCATCTGGCCCAGGCCGCAAAGGATTGCAATGTGTTTTTTATTGCCGTGGGCACCCCGCCGGGACAAGATGGCTCGGCTGATCTGCAGTATGTGTTGGAAGTGGCACGGCAGATCGGTTCCGTTATCGACGATTATGCCGTGATTGTGGATAAGTCCACGGTGCCCGTGGGAACGGCAGACAAGGTCAGGGCGCAGGTCAGCAAGGAACTTGAGGCTCGGGGGCAAACCATTGAGTTTGACGTGGTATCAAATCCCGAATTTCTTAAAGAGGGTGCGGCTGTTAATGATTTTCTCAAGCCGGACCGGATTATTGTGGGCGCGGACTCTGACCGGGCTGCAAAGCTGATGCGCAGGCTCTACGCGCCTTTTTCAAGGAACCGGGACAAAATGTTGTTTATGAATGTTAAAGATGCTGAAATGACAAAATATGCGGCCAACTCCATGCTGGCCACAAAGATTTCATTCATGAATGAGATTTCCAATCTGTGTGAACGGTTGGGCGTGGACGTGGAGAACGTGCGAAAGGGGATCGGTTCGGATTCACGCATCGGGTATTCATTTATTTACCCCGGCTGCGGATACGGCGGGTCGTGTTTTCCCAAGGATGTTAAGGCACTTGTGAAAACCGGTAGGGATAAAGGGTTCACTCCCAGCCTCCTGGCAGCGGTGGAAGAAAGAAATAACCTCCAAAAACAAGTACTTGGAGGCAAGGTAATCAATAGATTCGGACAGAATTTGACCGGACGGACATTTGGCATCTGGGGTCTGGCTTTTAAGCCCGGCACCGATGACATGCGTGAAGCCTCTTCCCTTGTATTGATTAAAGCCCTTGTGGATGCAGGGGCTCGGATGAATGTCTATGACCCTGTGGCCATGGACCAGGCTAAAAAGGAGATCCCGGTACAGGAGCAGGAAAAGATTAGTTTCGCCCAGGATCAGTATTCAGCCCTGGACCGTGCGGATGCCTGTATTTTGGTTACGGAGTGGAAGGCCTTCAGGCAGCCGGATTTTAAAAAGATGGCATCCCTGATGAAAGAACGGGTGATTTTTGACGGTAGAAACCAGTACGACCCTGACGAAATCAAAGAAGCCGGGTTTGAGTATCATGGCATAGGACGAGAGTTGGGGTAGCGTTTTTTCTTTTAGAACCACAGATTAAATAATTTGACCGAAATAGCTTGCTTTTTGGCTCATCTACTTCGTTGCATCAAAGGTCCAATAGGCCAGCTATTCAACCTTTAATGCGCCTTGTCGATGAACCAAAATTCGGCGTTATTTCTGCCCAACTTATTTAATCCGCGGCCCTTAGCGTCCGGGTATTCAAATTATTTGAGATTCCTGTGGGCTTTATGTTAGTCTATTAAGATCCTTACCTTATAAATATTCGCATCAAAAGGAGATATTCATGCGTTTGGTTACCCGATCCGACTTTGATGGCCTTGGCTGTGCAGCCATTCTTAAGGAAAAAGGAATTATTGATGACATTACATTCGTCCATCCCAAGGATATTCAGGACGGCAGAATTGAAATAACTTGTGACGATATTCTGGCAAATATTCCTTTCGTTCCGGATTGCGGTATCTGGTTTGATCACCACTCCAGCGAACAGGAACGCAAGACATTCGGTAACTTTGAAGGAAACAGCGAACCGTCGGCGCCAAGTGCTGCCCGGGTTGTTTACGAGTACTATGGCGGGTTGAAGCATTTTAAGAACGAGCACCTTGATGATCTGATCCGTGCCGTTGATAAAGCAGATGCTGCCCAGTTTACAAAAGAGGAAATTCTCAATCCCGAAGGCTGGGTTCTTTTGTCTTTTATCATGGATCCCCGCACCGGCCTTGGACGTTACAAGGATTACCGCATCAGTAACTACGCTTTAATGATGGATATGATTGATTACTGCCGGAATAAGACAGACAAGGAAATCCTTGAAATTCCGGATATCAAGGAACGAACAGTGCGGTACTTTGAACAGGACAAACTATTTCGTCAGATGCTCCTTGGCAATAGCCGCATGGAAGGAAATGTTGTGATTCTTGATCTAAGGGAGCAGGATGAAATCTACACCGGCAACCGGTTTTTATTGTATAGCCTGTTTCCCGATGCGAATATTTCCATACAGATTATGTGGGGCTTCCAGCGTCGGAACATCGTTATTACCTGCGGCTACAGTATTATCAACAAAACCGCCAGAGCTGATGTGGGATCTTTAATGCTTAAATATGGCGGCGGCGGCCACAGGCGTGTGGGAACCTGCCAGGTCCCCATCGACACGGCAGACGATGTTATCAAGGTACTTTTGGGAGAACTGAATAAGGACGCAGATCCTGTTTCATAGGCAAAAAATATTCTCCGGCACCAGGCCTAATGTTCGTAATCAACATCAGCTACTTTAATACAACCTTACCCGGTTCCCCTGATATTTCCCTGACATAGCGTGGGACTGCGTATCCCGGCAATCTTGTCCTTAACTTTGTTATCAGGTCACATCCTTTTTCAGGTGAAACTTCAAAATGTTTAGCGCCTGCAACTCGATCAAGTTGATGGAGATAATATGGCATCACCCCTAAGTCAATAAGCCGCTCAAAAAGATCAGCCAGGACCGGCCCGGAGTCATTCACCTGTCGCAAAAGTACTGTTTGGCTTAATAAAATACCCCCGCAATCAATTAATTCCTCTATTGAACGGGAAACCTCGGAATCAAGTTCATTGGGGTGATTCACATGTAATACAATAATCATTTTAGCTGCCTTGGCATTACGTTTATTGTTACCAAGAAAGCTAAGCAGATTTTCAGTAAGCCGCTGGGGAATGATGATCGGCATCCTCGTGTGAATTCTTATTCTTTTTATACTTGGGACTTGGTTAAGATGGAAAATGAGACCTTCAAGTTGCTTGTCGCTTAGCATCAGAGGATCTCCGCCACTGAGAATTACCTCGTGGATTGTGGGATCAGCCTTAAATCGAGCCGAAATCGTTTTCGGATCCATACAGAAACCGCCTGAAACGCTGTTTTCCTCTATTCCTGGAAGCGGCAGATGCCGCCTGAAGCAGAACCGGCAGTGGATACTGCACGCCTTGCCTGTTACGATAAGAGAACGACCGTGGTACTTGGACAGGGTGCCTTCAGGGCTTAAGTTCCCATTCTCACCAACAGGGTCGGTTGTAAAATCCGGACTTACAGTTGATTCTTCCTTTCTGGGAAGAACCTGAAGTAAAAGTGGGTCCAAGGGATCTTTCGGTTTAATGCGTCGTAAAAATGGTTCAGGCACAAGCATTGGGAAATTTGGATTTAAGTCCACATTTTCAATTGAAATTTGCAGGTGTCTGCATAATTCAGAAGGATCACGCACTGCCTCGGTAAAAATTTTTTTCCACAGGGGCGAACGATTTTTCACTATATCAACAGGTGTCTTAAGATTGTTTTGTTTTATTCTATTATTCATGACCGAATCTTTTACCAGGTTATTGGTAAATTATACAGATAATGATATGGGGATATCACCGAAAAGCGACTATGAAATAAAAAAAGCCACTGTGATTACAGTAGCTCTTCTTTTAAAATGGCGGAGAAGCGGGGATTCGAACCCCGGGTACCCGGTTAGAGTACACACGCTTTCCAGGCGTGCACCTTCAGCCAACTCGGTCACCTCTCCGAAAGACCCAAGTAAAATAGTATCTTTTAGCCAAAGTGTCAAGGATTAATGCAATTGGATAATATATCCATATTAGCGATATTCTCGGACGACAGGTAAATGGGGGGCAGAATGCGTCTTCGGGCGGCTATGTTCTTGCGCCCTGAGAAGATAACACGTTTAGGTATTTTTTTTTGCCCAGTATGAATATAGCGTATCCACTCCGGATAAATAGAGGTTGCCTGCACTGCCTGTTCGATATCTATCAGACGTTCGGAAGGGAAGATTATCATAAATCTGCCCTTGTGCCTGAGAAGTGTTTCTGCTTTTGCGGCAAGACTCTGGATGTTTATGGTAATCTCGTGGCGGGCGATGGCTTTTTGAAGGTCCGGGTTTAATCTTCCGGTGTTTTGTTTTTTATAGGGCGGGTTTGACAGGATAAGATCAAACGGTCCGTTTGTGGATTCAGGATTAATATGCTTAATATCCTCGTTAATAATGGATACCGTCTGTGCAAGTTTATTATTGATGATGTTTTTCAGCGCAATTTCAGCAAGTTTATTTTGAATTTCAACGCCTGTAATATGGGATTGGGGAAAGCAATATCCCAGGATAACAGGAATAATACCGCAACCGCAGCCTACATCAAGGATGCGATCACCGGAACAGACGGGTGGGACCTGGCTGCACAGTACAAAGGGATCCATGCTGTAACGGTAGCCCTTTGTCGGCTGCAACACAGATAACTTTCCCCCAAAAAACCGATCAGTAGTGTATTTCTCCAATTTTAAACCGTAGATGTGTGATTAAAGGTGTGTTCAGTCTTGCATTCAGGTTCGCAATCATTTCTTTTTCAAGAAATTTGAGTTGGTGAATCCATACCGAGCTCGATACGATTACCTGCAATTGACCATTTTTAAATGTATCAGGTTTGGCATTTTGCGCAATGGAGGTTCCTATCGCCAAATCCCATATTTCCCATATCCGTGTGATTTCTGTCTCCTGGGGTGGCCTGTATTTTGACAAGGCCTTTGACAATATGTCACTGATATGGGTCAGGTGTGTTGTGCCTGCTTTTTTATCCATGCTTAAGTCCCAATTGATATTTTATTCTGTTTCGATAATGTCATAGCATAATATTAGAGGATAGGGAATCTGCGGTGCAGTCCAATCTTATTTCAAGCTTGCCTGAGATCCTTGGACAAAGGAGGTGTTCCAAATAAATATTGCCTTTTAACCTTGATTCTTATAATTAGAGTAATATTTTGCCTATATAAAATATTCAAGCGCACCAATGGATACAGTGCTTATTATCAAATTGGTCATTCATTAAACAGGATATAATTTTATGAATTGGGATTGGGAAAAACTTCGAGAAAATCAGAAAAAGTATGAACAAAAACAAGGCGGAGGAGGACCTGGAATGCCTACACCGCCCCAGATGGATGACCTGCTAAACAAATTTAAGGAGTTTAAGTTTTCCGGCATCTTTTTTGTTGGTATTATTATTATCGTTGTGTTGATAGGCGTCTCCACCGTGTTTACCGTTGGTCGAAGTGAGGTCGGGGTGATTCAGCGTTTCGGGAAGTATACTCGTTTGGCCCAGCCCGGCCTGAATTTCAAGATGCCCGCAGGCATAGAAAAGGTGACTAAGGTGAATGTCCGGCAGGTTGAAACCGAAGAGTTTGGATTTAAAACTTACAACGGCGGCGGTTCCTATCCTTCGTCTGTGGAATCTTCCAAGCAGGATGCATCTTTAATGCTCACAGGCGACCTTAATGTTGCCGTTGTTCCCTGGATTGTTCAGTACCGCAGATCTGACCCCAAGGCGTATCTTTTTAATGTAAAAGATGTCAGATCTCTTTTAAAGGATATGTCCGAAGCAACCATGAGAATGGTTGTGGGAGACAGAAGCATTAATGAGGTCATTTCAAGCCGCGCAGAGATTGCTAATGTGGCCAAGGAAATGCTTCAAAAGGAAATGAACAATGCACAAGCCGGGATCGGTATCGTCAATATTGAAATGAAAAAAACCAATGTGCCGGAACCGGTGCAAGACTCCTTTAATGAGGTTAACCAGGCCACTCAGAAAAAGGAGCAGACTATATATAAAGCCCGGGAAGACTACAACAAGGCGATTCCCCTGGCCCGGGGCGAAGCTAAGCGTCTGATCAAAGATGCCGAAGGGTATGCCATTGATCGGGTGAACCGTGCCCAGGGTGACGCTACCAAATTCAAGGCCATCTATGATGAGTATGCCAAGGCAAAGGATGTGACCCGAAAACGGATGTATCTGGAAGCCATGCTTGAGATTCTGCCCAAACTGGAAAATAAATATATCATTGATTCAGATCAGAAAAACTTGCTGCCGTTTTTAAATATGGGGGCTAAATTGTCAGGTCAAACCCTTCAGAAAGGTGAATAGGTATGGAAGGTATAAATAAAAATATGGGAAGGGTAAGTGCCGTTTTGCTCGCAGTTGCAGTCGTTGCAGCTCTGGTTCTATATAATTCTGCTTATGTGATAGATGAAACTGAACAGGTGGTTATCACCCAGTTCGGACGTATTGTGGGTGATGCGAAGAAAACACCGGGATTAAAGTTCAAAGTTCCATTTATCCAGAAGGTGAATTATTTCCCCAAAAATTTGCTTGAGTGGGACGGAGATCCGGGACAGATTCCCACAAAGGATAAAACATATATCTGGGTGGATGCCTTTGCCCGATGGCGGATCAGTGATCCTATTGTATATTTCCAGACGGTGAAAGATGAATTCTCTGGGCTTAAAAGGCTGGACGATATTATTGATCCGGCCATGCGTGATTTGATTTCCTCATACTCGCTTGTTGAAAGTGTGAGGAACACAGATCGCCCCATGGATACGTTTGATGCTATCCAGGAGCAGGGGGCCCAGGACGGTGAAGAAACGCCTAAACGGATGGTTCGTTACCGTGTGGATTTAGGGCGGGCTGAAATTGCCCGTCAGATAGAAAAACAGGCCCGGGAAAAATTAACGGATTTCGGAATTCAGGTTGTGGATGTTAAGATTAAGAGAATTAATTATATCGACAGTGTCCGCAGTTCTGTATATGACCGGATGATTGCCGAAAGAAATCAGATTGCAGAAAAATTCAGGGCCGAAGGTGAAGGTGAGGCCAGCAATATCAGAGGAGAAAAAGAACGAGATCTGCAGGTTATCAGATCCCAGGCGTATAAGCAGGCCCAGGAAATAAAGGGTAAGGCTGATGCCAAGGCTACTCGGATCTATTCAGCCGCATATGGTCAGGATCCTGAATTTTATGCGTTTGTGAAGAGTATGGAACTGTATGAAAAGACGCTTGAAAAGGACAGTACTGTTATTTTGTCAACGGATTCAGAGTTGATGAAGTATTTTAAGCAAAGTTCAGATTAAGAGTAAGAGATTTGGATATGTGGGATATGAGTATTGAGCTGAGTTGATACAACTCAATACTCCCCACGGGCTTAGGAAAGAAAAAGGCAAATCCAATTTCTTTAGAACCTATTTTTTCTTTCTTTGATGCCTGGTTTTGGCAAGGAGCTTTCTATGTTTATGCTTGCGCATTTTTTTTCTTCTCTTCTTTATGACGCTGCCCAAAAAAATCACCTCCTTTTAAATTAGTAAAACGATCATTTTATTTGCTAAATTTTGACTATAGCATAGTTTTAAATTAAGTGTCCATTCTTTTGTTGCATGGAGCAGTCGTTTAAATGGCACGGTTTTTTAATGAGAGTGAACTTGAACAGGTGGCTACTGCAGCACTGCGGGCCGAGGAGATGGTATACAATTATTTTAAGTTGTCATCCTCCCAATGGCTTAAAAATAGATATGATATTAAAACGGCCAGAAATCTGGATCCCCATGAGCGGGTAGAAGGCCCTTTTGCCCAGGTGCTTAAGTATGAAGGTCGTCATCAGGACCGGTCGCTATGCTCTTCGGTTTTTAGCCTCTATCATGTCTGTATCCAGGATCCTGCGATTGTTTCATTTATTGCAGAACAATCTAAGATTTGTCTTGCTCCTTTTCTTTTATATATCTTGGTTCATGAGCTTGTCCATGTAGTACGGTTTGCCAGGTTTGAGCATCGCTATGAAAACGCCTGTGAAGCAGAGGTGACCTTGGAAGAAGAAAAAAAAGTGCATGGAATTACCCACGATATTATTGCACCCCAAACTGTGTCTGGGATATTACAAGTTTTTGAATTTTATGCAAAATGGTATTGACAAATTTAAATAGGAATATCCTTAAAAATTTTAAGGGCACATCCTTGACAAGGAAAAAAGACTTATTATTTTAGTTTTGTTTTTCAAGCAAGGAGTCCCGCAAAATAAGCGGTTTCAGCAATTTAGAGGAAGGAAAAACAAAAATGCCGGTTTACGAGTACCAATGTAGTGGGTGCGGACATATAGAAGAGGTTTTTCAGAAAATTTCGGAGTCCCCCTTGGAAGTTTGTCCCAGGTGCAATGGTAAACTAAAAAAGATTATTTCCCAAAGCACCTTTCACCTTAAAGGATCCGGATGGTATGTAACGGATTACGGTGGAACCAAGACAGGTTCTACGCCTAATGAACAATCATCCGCAAAATCAGAAAAGTCAGAAAAGTCAGAAAAGTCAGATTCTACATCAGATTCTAAGTAGATGATGATTTGCTTAACAAATTGACTTAATTCAAAAATAAAATTTAATGCCTAACTTTAATAATTAAAGGAGAATTGTATCATGAGTTTCAGACCATTGAGCGACAGAATTCTTGTTGAACGTGTTGAAGAAAATGAAAAAACCAAAGGCGGTATCATTATCCCGGACACAGCAAAGGAAAAACCTGCTGAAGGTAAAGTGGTTGCAACCGGTAACGGGCGTATGGGCGAAGACGGAAAGCTTCTTCCCATGGACGTGAAAGTTGGTGATCGCGTATTGTTCAGTAAATACGGTGGTACGGAAGTCAAAGTTGACGGAATTGATTATCTGATTATGCGCCAGGACGATGTCCTGGGCGTTGTTGACTAATGTTTGTTAAACCCTGAAACGTATTTTTTATTTCAGGGTGTTAGGCTTAAGTTAATACAGACTTCAATAGAATTTAATGAAATAAATTGACGGAGATAAAATACAATGGCTAAAGAAATTAAGTACGATGCCAAAGCACGTGAAGCTATGCTCAAAGGCGTCCAGGCGCTTGCTGACGCAGTAACTGTTACCCTTGGTCCCAAAGGAAGAAACGTTGTTATTGATAAATCCTGGGGCTCTCCCACTGTTACCAAAGACGGCGTAACTGTTGCCAAAGAGATCGACCTCGAAGATAAGTTTGAAAACATGGGTGCCCAGATGGTTAAAGAGGTATCTTCAAAAACATCTGATATGGCTGGTGACGGTACCACCACCGCCACTGTCCTTGCCCGGGCAATTTACGAAGAAGGTCAGCGTCTGGTTGTTGCCGGCAACAACCCCATGGGAATCAAAAGAGGTATTGACAAGGCGGTTGCCAAGGTCATTGAAACCCTTGAGTCTTTTGCTAAACCTACCAAAGATCAGAACGAAATCGCCCAGGTCGGCACCATCTCCGCCAACAATGATGAAACCATTGGTAACATCATTGCTGAAGCCATGGATAAAGTGGGTAAAGAAGGTGTTATCACCGTTGAAGAAGCCAAATCCATGGATACCACCCTTGATGTTGTTGAAGGTATGCAGTTTGACCGCGGATATCTTTCTCCCTATTTCGCAACCGATACAGAAAAAATGGTTGCTTACCTGGAAAATCCTTTTGTCCTGATCTGCGATAAAAAAGTAGCCTCGATGAAAGATTTGCTTCCTGTTCTGGAAGAGATTGCAAAAACAGGTAAGCCCCTTGTTATCGTTGCAGAGGACGTAGAAGGCGAAGCCTTGGCTACTCTGGTTGTTAATAAACTGCGCGGCACCCTGAATGTGGCTGCTGTGAAAGCGCCCGGTTTTGGTGATAGAAGAAAGGCCATGCTGGAAGATATTGCTATCCTCACCGGCGGTCAGGTTGTTTCCGAAGATATCGGCATCAAACTGGAAAATATTACTCTTCAGGATCTTGGCCAGGCCAAGACAATCACCATTGACAAAGATAATACCACTATTGTTGACGGTGCCGGAGCCAGAGAAGCCCTTGAAGGCCGCGTAAAACAAATTCGTGCCCAAATTGATGAAACTTCTTCTGATTATGACCGTGAAAAACTGCAGGAACGTCTGGCTAAACTGGTCGGCGGTGTGGCTGTAATTAATGTCGGTGCTGCCACTGAAACTGAAATGAAAGAAAAGAAAGCCCGCGTGGAAGATGCGTTAAATGCAACTCGTGCAGCTGTTGAAGAAGGCATTGTTCCTGGCGGCGGTGTGGCCCTGGTTAGATGCATTCCTTCCCTTGATTCCCTTGATGTGGACGGTGAAGAAAAACTGGGTGTTAATGTTATTGCCAAGGCCATTGAATGGCCCCTGCGCAAGATTGCTGACAACGCAGGTGTTGAAGGGTCTGTTGTCATCAATAAAGTTAAAGAGGCGGACGGTGCATTTGGGTACAACGCCAGAACCGACGTATACGAAGACCTTATTGAAGCTGGTGTTATTGATCCTAAGAAAGTGGTTCGATTTGCCCTGCAGAACGCAGCCTCTGTTGCCTCTGTTATGCTGACTACCGAAGCCATGATTGCTGAAAAGCCTGAAGAAAATGCAGGTGGTGGTATGCCTGGTGGAATGGGCGGCGGCATGGGCGGTATGGGCGGTGGAATGCCTGGTATGATGTAATCAATTCTGCCTGTGATACATGAAGCCGGCTTGTTCGGTTATGATGTGATTTAGTAATATTAAGCCCCTTTGTCCAAGGCAAAGGGGCTTTTATTATTTAATCGCAGATGGGTGAGCTTGTGCCCAAACACCATGTAGATTTATGTATTTTTATCTGATATATTTCCCAAGGTGCCAATATAGTTTAAGGAAGAATTTATGACCACTGAATCAGTCGGCCTGTTATATATGCTTACCAATGCCGGGCCAGTTGTAAAGTTTATCATGTTGCTGCTGCTGTTTTTTTCTATTATCTCCTGGTCTATCATATTCATAAAATTTCGGTATGTTAGAACGGCATTCAGAGATTCGGCTTATTTTACCGAAGTGTTTTGGCAATGCCGGACCCTGGCCGATGCCTTTTCCAAGGCCAAGGCGCTTCGCTCCAGTCCCCTGGCCCGAATTTTTATTGCCGCTTACATGGAGGCTTCAAGGACTGAGAATAAGGAAAATCTTGCCGCAAAGAAAAATGCCGGATCGACCCTTCAGACCATGGGAAGTGTCAACCGCACGCTTAATCGGGCCATTAATGTGGAAAACCGGCGGTTGGTTCAGTTGGTGTCCTTTCTGGCAACAGCCGGTAATACTGCCCCTTTTATCGGCCTATTCGGTACGGTGTGGGGTATCATGAGCACCTTCCAGGGGATCGGGCTTTCAGGGTCTGCCAGTCTTGCCGTTGTGGCACCCGGTATTTCCGAGGCCTTAGTGGCTACGGCGGCCGGCCTTGCCGTGGCCATTCCATCGGTTATTGCATATAATTACTTCAATGACCGTATACGGGTGCTGAATTCAGAACTTCAAAGTTTTTCTTCAGATCTTTTGAATATTATTGAACGGGATGTTTTTAAAAAGCTGGAGGCATAAATGCAGCTTGGATCAGGAAATGACCCCTTGATGTCTGAAATCAATGTGACGCCGTTTGTGGATGTCATGCTGGTTTTATTGATAATTTTTATGGTCACGGCACCCATGATGGTTCAGGGTGTGGACGTTGAGCTCCCCACAGCAACTTCGGAATCATTGCCCACGGATGAGCAGAATCTGATCATCTCCATTGATGCTGATATGAAAGTGTATATTAATGAGCAGGAGATCAGCGCCGCGTTTCTGGCAGAAAAGCTTGAAGCTGTCATGGAGAATCTGGATAAGAAAAATGTTTACCTGAAGGCGGATAAAAAAGTGCCCTATGGTGTGGTGGTCAATATCATGTCCCAAATTAAAAAAGCCGGTGTTACCAGCCTTGGCATGATCACCCTGCCTGAGGATGAGACCCCGGCTGGTTAATGGCGTAAGATGAATATTCGGTCTCAAATCCAAAATAGGCGAAGCGTTGCCAGCGAGCTCCAAAGCACCGGCCCTGGAAGGTTCTTTCTGGTTTGCCTGGTATCCCTGATTTGCCATGCGCTTTTTTTTATCAGCCTGTATTTTTTGCATGATTTTCAGTTTTCCGCACCCAAGCCCAAAGTTATTACTGTGGATTTGGTTGCGTTTGCTCCCGGACCTGTCAATGCTCCCACTTCGGAAAAATTATCGATGCCTGGTGAACCGACGCCTGACAAGGCAGACAGTGTGAGCCCTGATGCTGTTTCACAAAGGCCTTCCCAGCCCACTGAACCCAAGAAAGCAGAAATACCGATAATCAAACCTGAGGTCAGTTTGAAGTCAAAGCCCCATAACCTTAAAAATTTGATCGCAGCCCGAGAAAAGGAACCACCCCCAAAAAAGCCGCCAAAAGAAAATTCTGTTGAAAAGAAAAGTAAACAAGAAGAAAAAACCAAGAAAAAGTTAGAACAAGAGTTGGCAAAGACCAAAAAAGAGCAGGCTCAAAAGAGTGAAGAACACAGGCAGGCTCAGCTTAAAAACGCCCTGGAACGGATGAAGGCCTCGGTCGCCTCAAAAGAAAATGGTGCCCAGGGTACAAATCCCAACGGCAATAAGGTTGCTGGTGCTACAGGCGGCGGGGGTGCCGGAGAAGCCAGTCCCTTGACGCTGTATCAGATGATAATCAAGTCTGCCATTGAGCAGAATTGGATTTTCAATGATGCCATGGCCGGACTTGATCAGGATCTTGAAGTCAGAATTTTTATAAAAATATTAAAAAGCGGTGATATCCGGGATATTTCATTTGAGACCCGGTCCGGAAACAATTATCTTGATGACTCTGCTAAAAAGGCAGTACAAAGGGCAAATCCCCTGCCGGAATTGCCCAAAGGGATGTTCTCCTATGAATTGGTGCTCGGGTTTTCCCCCCGGGGCCTTAAATAGTGCCCATCCAGAAATAGCTTTTTTGTCCAATTCCTTCGTTGGATGAAAATTTTAATCCTCGGAATATGTTGTATATGCCTGTGGTTAAAATTTTCATCCGCCTTGAACTTGAACAAGACATCTTATTTCTGGACGGACACTATCACTAAATAGTTTTTGTGGAAATCAAATATAAACAGGTGGTCAAATGAAACAAGGCAAATTTTTGTGTGTGCTGAACCCCATGGTCTGGATATGGGCAAGTATATTTCTCCTGGCTGTCCAGGCCCTGGCAAAGGATTATGATTATATCAGCATTTCAAATCCCTTTTTAAACAAAACGCCTGTTGCGGTGACCTCGTTCAAGGCTTTCAGTGGCCATGAAGCTGAGGTTGCTGCAGGCGCTCAGGCTGAACAGATTCTGAAAGCAGGGCTTGATTTCACAGGATATCTGAAAATTATGGACCCAACTGCCTTTTTATCCAATCCTGGGGAATCAGGCATCCAACTGGGGCAGATAAATTTCAAGGATTGGACAGGCATCGGGGCTGAACTTTTGGTTACAGGAGGCGTAGAAGAGCTTGACGGCCAGGTTAAATTGCAGCTTCGCCTTATGGATACCTTTAATACAAAGCTTTTAGTTGGGAAAATATACAGCGGGCCGACTACCCAGATCCGGGCGATGGTTCATCGGTTTTGTGCGGAAGTTGCCAAAGCGCTGACTGGAAATTTTGGGGTTTTTGGATCAAAAATTGCCTTTGTTTCCACCGTCAATGGTAATAAAGAAATCTATTCTTGCGACTTTGACGGATTTAACCCCCGACAGATCACCCATCATAAAAGTATTTCGTTGTCTCCTGCCTGGTCCCATGACGGTCAATGGCTGGCTTACGTCTCCTATGCCAAGGGAAAACCTGATATTTTTATAAAAAATCTTAGGGAGAACTTGGGAGCCATTGTTAATTATAAAGGGATTAATATTTCTCCGGACTGGATGCCTGGAAAGCTTAATCTGGCGGCAACGTTAAGTTTTTCAGGAGATCAGGAAATATATTTGTTGACCCGTAAAGGAGAAATTATTAAAAGAGTGACCAAGAGCTGGGGATCCAATGTGTCACCTAAATTTTCCCCGGACGGTAGAATGATCGCCTTTACCTCATCCCGGTCCGGCAATCCACAGATTTATATTCAAGGGCTGGATTCGGAAGAGGCGCAGCGCGTAACATTCACTGGAAGATATAATACCAGCCCGGCATGGTCCCCGGACGGAAAAAAGATTGCTTATGTGGGGATTGAAAAAAATAAAATTAATATTTTTGTGATATCTGTTTATCCGCATATCGGTAATCCGGTGCAGTTGACCGCAGAACAGGGCGATAATGAAGATCCTTGTTGGTCACCGGACGGCACCCTGATCGTCTTTAAATCCAAGAGGAACGGCGGAAGAGCAAATTTATTTGTCATGACCGCGGCCGGTACGGATCAGCGCCGACTTCTTTCCATGCCCGGCCTACAGAGTGAACCGGATTGGTCCGGTGACACTGGTTTTTGAACTGATTAGGAAATATAAGCAAGATCGTTAAGGTAAATCAAAAAAGGAGAAGTACGATGAAAAAACAATTGTTGATGAATGTTATGATGGCAGTAATGGTTGTAGGACTTTTAACCATGGTCGCCTGTTCAAAACCACAGGTGGCTGATCCTGGTAATGTATACCAGGGGCAAAGTGAGGAGACAGATGCTGAAAGAGCGGCCCGTCTTGAGGCTGAACGAGCTGCTCGGCTTGAGGCTGACAGAATCAAAGCCCAGCAACTGGACGATCAGCGGCAAGCCCAGATTGCCGAAGCTGAATCCCGTTTCCTGAATCAGAACATTTTATTTGACTATGACAGTGCTGAACTTAGCGATCAGGCTAAGGACCTGCTGCGGGAAAAAGCGGCTTGGCTGCAGGCCAATCCCTCTGAGACCGTTATGATTGAAGGTCATTGTGACGAGCGTGGTACCACGGTTTACAATCTGGCCTTGGGGGAAAGACGCGCCAACGCAGCCCAAAATTATCTTGTGGATTTAGGTGTTTCAGCCCATCGTCTGGGGACGGTCAGCTATGGAGAAGAAAAACCTCTGGATCCGGCATCCACAGAAGCGGCTTATCGCATAAACAGACGGGCACAATTTATATTCAGGTAGAAGACCGGCGGTATAGGCAAGATAACCCTCTTGGGGATGTCTTCTTATACGTTTGGCGGGTATAGACAGACGGAATTGCCTGTCTATACCCATATCTCCTTTAACTATTTTCGGACTTCGTATCAAATGAAACCTTTGTGCTTTTATCCCTGCCTTACAGCCATGGTTTTACTAGCGGGCTGCGTGGCACCCAGTCAGTATCAGGCTCTGGAGACCCGGGTGGCGGTTATGGAACAGAATAACAGCCGCCGGAATGTGCTTGCTCAGACAAATACCGATGACCTTGAGCACCTTAAACAACAGGTGGATGAGTTTTCCAAAAACACCCGTGAGAATTATGCTGAGGTGAAGTATGATCTTCAGTCGCTAAAGGACGACTTTCACAGCATTCAGGGGCAACTTGAAGAGGTGCGTTACAAGTTCGGTATAACTGGGCAGGAACGTCAGGAAAGTTTGGAAAAACGGTTGGAGCGTCTGGATAATGCCATTTCCAAGAATTATGAGAAGGTGATTGCCCTGGAAAAATATATGGGGTTTGAGCCTAGTGTGTCAGGATCGCCTGCCCGGAAGAATGACCCGGTGCCCAGTGAGATGCAAAATTCCGAGGACGGTTTATACAGCTATGCGAAAAAATTGTTTGACCAGGGCGACTTGGAAAGCGCAAAAATTCAGTTTGAGAATTTTATCAACAAATACCCGGATTCCAAAAACGCTGACAATGCAAGATTCTGGATTGCCGATTCTTATTATGCTGAAAAATGGTATGAAAAGGCCATTCTGGAATATCAGAAAGTGCTTGAAAATTATCCAGATTCAAATAAAAATGCGGCCGCCCGGCTTAAGCAGGGATATGCATTTGTAGCCCTTGGTGAAAAGGCCAATGCCAGACTGATTCTCAAAGAGTTGATCACCCGGTATCCCAATTCCCAGGAAGCCAAGTATGCTAAGGAAAAGCTTAAAAATCTCAACTGATTGCGTTTTCCTTTGGTTGTGAAAATAGAATATGAAAATCATAGGCATTGATCCCGGCCTTGCCGGAACCGGCATCGGAGTCATTGAGGGACAGGGGCGTCATATTGCAGGATATTCCTTTGGCAGCATCTCCACAGATGCCGGTGAATCCACGCCGGTGAGGCTGGACAAAATTTATCGTAAAACCAAGTCCTTTCTACTTGAACAACAGCCGGATCTGGTTGTTATTGAAGACATTTACTCCCTTGAAAAATATCCGGGATCGGGTATCATGCTGGGCAAAGTCTCAGGGGTGCTGATTTTAGCGGCTTTCAAGGCGGATGTGCAGATTCGCGAGGTGGCTGTCAGGGAAGTTAAAAAGGTGATTTCGGGAAACGGCGGTGCGGATAAGCGTCAGGTGGAACGTGCCGTGCGCCACTTATTAAATCACCATGAGCCCATTCGTCCTTTTCACGCTTCGGATGCGTTGGGAATGGCATTGACCGGGCTTTTCCGATATGGGGGGGATTGGGGGGCAAGGATTTAAATATGATCGCATATCTTGAGGGAAAAATTCTTAGTAAAGAGGCGGATGGCATCATCCTGCTGGCTGGCCATATCGGTTATGAGATCCTTTTGGACACCATTACGTTGTCTATGTGCATGGAAAAATCCCAGGCGAATGAAACAATTGCGCTGTATATTTATTATCATGTGACTGATCGGCAACCTAAGCCCGTGCTCATCGGATTTTTGACTCCGGATGATAAGGATTTTTTTCAGTTGTTCATCACCGTGGCCGCCATCGGGCCCATGAAGGCAATAAAGGCGTTGACAAGACCGGTGCCCCAGGTGGCCCGAGCCATTGAAGACCGTGATACGGTCTTTTTGTCACAGTTGACAGGTATCGGAAAAAGAACAGCAGAAAAAATTGTGGCCACCCTTAACGGAAAGGTTTTAGCGTTTGCTGCAACCCAAAGCCCTGAACCGGACCCTGGGCCAACCGAACCAACAGATTTTCTGCCTGAAGAAAAGCAGCTCATGGTCAGTCAGGTGACTGAGGTCCTCACTGAACAGCTTGGGCATTCTGGGTCATCGGCAAGAAGAATGATTAAACAAGCCCTTGAAAAAAATCCAGGCATCAGTTCCCCTGAAGACCTGTTTGACGAAATTTATCAGGAGACCAGATGACGGTTGACGGCGACATTTTAAGCTATAGTTCAGATAAAAAGGGCGTGGTTTCAGAAAAGCTGAAAATCGAAGACCATTCCCAGGAGATTGTTTCCCTTCGTCCCGGGTGCTTTGATGATTATGTGGGACAGACCGCAGCCGTGGAAACACTCAAGATCGCCATCCAGGCGGCAAAAATGCGAGGGGAACCTTTAGATCATATTTTGTTGCACGGCCCTCCGGGGCTTGGGAAAACAACGGTGTCCTACATTATTGCAAATGAAATGGGAAAAGATTTGACCGTTACCTCCGGCCCAACCCTGGAAAAAGGTGGAGATCTTGTGGGTATTCTGACCAATCTGGGGGAGGGAGATATCCTCTTTGTTGACGAAATTCATAGGATTCCAAAAGTGGTGGAAGAGTTTCTTTATCCGGCCATGGAGGATTTTGCCGTGGATTTTGTCTTTGACAAGGGAATCCATGCCAGAAGCCACCGGTACCGGCTTAAACAGTTTGTACTCATCGGGGCAACCACCCGGGTGGGACTTTTGTCCGCGCCGTTAAGAGACCGCTTTGGCATATTTCGTACCCTTGATTTTTATTCTTTTGAAGAGTTGACAGTGATTATTCAGCGATCGGCCATGCTTTTGAAGACGCGTATCACAGATGACGGCGCTTTGGAACTTGCTAAAAGATCACGGGGAACCCCTAGAATTGCCAACCGGCTTCTCAAGCGTGTCCGGGATTATGCCATGGTCAGGCATCAGGGACTTATGACGGCGAAGGGCGTTCAGGAGGCCCTGTATTTAGAAGGCATTGATGACCTGGGTCTGACTCCTTTGGATCGCAATTATCTTGAAACGATTATTCGGTTTTACAACGGCGGGCCTGTTGGAATAGAAGCCATTTCAGCGACCCTGCAGGAGGAGACTGATACTTTGGTGGATGTGGTGGAACCCTATTTATTGAAAATCGGCCTTGCGCTGCGCACTTCCAGCGGCAGAAGAGCATCGGAAAATGCGTACCGGCATTTGAATTTAGAAAAAAGAGGGTAATGATCGACAAAACGAAATTAACAATGCCCATGGGCGTAATGATTATAACCGTCTGTCTGGTATGGCTTTATCCGGGAATGGCGGCCCTCGCGGCATCAGTGCCGGGGGCTTTGATCCGGATACCTGAAAATGAAAATGCCATTCTAATTATCTGGATCTGCGCCTTGGCAAGCAGGGTTCCGCCGTATGGATTCACGGAACAGACAAGCCTTTGAAACCCACGGATTCAAATGGGTGCGTTGCCCTGGAAAATAAAAATATCATTGCCCTCTCTGATTTCATTCACCTGGACGCCACGCCCTTGATTATTGTTGAACAGATTGATTCTACTTCCTTGGTAAACGGCAATTTTTTATTCGTCAGGGAACTGTCGCGTCCCTTATTATAGGAGATATTTTCCAGACAAAAGATAAAGCTTTTAACTCCGGTGAGCCACCGTTGCTGGCAGCTTCAAGAACGCTTTTTCAGGATGAGTCAACAGAATAAATTGGTGAGGGCAGAAAACGGCTTAAACTTGTCAGACAGGATGGGGAATGGAAGATATTTCGAGAGAACTGGAAAGGGAAATAGCCCAAATAAAACCTGCGCCGCATAAAATGCGCAAGGAAAATAGTATCTTGATCATTAATGATTTCGGTGAAATGCGATCCGGGGCTTTTTTGAAAGTTTTTGTTTATTTTTTTTTGGTAATCAGCTTGATAGGGGGACTGGGTACCGTTGTATTTTATCGGCTCTATTCCAAAGTGAACAATCAGAATATCCAATTAAAGAATTCCCAGGACGTTTTTGAAAAAAAAGTAGACCGTTTGACCAGTGAAAAAGAAATTCTCATGGCCAGGTTGGTGGTGACGGGTAATGCAGTTGAACTTGAAGCATTGACCCGTCACGGAAAGATTGGTCAGGACCCTCCCAAGCAAGAACAACGCTCAGGCATGAAGGGGAAATTGGATGGCGCTGAATTTTTGCCTACAGGGACAACGCCTGATTCGAAAATCGGTAAAGGTGATCGTGTTGGGTTGGATGATAACAATTCAGCATCAAGTCCGGCTCAATCCGGTGAACGCGCTGACCAGTCAGTAGAGCAATTCCCTGACGCGTTGTCTAACGTAAGCATTGGATCGTTTTCGCTTTCATCGGGCAGGGATGCCCATGAGCTCATTGTTCGGTTTAATGTCAGGAATACTACAGAAAATTCCAAGGAAATATCCGGTCGGATTTTCTGGGTACTCAGACCCAAAGGTGCCACACCTGATAAATGGGTGGTGATACCCAAATCCTCAATTATGAAAAACGGTGTTCCCGGTCCCTATAAACAAGGTCATTATTTTTCTATTTCCCGGTTTAAACCTATTCAGCTCACCATCAACACCAAGACGCCGCTGCAGGATTTTTCCGATGCTTCCGTATTTATATTTGACGAAACCGAAAAATTGTTATTTAAGACCACCTTTGACATTGAAAAAAATAAACATGATTGATACGGATTTTTAAATTTTACGTGCTTTGTAAGGAGGCCGGCGTTGTGAGAAAAAATACGAAAAATTTAAGCATCATTGATAAGGAACTCAAGATTGACGGCTCCATAGAAAGTTGTGGAAAACTTATCATCAAAGGAGAGGTAAAGGGCACAATTGATGGAGATGTTGTAATTATTGCCCAGGATGGCGAGGTTCACTCAACTTTGACAAAGGTCTCTAGTCTGATCATTGGTGGCAGCTTTAAAGGAGAGTTGATCGCCTCTAAAGAGTTGATTATTCTGGCCACCGGTTCCTGTGCAGGAAAAGTTGTATGCCAGGACCTGATTGTGGAAAACGGCGGAGTGCTTAATGCGGATATCTCCTGTAAGACATCCAGCAAAATGGCGCCTGCCAAGAAAGAGAGCTCGTTTTTTTCAAAGGAGGGCGGATCAAAGCAGAAAGAGGAAAAACAGATAGAATTATAAAAACGCTTGACTTTAAAAGCGAAGTTCTATAGTTATACCTGATTGCGTTTATTTAGAGGAGCATGGAGAACATTGGAAAAATATACATACAGTGCGAAAAGATCTGACAACAAAGAAAACTGGTGCATTATTGATGCAAAAGACCAAGTGCTTGGGCGGCTTGCTTCCCAGATAGCGTATAGAATCCGGGGTAAACATAACACACTTTTCACCCCCCATGTGGACACTGGTGACTGGGTGATTGTTGTCAATGCGGACAAGGTACGTTTGACCGGAAATAAAATGGGACAGAAAACCTATTACCGTCATTCTGGTTATATCGGGGGAATTAAATCCCAGACGGCTAAAGAGATGCTTGGGAAAAACCCCGAAAATGTTTTAAAAAAGGCTGTTCGCGGGATGCTTCCAAAAAACAGACTGGGCCGTAAACTTGGGAAAAAGTTATTTGTTTATGCAGGCGATCAGCATCCCCACGCTGCCCAGAAGCCTCAGGTTGTTGAATTCTAATACATAAGGACTTGATAGAATAAATGGAAAGTGCAAACCAATTTTACGCAACAGGTAAGCGGAAGAATTCTGTGGCCAAAGTGTGGCTTATGCCTGGTACAGGAAAGATTGTTGTTAATGATAGGGCATTGGATGAGTATTTTGATATCCCGGTAAACAGGAATGTGTTGATTTCTCCTCTTACTCTCACTGATAAAAGCGATGCCTTTGATATTAAAATAACTGTGATGGGCGGTGGGGCTAGCGGTCAGGCAGGCGCAATTCGTCACGGCGTTTCCAAAGCGCTTGTTTTATCCGATCCGGATCTGCGTGGTGTTTTGAAATCTGCAGGTTTTATTACCAGGGACGCTAGACAGAAAGAGCGTAAAAAATACGGTCAAAAGGGAGCAAGAGCAAGCTTCCAGTTCTCAAAGAGATAAAATACACTATCTCATTTTACGTATTCAAAAAATATCAAAGGGAAGCAAATTTATATTTGCTTCCCTTTTTTGAGTTTTAACGTATTGGATTCATCCCTTATATAATCAATGCAAACACTTTTATTCTATGATATCGAAACTTCCGGGCTGAATCCAGCCTTTGACCAGGTACTGACCTTTGCGTGCATTCGCACGGATCTGTCTTTAAATGAGATCGGCAGAGAGGATATTGTCATTCGTCTCAGGAAGGATATCGTCCCCTCTCCATGGGCGTTTCTTACGCACAAACTTGATGCTCAAATACTTGAGACCGGTATCTGTGAATATGATGCAGCCTTGAAAATTCATGGACTTTTGAATACGCCACAGACCATCAGCATAGGGTATAATTCCCTTGGATTTGATGACGAATTTTTACGTTTCCTTTTTTATCGTAATCTATTGGATCCGTATTCGCATCAGTTTGCTAACGGGTGCAGCCGGATGGATATGTTGCCGATTACATTGATATATTATCTTTTCTGTGCCCAGGCGCTTTCCTGGCCTGTGCTTGAAAATGGGCAGCCAACCATGAAACTTGAGCATTTAACCCGGCAAAATAAATTTAAGACTTCGGGTAGGGCTCATGAAGCCATGAGTGATGTTGAATCTGTTGTTGGTCTTGCAGAGGCGTTTTCAAAATACAGCAGAATCTGGTCGTATGTCCAAAGTTTTTTCGACAAGAATGATGATCTTAAACGCATGAACAGTCTTCAGAGTTCGAAATTATCTCAGGCGTACGGAATGGATTTAGCCCTTATGGTATCAGTCTCATTTGGTGCAGACTGCAACTATATGGCCCCAGTGGTTTATGTGGGTGGATCTGTTCCTTATAAAAATCAAAGCCTGTGGATTCGTTTGGATAAGGACAGGTTGTTTGACCGGATAGATGAGGCCTTTGGCGTATATGATCTCATTACAATACGAAAAAAGCCGGGTGATCAATTGTTTATTTTGCCTGTTCTGGATCGTTTTTGGGAAAAACTTTCACCTGGATCGCGTACAGTGTGTATACGGAATCTTGATTTTATAAAACAGAACATGTCCGGTTTTGATAAAACGGTCAGTTTTCATCAGAATTTCAAATATCCCCAGGTGCCTGATATAGATCCCGATGCGGATTTGTATCAGAGCGGGTTCTTTTCATTTCAAGATAAAAAAGAGATCGCGATTTTTCATAAAGCAGAAGAAAAAAACAGATGTCAGATTGCCCAGGGCTTTCAAAGTGACAGGGTGCGGATGCTGGCCCAAAGAATCCTTGTGCGCAATTTCAATGAAAATCCGGGTTGTGCCCCTGAGTTCTGTGCGCATTTAAAATGCCTTTGTGGGAGTGATCCGGAGGAATCTATCAAAGGGTACAAGGCGGATGTCAAATTGACCTGTGCCAAGGCGCTTGACGAGCTTGAAAAAATTGAAACAGAAACAATGCAGTCCTTTGATTCTGGCCAGAAAGATCTTTTAAAGTGGCTTAAAGTCCATATTCAGGGTCAATTATCTTTTTTTGCTGATGCGTTTTAATTCCTCTATCTGGGCAGTGTGGATGAACAGGTTTAGCACCTCTTCATCCTCTCTGGTAATGTTAGTGATCTTCAGGCCGATCAATGTATGGATTTCTGAATAATTAATGTTTATTCGCGCAACCTGAATTTGAACGGGTACAGTTTTTTTAGCGCCCGGTTGGTCACGATCCACTAACGCAAGCCCCATGATCATCTTTGTACCGACTTTCAGCGCAGACAAGGGGGACGGGCGCTGCCCTTTTTTTTCAAGTATGACAAGACCTAAACCTGAAAAAGAGATGTCCTTTATTTTGAAATCACCCGGTGTTCGGTATTCCTGTTTATTATAGACTATTTTACCCTTTACCGCATACCTGTTGGTCATTAGAAGCCTGAATGCGGACCGTATATTAGTTTCGATGGCTGGTAGCCGGTATTGCACCACAAATGCTTTTACCGGGGTACCGTCGGCCATGGGATAGTTGCTGGTAAACTGGGTCGGCTTGCAACGGATTCCTATCCGGAGCCTGCGTTGCTTAATATAAACAAGCGTTGTCAGGTGAAGCTGTTCAAACGGTGTGTTTTGGGTTACAGGAATACTTGGTTGGGCAAGGGTGATGGTTTGTTTTTTATAATCAGCATCATAAATAATAGAGGCTTTTGAAATGGGAAAATCGGTATTTATGTTAAATACCAGATTTACTCCCACCGAAGGGAAAAATATTTTTTTGACGTCAAATTCCATGCCCTACAATTTAATCAGGCAGTATTGACTCCCCCGTCAATGCTGCCTGATTGATGCCTGTGTAATATAAATTACTTTACAGCGTCTTTAAGTGCTTTTCCGGGTACGAATTTGGGAACATTTCTGGCCGGAATATTGATTTCTTTTCCTGTCTGGGGGTTTCTGCCTTTCCTCTCTTTTCTCTCAGCGGTTTTGAATGTGCCAAAACCCACCAAGGTAACAGAGTCATTAGAAGCCAGCGCATCAGTGATTGTTTCAATCATGCAGTCAACAGCTGCCTGAGCGTCTTTTTTACTGCTGAGAACTTCTGAAACCTTGTTAATTAAATCGCCTTTGTTCATCGTGCTCACTCCTTTTTTTGGGGTTTGTTAGGAAATATTTAAGTTAAAAGTATATTTTTAGTGAAAATATTTTCATTCAGCTTTTCTGGCTACGTTACGTCGTTGAGCCGCGTGTGTCAAGTATTTATTCGGTTTTATTAAAAATTGGTTGCCTGTTTTCTCTGGACAGCATAAAATGTTTGAAAACTAGGAGGTAAAAATGGATGTAGCGCTTGTCAATCCTTTCATTGAAGGAACTTTACACATTCTTGACACCACTGCTCTAGTAAAAGTAAAGCCAGAGCCGCCTTTTTTAAAGAGAGATACCGTTCATCATGGCGATATTTCAGGGCTTTTGACGGTTGAGGGAGATTTGGAAGCAACCGTTGCGATTTCTTTTACCAAAAAAAGTATATTAGGCATTGTATCGGCTATGTTTGGCGAGGAAATGACCGAAATTAATGAAGAAATTACCGATGCAGTTGGTGAGATCAGCAACATGGTTGCCGGACATGTGACAACAAAAATTGGGGAATTGGGAAAAAAAGTAAAAGTTAAATTCGTAAGGGTTGTGACCGGTCAAACCGAGGAAATTTTACATACCGAGGCCGGTAGTCATGTCGTAGGTATCCCCTTTCGTACAACCAAGGGTAAGGTGTTGCTTGAAATTTGTTATTCGGATCAAAGTTCATGATCAAAATTTTGCCTATCTGTGGTGCTTAAATGTTGATCATGAACCCGAAAAAAGTTTAGATTATTACACTAAGGGCAGATTCGCGTTGTGCCAGGCAAATATGCCGCCTGCCTGTGATTTTATATTGGTAAATCCCTGGTCTTTAAGAAAACTGGCTGCAATATTGGCCCGGTATCCGCTGCCGCATTGCAAAACTATCTCCCGGTCTTTATCTGCTTTGGGCATTTTATGATCTAAAATATCGGTCAAAGGAAAGTGAATGGCGTGTTCAATATGACCGTTATTCCACTCTGCCATGGTACGGACATCCAGAATTAAGGGGCCATCCGGACCATTTTTTTTGTGAAGCTGCAAGGGAGAAATCTGGGCCAGCTGATCCACAGGTCTGCCACTCATGAGCCATTCATTTATACCGCCTGAAAGATATCCTAGGACTGTATCATAGCCTATACGGTGAAGTTCGGTGAGCATCCGGTCGTACGCATCCCGGTTTTCCACCACCAATAGCAGTTCAGTGCCCGGATCAATCACCATCCCCACCCAGTTAGCCAATTGCTTTTCAAACCCGATGTTGATGCTGCCGGGAATGTGGAATCCACCATATGCAGCACTGTCCCGGGTGTCCATGACCAATGTGGTTTCCTCTTCCATCAATTCCTGGAACTGGTCGGGTGTCAGTCGTTTGTCCAGGGTGCATGCATCCAGTAGGTCTGCGCCTTTTCTATTGGTGGAAATGATATATGAAAAGCTTTTGGGCCGGGCCGGGAAGGCAGACATAATGTTTTCTTTAAAAGCCTCAAAGGAATCAAACTGCAGCATGGGGTTTGCGCTGCGTTCATATCCCAGCGTGGAACTCTTTTTTGAGCTCATGCCCCTGCCGCAAAGAGACCCTTCTCCATGGGCGGGATAGACTTCAAGGTAGTCGGGATAGGCTGCAAGGGTTTTGTACAGGCTGTTGTAAAGGTTCTCAACCTGTTCATCCAGGATTTCGGCACCAGGAAGGTCGGGCCGTCCAATATCCCCCACAAACAGCAGATCTCCGGTCAGAATCATTTCCGGTTTATCGGAACGTCCTGTGTCCGTGACGACTAGGGAAATGGAATTGGGCGTATGACCCGGTGTGTGCAGCACTTCCACCTTTGCCGCCCCAAGGGTGAAAACATCGCCTGGTTCAATACCCTTATGGGCATAACTGATTTCTACACTGTCATTAATATAAATATCCGCGCCGGTAGCTGCGCTTAACTCCTGGTCGCCTGAAATATGGTCTGCATGAAGGTGTGTATTGACAATATGGGTGATGCGCATACCTTCCTGGTAAGCAATGTCCAGATAGTCCTGAATGTCCCTTTTGGGATCCACGACCATCATTTGTTGTGCGGCAGGGCAGCCAATGCAATAGGACTGGCACCCAAGACCTTTTACTGAAATTTGGTTAAAATACATGGAGCAGGCCTCCTTTTGAAGTAAATAACTTGTTAAGCTGATATAATTTCAACTTGTTGATAATGATACATTGATATCGCAGGAAGGCCCGGAAAAATAGATTTTCCGGGCCTGGTGCTATATTTTATTTAACGTAGGATTAGAGCGCTTTGTGACAGAACCACCAGTCGTATCCTTCGTATTGACTCATCCGTTGCGCCGCATCCTGTTGTGACTGTGGCGGCGGAATAATGACCCGGTCTTTGAGAAGTTCATTCTCCGGCCAGTTGGCAGGCATGGCCACCCCGTTTTGATCCGAAGTAATCAACGCCTTTGTGGCCCGGACAATTTCATCCATATTCCGTCCGATTTCCTGGGGATAATACAGGAGCAAGCGCACTTTGCTTTCAGGATCAACCACAAACACCGCCCTCACCGTATTGGAGCCCTTACCTGGATGCAGCATGCCCAACTTGTTTGCCACTGAGTCGTTGGCCGCAATCACGGGAAATGTAATTTCGATATCAAGGTTTTCCTTGATCCATTCAACCCATTTAATATGGCTGAATATTTGGTCCACAGACATGCCGATCAGCTTTACCCCCATTTTTTCAAACTGGGCAACACGGCTCTGAAAATCTGCAAATTCAGTGGTGCAAACCGGGGTGAAATCAGCCGGATGGCTGAAAAGAACAAACCATTTCCCTTTCATATCATTGGGTAGACTCATGGGACCATGGGTGGTGGCCACATTCATTTCCGGAAATTCATCACCAAGAAGGGGCGGGTTTGTGTTTTGTTGTTCCATGTTTTTTCTCCTTTTTTGATATCAGATTAAACTACGTATTTGTTTATTTCTACCTGAGATCTATTTATGTATCTAAGGGGCCTCAGCATTTTTCGTTTTTTTGTTCAGCAGGTTCCGTGCCAAACATGTTCTTTTAAATTGGTTCGGTTTAAAGTCCCTTTGAAGCGGTCTGATGAAATATCAATTTCCAGATAGAAAGCCTTTGTAAAAAAAGGGGGTTAGGTTTTTTTGGGGAGGTTGCCGGTAATGT